>JAYEJL010000081.1:0-50856 GCA_034660555.1 Thermotogota bacterium
TCCAATATCTCTAATGCTTTTACCATCGTCTTACCATCAAATCTTGCCTTTTCTAATTTTACGCTACAACTGTCAAACTCAGGAGAACACCTAAAAGTTTTACCCGTATTAACTGATGAGATAATGTGTTCAGTTGAATCGTTAAATTTGAAGTTTCATACCTATATAATGGTACTAGAGGTGATTAATATGAAAAAAATCAGATTGGGTATTGTTGGAACCGGTATAGCTGCAAGAGTTCTCCATCTTCCTGCATTAAAGGAACTCAATGAAAAATTTGAGATAACAGCTCTTGCAAGCAGAACACGTCCTAAAGCCGAGAAACTTGCAGATATGATCGAACCACGTCCAACGGTTCTAGATAATTATGAAGAGCTCCTAAATTCCGATCTTATCGATGTGGTGGATATAACTGTACCCATACATCTGAATCCTGAATTTACCAATAAAGCTCTGGATTATAATTATGACGTGATTTGTGAGAAGCCACTTGGTGCAAATATGAATCAGGCGAGGCAGGTTCTAACGTCAGCGAAAAACAGCGAAAGAATAGTTTACATTGCTGAAAACTTCAGACATATTAAGGCATTCAAAAAGACAAAAGAGCTAATAGAATCCGGTGAAATAGGTGATCCTTCCCTACTGATTTGGCATGAAGTTAGGCTGGCAGGGAAAGATGCCAAATATGTGAACACAGAATGGAGAAAGGATCCCAAACACATAGGTGGATTTATTTCTGATGGTGGTGTACATCACATAGCTGCCATCAGGCGAATTATGGGTGATATAAAATCAGTGACAGCAATAAAGAAAACAGTGAGAACATATCTTGGCAGTACCGATACCCTTATAGCGAACTTCGTATTTGAAAATGGCGCCTTGGGAAACTATACTGTTTCTTTTGGACTTGATACAAAGCAAAATCCAAAAAAAGTTATCGGAACCAAAGGAGAAATTGCTTTAGAAAATAATGAAAAATTAATTTTGAATAATGAAAAATGCGAAGATACCATTAATCTACCAAAAGAGAGTTCCTACAGGAATGAATTTAATGATTTTTATGATATTTATGTTGGTAAGAAAGAAAACAACCTTGGTAATGTGTTGGAAGCAACAAAGGATCTTGCTGTTATAGAAGCAGCACTACTTTCCGCCAAATCCTCAAGAGAATTTGACGTTAAAGATCTTTTATAACCAGGAGGTGAAAGGATGAAAGCACTAGAAGTAAAGGACCTCTGGGCTACAATTGGTAATTATAAAATAGGTCCGATAGACCTTGAGATCCCACAGGATGAAATACATGGGATATTGGGTCCCTCAGGATGTGGTAAAACCTTGTTACTTAGAACTATCGCTGGACTTCATCCATATGATACAGGCAGGATTTTCATGAGCGACAGAGAAGTGACACGAATGTCTCCAGCAGATAGAAATCTTGCTTTCATTTTTCAGGACGATGCGATATTTCCTCATTACAACACATACAGGAACATCGCCTTCCCTCTAGAGATAACAAAAGACAAAGAACTGAATAAAAAGGTTAAAGCAAAAGCCAAAGAATTAAACGGGCTCACAGAATACTTGCAGAAGAACCCAAAAGAACTGCCAGCTGGTATAAAAAAACTAACAGCGCTGGGCAGAGAAACGGTGAAAAGATTTGATCTTATCCTGATGGATGAACCCTTCGAAAGACTCGACAAGAAAATACATACAGAAATTAGAGGTATGGTGAAAAAGCTTTTGATTAGTCTTGGGAGATCTGTTCTCATTGTTTTAACAGAACCCGAAGATGCCCTGGCTCTTCCAGATAAACTATATATTATGGATAACGGAAAATTCATTGCAGAAGGCAATCCCAGGGAGCTTTATGAAAATCCACCCGATATTTCTGTTATGGAAATGCTCGCTCCTTATGGAACTAATGAATTGAAAAACATAGTTTTCAGACCAGAAGATATTCTTATCGATAGTGGTGACAATATAGGTAATATAAATGGTTATACGCTTATTGATGCAAAAAAGACCCTTGCTGAAGTTGATGTTAATGGTGAAACAATACATTTGTTGTTGCCACGGCAAATAGCTGAAAAGGAAGAAATTAGATTTGAAATCACAAACTACTTCGAATCACTCAATCATTGATTTAAGAAGGTTCCATGAAGAGCAGTTCGATCTCCGATGGTGAAAGCAGTTTTATATTACCCGGTTCAGACACTAACTTTATAGGCAATCTGCCAATACCGATCCTTCTAAGTTTTATCACTTTTTTCCCAAGGGTTCTAAACATTTCTCGTGCCTCCCGTTTATGCCCTTCATGGATAACAAGTTTTACCAGTGTTCCTTTATCTGTATCAGAGAGCACTTCAACTTTTGCTGGTGCGGTAACATGGCCATCTCTTAGTTTTACTCCAGTCATTATGTTATTCAACTCTGATTCTGAAATATTTGAATCGACCATTACCAAATAGGTCTTCTTAATCTCAGAAGAAGGATGGGTAAGTTTATTTGCTAATTCGCCGTCATTTGTTAAAAGTAACAGTCCCTCTGTTTCTTTATCCAGCCTGCCTACATGAAAAACGCTTTCTTTAATTCTATTTCTAACAATGTCACCAACACACCTGCGTCCCTTTTCATCATTCATGGTAGTTATTGTTCCAGCTGGTTTGTAAAAGGCGTAAACGACCTTTTTCTCAAATTTGTTTTCTATAATTTCGTTATTAATCCCAACTGTATTCTTTTGAGGCTCGATCTGTACCCAGGGTTCGGTAACGACTTTTCCATCTACCTTAACTACTCCAGACTTAATCGCCTTGCCCGCTTTCCTCCTGGACAGGCTCGTCATCTTCTGAAGAAATTTCTGAAGTTTCAGACTCGTCTTCACTCTCCTTTTTTTGAAAAAGCTTCTCTGCGATTTCAGATACATCATCTATCTGGAAAACATCATAGAACTTGCTTGTAACCTTATACATATAAGGATTACCCGGCAGTTTTGATTTGGTACGTCTTACTAGACTCATTTTTAGAAGCTCTGCAAGCTGTGCCTGGGAGTTCTTTCCTCTCATTAATTCGACATCTACTCTTGTCACTGGTCCTCTGACAGCTACAATGGCAAGTACTTCCATCTGGGTATCGGTTATCTTTACCAGTGGTCTTTTGGTCAATCTATCAACATAACTTTGTAAGTCTTTTTTTGTATAGAAGCGAAGTTTTCCTTCAACACTCATCAACTGAACACCATGGTCCTTTGATTTGTAATCATCTGTTAGTTCATCAACAAGAACCATCACCTGATTCAGTCTCATTCCAAGGATCTTGGCTATTTTTTTTGGTGTTACGCCCCTTTTTGATGCAAGTATTAGAGCTTCTATAGCAGCTTTTTTGTTGAGATTATCCTCGTTCAATTCTCGACCCTCCTGAACAACGGTTCAGGTTCCAGCGATACCAGCGTGTACTTACCGAGTTTGACCAGCTCAAGCACTGCCAGAAAAGTAACGATTATTTCCAGCCTTCCCGACAAGGATTTAAGCTCAGTTATAAGAGAAATCTCAAATCTTTCTTCAAGCTCGTTCATTCTCTCCTCCACACTGAACAGCTCTGCATAGACTGTGTAAACCCTATCTTTTTCAAAGGTTTCCTTCATAATACTTTTAAATGCATCGGTAAGTTGTTCGGGAAGTTCTTCGACTTCTTTCTCGATATCTAGGGTATTAGCCTTAACGTGATTCCTCGAATAAGATTCGTAAAGCCTGTGTCGGAGTTTTTTTGAAACATCTTTTATCTTTTTGTATTCCTCTACCTGCTGGTAAAAAGCCTGCTTCTGCTCGCTAAACTCCTGCTCCTCTTCTGAATTCATCCTTGGAAGAAGAGCTTTAGATTTCATTTGCATCAATGTGGAAGCCATGATTATAAAATCTGAAGTCACTTCAAGTTCTAGAAATTTCATCTTTTCTAGATGAGCAACAAATTCATCGGCAATTGTAGATAATGGTATCTGTCTGACATCAACTCTGTGCTTTCTAACAAGAAACAACAACAGATCAAGAGGGCCTTCAAACTCGGGGAGAGTGAAAACTAGTTTTTCTTCACTCATTTTTCACCACCTTAGTTTCATCGCCTTCCTAACATCCTCCATGGTTTTAGAGGCGACTTCACGTGCTCTTTCGTTGCCTTCAGCAATTATCTGATCGACCTTTTCGGGTGCCTTTTCGAACAATCTGAGTTTCTCCCAAATGGGTTCCAGTCTAGACTTCAGATTACCGAAAAGGAGTCTTTTACAGTCAATGCAACCTATGCCTGCACTTTTGCATCCCCATTTCACCCAGTCTCTTTCATCTGTACTCTTGGTAAATGCCTTGTGATACATCCATACTGGGCATTTCTCTGGGTTACCAGGATCTTTTCTTCTAATTCTAGCGGGATCTGTTGTCATTGGAGCAATTTGCTTCCAAAGGCTCTCTTCATCGTTGTCAATAGGGATATAGTTTTTGTAGCTTTTGCTCATCTTTCTTCCATCAGTTCCAGGAAGCTTTGGAACCTCTGAAAGTATGGGCTTTGGTTCAGGAAAGACCTCTTCAAAATAAGTGTTGAATCTTCTGGCTAGCTCGCGTGTTATTTCAATGTGAGAAAGTTGATCTTCACCTACGGGCACAGCTTCTCCCCTGTAGGCAAGAATGTCAGCAGCCTGAAGTACCGGATAAAGTAAGAATCCAGCACTTGAAAGATCCCTATCACTTATTTGCAACTGCTGATCCTTATAAGTAGGCATTCTTTGAAGTCTCGGAACAGAAATCAGCATGGAAAAGAACAACATTAGTTCGGCATGTTCTTTGATAGCTGACTGAACGAAGATGACGGAATCATCCACATCTATACCTGCAGCAACATAGACTTTCACAATATCGTATATCCACTGCTCAAATTTGCTGGTCGATTCAATATGGGAAGTAAGTCCATGCCAATCAGCAACAAAGAAGAAGCATTCATTGCCTTCATTTTGAAGTTCAATCCATCTGTCAAGAGTGATAAGATTTCCTAAATGAAGCTCACCTGTACTCCTCATCCCGCTTACAATCCTCATAATAACACCTCCGATGAATTGCAAAAACCAAAAACCGGATAGATATTAAAACTAAATATAATAATATAAATTCATACAATCTGCACTGATATTTTATCACAAATAATGGTATCATAATCATAAATGCAAACTGAGTGTTTATGTTAGGAGGTTTAAAATGAATTTTAACAAAATTCTTATAATAATGGTAATTGTTGTAGTAGCTTTTACAGCTGTTAATATTTTTATGACGCTTTCAAACAGACTCCAGGTTGAAACAGTTTCGTACGATAGTGAATACGAATATGACGCTGAGGGTACGGTAATAATGCGAAGTATAATGTTACTTAAATTCGATAAACCTTCACAAATCGAGCGATTTTTAGATCAGTTTGATAAAGATAAAGAAACGAAAATATCTGAGTTTCAGCAGTCAGTAGACCAGATATCTAAAGATCTTCCAAGATCAATGGTAGTATCTGACTTTGCTTCAACAGCTACACAGATTACCAGTAACAGAGTTGAAGTAGAAGAATATTCAGTAATTAACGGTTTTGCCAGTGTTGAAAATGGGCAAATAAACACCTCAATAGGTGATCTCAATATAGATCTCCAGGATGATTCAAAGCTCACCCTTTTACTGCCTCCTAATTCTGAAACACTATCTGTAGACCCTGAACCTACATACAGTCCTCAAAGTAATATCTTTATATGGGAAGGAACAGGTGAAATAAGATTCCCTGAAGTTATTTTCACAGTTGAAGGAGGATAAGTTTGGAAATTCATAAGGCAGCTGAGGAATTTTTAAGCTACCTTGAAGAAAGTGAGTACACTGTTTCTTTAACCGGTGCGGGTGTATCAACCGCATCAGGTATTCCAGATTTTAGAGGACCAAATGGTTTATATAAAAGGCTTCCCAATAACATTTTTGATCTCGAATTCTTCAAGAATAACCCTGCCAAATATTATGAATTAACCTTTGATCTAGTTCACTCTTTCGATGAAAAGCAACCAAGCTCAACACATAAAATGCTTTCAAAATTGGAAAAAGCCGGTTATCTTGAAGCTGTGATCACTCAAAACATTGATGGATTACACCAAAAGGCTGGCTCTAACAATGTGGTGGAACTGCACGGAAATACTTCAAAATTCTTGTGCCTAAATTGCAGAAAATCCTACTCCAAAGAAGAGCTGATTGAAATATTGAAGAAGCAGAATCCACCTAAATGCAGCTGCGGTGGTTTGATAAAACCCGATGTTGTCTTTTTCGGAGAAATGCTCCCGATGGATGCCATCAATAAAGCAGAACAGCTTAGTGTTAATGCAGAACTATTTGTCGCCCTTGGCTCATCTCTGATAGTATATCCTGCTGCCCAATTTCCCTTAATATCAAAAAGAAATGGCGGTAAGTTGATAATTGTAAATAGGGGTGAAAGCGGGCTCGACAGCATTGCAGATTTAAAAATTGATGGTGATCTGGAGGTATTTTCAAAACACATCATGGACTTGCTGGATGAAGAATAGCATATCTTCTGAAACCATTAATATCCCTAATTATTTCACAGAAATAACCTAAATCCTTTGACATACTGGCAATACAACTGGCAGAATAATCTGCAATTTCCAGATATATTCTTTTTTCTCTACTTGCCAATCCAGTGATTAACTCTTTATAAAAATCCAAACCTTCTTTGCCACCGTTAAGTGCCACAAGCGGCTCATACTCTCTGATGTTGTTATCAAGATTTTTGATCAGATCTGTTCTAATATACGGTGGGTTTGACACGATCACTTCAATTTCCTCTAAGTATGGCTTCAATGGTTTTAGACAGTCTCCCTGCAGGAAGTTTATATTATTTATTCCATTTAACTTGGCATTTTCTTTCGCCAGTTCAAGAGCCCCAGCAGAGATGTCGGTTGCATATATAACACTATCTGAAAAGGTTTTTGCGAGAGTAACAGCAATTGCTCCTGCACCAGTCCCAATGTCTGCAAAATTCCCCTTGAAACCCTTTTCATTATCGATTACTTTTTCTGTAAGTGCTTCCGTTTCAGTCCTTGGAATTAAAGCTCTTTGATCAATCTTCAGTTCAGTTCCAAGGAAGTTCACTTTTCCTAAAACATAGTCAAAGGGCACCCCGGAAATAATCCTTTCCAGCGCATCTCTGAATATTTTGATCTTTTCGTCATTTTGCTTAATATCTTCATCAGAAAATATTTTATGTCTGGAAATGCCAAGGAATTTTTCCATAATGTTATATACGATAATGCGGGGACTTTCTATCCCCGCATCTTCAAGTTTCTTTATAGTTTTTAAGAAAATTTCTCTTGTTTTCACAATCCCATTATGTTTCTGATTTCATCTGACGCTTTTTCAGGAGACCAGGGAGGGTCAAAGGTTAAATCGACATCAACATCATTTATACCTCCAACTTCCTGAACCTTTGACCTGGCTTCCTCAACCATGAACCCAGCCAGAGGGCACATAGGAGTTGTTAGTGTCATGGTTACTTTGACATTGTTTTCCTCATCTATGTTAACCTCGTATATCAAACCAAGACTCACTATGTCAAAACCTATTTCCATATCATAGACCTGTTTAAGCGCCTCCATAACCTGTTCTTCTGTAACTTTTTCCATAAGCGATCACTCCTAATCGCTGAATTCGTCCGATACTTGAATTTCAGCGTTTTCTCTAAATGGAACAAACTCTTTTTCTGACCAATTTTCCCAATATATCTGCTGTTTTTCTTCAAGTAGTTGTTTCTCAATTTCATCCCGAACCTCCTCAAAGCTGTTGTAACCTCCGGCATTGTGTTCGTGCAGATAAAGCACAGTAAAAATTCCGTTTATGTTAACCACTCTTTCAAACAAACCTTCTTCGAAGTTGTTGAAGAGCTCGCGTATTGTTTTATCTTCTAGCGATGATAGGTCATTTCGTGTAAGCTCACTTTTTTCTCTGGTAAACAATTCGAGAGGATTAGTGCTATCCTGTGCTCTTGTAAGAAAACTGTACGCCTTTGAAAAGGTATCGAATATTTCCATGGTAGCCACAATGTTCTCTTCGGATTTAGCAAACTGATATTTGTTGGAATTGTAGTATTCCTGCTTTTCTTTATCTGTAACAGTTGCATCTTCTGTAACGATTGACACAAGTGTTTCAAAAACCCTGTTAAAAATTACGCTGTTGGTCAGATATGTTTCGTAGGTTTCCAGACCTCCAATATAGCCTTTTTTCAATGTGTAATAAGAATCAGCTTCTTCTCTTGTCAAATCGTTTTCATCCAGACTATTATTTATGTAATCGTTAATCTCTTTGCACCATTTATCAAAGTCTTCTTTATTAAAAAGACCTTTATGCACCGCATATTGCACTATGAGTTTTTCCCTGACCATTTTATCAATAACTCTTTTTTCATAGGCTTTAAGTAATGCCTCGCCTTCAGCAGTGTTGGTTAATAGTTCTGAAAGAAGAGGATCAATTTCTTCGGTTTTTTGAGAAACCTGTACGTAAACAGGCATAACTTCCGCATAAAATTCCCTTGTGGTAATTGGATCACCATTAACTGTGGCAACTGGCGTTTCCAGACTTAAACCTTCTGTACCAAATATTATTCCAGTAGTTAGAAGTGCAATAATAAGTAATAGAACAGACTTTTTCATTTTCTTTTACCCTCCTTAACTTTCTCCCAATAGTTATCAAGTTCGTTCAGTGTCATATTGTTAATATTCTTACCATCTTCTTTTATAAGACGTTCGAGTACCTCGAAGCGGTTCATAAATTTCTTTGTTGCTTTATTGAGCGAAACTTCAGGATCTATATTCATGAAACGTGAGAGGTTTACCATAGCAAAAAGCAAATCTCCAAGTTCTTCATCAATTTCATTTTTATCATCTTTCTTTCTCGCTTCTTTTAATTCTTCCAGTTCTTCGTGAACCTTTTCTACAACATCTTCAATTTTTGTCCAGTCAAAACCCACAGCTGCTGCATTTTCCTGTACCCTTCTTGCTAAACTTAGTGCTGGTAAAGCCATATTGAGTTTCCCAATAGAAGAACTCATGTTCTTTCCCTTTTCTTCTGCTTTTATTTCTTCCCACTGTTTGTATGAATAACCTTCTGAATCGCCAAAAACGTGTGGGTGCCTTCTTATTAGTTTATCCTTAAGGGTTTCAATCACATCATATATATCAAAAGCAGCCCTTTCCCTCGCAATCTGGGCATGAAATATCACCTGCAGGAGAAGGTCACCGAGTTCTTCTTTTAGTTCTTTATCTGAACAATTCTCTATGGCTTCCAGAACCTCATAAGCTTCCTCTATCATATATGGTTTGAGCGTCTCATGGGTTTGTTCTTTATCCCACTCACAACCATTTTCTGATCTCAAAACTCTCATAACATCTATAAGCTCATCAAAACTGTTTTCTTTCACGCTCTTCCTCCTTTAAAGATAACCGCACCTGAACAATCGTCTTTTACTAACTGCACCAATTTTAAGCCATTCATCGGTACTTTTCTTATTCAAGCAATTCCTAACAGGCTGAAAGGTCAAACGATGCCAGATAGTTGGTTCATATTTTTTAATAGCCTCCAAATGTTTCTTCGTTCCATAACCTTTATTTGAAGCATAACAATATTCAGGATAAAGCATGTCAAGGTTTATCATAAGTCTATCCCTGTATACCTTGGCAAGAATGGAAGCTGCAGCAATCGAAGCGCTTTTAGAATCTCCTTCAATGATACATTCCCCATGATATTCTTCCATTGTGAGATTCTTTCCATCTATCAGAAGATATTTTGGTTTATTCTTCATTGCCACTACAGCTCTTCTTATAGCCATCCTTGTAGCATTCAAAATATTATATACATCTATCTCTTCAGGTGTCGCAATGCCTACGCTGAAAATGGAATTTTCAACTATTTGTTCAAATAATAGCTCACGCTTTTTTGGTGAAAGCTGCTTGGAATCATTTATGCCTTCAATCTCTAACTTGAGAATGACCGAGGCTGCTACTACAGGACCTGCCAGGGCTCCTCTTCCTGCTTCATCAATACCAGCTATCAATTTGTAGTTATTCACATACGGTTTATCGAACTCACTGAGACTTATTTTCATTTGAGTGTTCCCCTGTCATAGCCTTTTGAAAATGTGACCCAATTTCAAATTTTTACAGTCTAATATACAAAGATTATTCAATGATTTTATATACCAATTATACTAGAATTGAAAATCCTTTTCATTTCATACAATAATTGAGGTTTGGGTGTTATTCAAGTGTTATAATTTCTTAAGTAATAATAATATCAGGAGGTGTGAAATACTTTATGAACTATACTCAAGAGAATTCAGCTTCTAAGACTGAGCAGGTCTTACGTTCAGTATATATAAGAATTAAAAGAGAAGGGCGCAAGGTTGTAAAAAATTTCCCCATTACACCAGCACAGTTTGACGTTTTGCAAATTCTATTTTTTCACGGGAAAAAGAGAATGAGTGATATAAGTCAGACACTTGAAATTACTAAAAGTACGACCACCGGACTGGTTGATAGACTTATTGAAGCAGAATTTGTCAGAAAAAAGCAATCTCATGAAGACCGAAGGGCTTATATAATTGATATTACAAATAAAGGAAAAAAAGTTATCGAAAAGGTTATTGAGCGTCGTGTTAAGTTTTTAGAAGATATCCTAGACATCATGGACGACAGAAACAAAAAACAACTTCAGACTTCTCTCAATAGCTTGCTCGAAGCTATGGAACAATACTATGATAGGGAGGGAAAATTGTGAAAAAAACAATTGTAGTAATACTTGTAATTTTTCTTTTGACAATGACAGCTTTCTCAGCACGCCTTTTAAGGATATCTGCTGACAACATTGTTAGCTCAGCTGAAAAAACAAAGCTTTCAGGTAACGTTTATATAGAGAAGGAAGAAGAGTTTACTGTGGTTACAGACGAAGCAACGTTAACTTCGAGTAACGGCGAATGGAGATATCTTGACACTTCGGGGTTGACTCACATAATTTTTTCAACCGGTGAAGCTACCAGCATGAGACTTAGTTACGACATTAATACATCTGAAGGTACTCTTGAAGATAATGTCGTTGCAAAGATAAATACAGAAGATGACCAGGAAATCAATATAAGAAGAGCTAAAAGCATTGAATTCAAGCTAGAAGAAGATTATTACAAAGGCAACTCCCTTCCAAAGAGTCATAAGGATTTTTCTCCGATAATCATTTTGTATAAAGGTGATATGGAAGCCAGAGCACTTTTCTTTGAATACTTTGCAAACGAAGACAGATTTCATCTAAAAGACGATGTATTCGTTCTTGACAAGAAAAACAACCGTGAAATAAACGCGTCCGAACTTTGGTATAACACACAGGACGATTCTTTTGAAGGAAGCAACGTTGAATTGCAAATTACATTAGAGGAGGATTGAGATGCTGGACTTGAAGCTCATAAGAGAAAAACCGGAACGAGTTAAAGAAGGACTAAAAAGCAGGAAAATCGATATCTCCATAGTTAATGAAATTTTAGAACTCGATGAAAAAAGAAGAAAAGCAATTTCTGACTCCGACCAGTTGAAGGCTGAGAGAAATCAAATTTCCTCAAAAATAGCCAAGGAAAAACGGGAAGGAAATAATGAGAAAGCCAAAGAGCTTCAAGACAGAGCTAAAGAAATTTCAACCAGTGTGAAGGAACAGTCTGAAATAGCGAAAAATATAGATAACAAGGTTAGGAACCTGGTACTTCATTTACCCAATATCCCCAATGAGAGCGTTCCGATAGGCAACAATGAAGAAGACAATATTACTGTAAAAACCTGGGGCGATGTACCAGAATTTAATTTCGATGTTCAACCTCACTGGGATCTTGGTCCAGAAATTGGCATGATAGATTTTGACACATCAGCAAAACTCAGTGGTGCCCGATTTGTCCTTTTGAGAAAACAAATTGCAAAGCTGAGTAGAGCATTACAGAATTTCATGCTGGATCTCCACACTACCGAGCATGGATATGAAGAGGTACTGCCTCCTCATATAGTAACCAGAGAGACCATGCTATCTACAGGACAGCTCCCAAAATTTGAAGAAGAAGCTTTTAGAACAGATCCGGATGATATGTTTCTCATACCAACTGCAGAGGTTCCACTTGTTGCACAACATAAAGATGAAATCCTTGAAATGGATCGCTTACCTTTAAAGTATGCTGCCTTCACTCCATGTTACAGAAGAGAGGCAGGAAGTCATGGAAAGGATGTTCGCGGGATGGTTCGTGTTCACCAGTTTGATAAAGTTGAACTCGTCTGGTTTACAAAACCTGAAGAATCCTACGATGCGCTGGAGGAGCTGACCGGTCATGCTGAAAAGGTTCTCAAACTGTTGAAACTCCCTTACAGAGTGGTTACGCTTTGTACAGCAGATCTTGGTTTTGCATCCGCAAAAACCTACGATGTTGAAGTTTGGCTTCCTTCCTACTCAGATTATAAAGAAATCTCTTCGTGCAGTAACACAGAAGACTTCCAGGCGAGACGATGTAATACAAGATTCAGAGGCAAAGACAACAGGATTAAATATGTTCATACACTTAATGGTTCAGGACTTGCCATAGGAAGAACATTAATAGCGATAATCGAAAACTACCAGAGAACTGATGGTCGTATCGATGTGCCCGATGTACTTATTCCATATATGGGTACGGAGGTAATCGGCTAAGTGGCCAATGCATATTATGTATTGCCAGAGAAAGATAATGTAAAATTAAACCAGACAGAAACACATCATCTTAGAGTTACAAGAGCCAGTATTGGTGAAAGGCTTTTAGGACTTGATGGAAAAGGTAATCTTTACACATTTGAATTAACCAGTTTAAATAAAGAAGAAGCCATGGGAAAGATTGTTAAGAAAGATGAAGTAAAACATGACAACAAAGTAGTAACCATGGCAATTGCTGCCACAAAATGGCCTGCATTAAGAATAGCCCTGGAAAAAGCAACCGAGCTTGGGGTGGACAGAATCGAGATTTTTCATTCAGATCGTTCTGTAGCCAGGTTTGATGAAAGGAAAATAACAAGAATAGAAAAAATAATCATAGAAGCGTCTAAACAATGTGTCAATCCGTTTTTCCCGGAGTTTGAAATTACCAACTCACTTAATGATAATAAAGATTCTTTCGATTTAATTCTTGACCCTTCTGGAACACAGCCAAAAAAAGTTATGGAAAGTCTTTCTAAGAATACCAACGTAAGAATCATTGTTGGCCCGGAAGGCGGCTTCAATCAGATAGAGCTCGATGAACTCGGAAAGTCTGGACGCTTTATGTCACTTGGAAAACGAATTTTGCGTGTTGAAACATCGGTAATAGTGTCACTGGCTTATGTGAATCTTGCATTTAACAGGTTGTAATGACTATTTCTACGGAGGTGACAGTATGGGTGAAAAGCTCTCTTTTATCAAGCACTACAACGAAATGGAACATGAATACCGTGAAAAACTAAACGATGCAAAAACGATGTCTGATGTTGGTGATGTTTTCATTGATCATGTTTTCGAATTTCTTTCCAGAATCGACTTTGATCTTAAAAAAAGAAACATAGAACATATCGTATTTACTCCAGAAAAAGAGAAAACCTACTACCTGGAAAAACCTTTACGTGAAAAAGCAGAAAATCTTTTCAAAACAAGCGATTTGGAGAGTATTCTTGAGAAAATGGCGGAAGACGCCAAACACAGGTTCATGAAAATACAACAGGATCAAGACAGGACCGAGATGTTCAGAAGAGGTCAATAAGAATGATCCTGACTCTCACCATGAACCCCTGTCTTGACAGATATTATTACATAGATAAACTTAAAAAAGACGATACCATAAGGGTAAATGAAATGATTGATTACCCCGCGGGAAAGGGAATTGACATTTCTAGAGCGATAAATGAAATGAGGGGGCACTCTGTTGCAATAACGCTTCTTGGTGGTGATACCGGAAGACAGATAATGGAAATGCTCGATAAAGAAGGTGTCGTATACTCCACGGTGAATCTTAACAATAATACCCGAACAAACCTAATTCTTCAGACAAAAGAAAAACAATTCAGATTCAGTGTTCCCGGATCTTCCATCGATAAAATTGAAGAAAAAAAGGTTATAAAAAACGTTGAAACCCTTTTGAGAAAGGGAGATTATCTACTAATTTCGGGAAGCGTGCCCGAAGGTTTACCCAATGATTTTTACTACAAAATAATCAATAACGCAAACAAAATCGGAGCAAGGGTATATTTTGACACGGATAATCAGTTATTACTTGAAGGAATAAAAGCTTCTCCGTATGGTATAAAACCAAATTTGCATGAATTCTCGAGATTAATCGATAGTAAATTGGACAGCGAAGAACAAATAATAAAATCCTTAAAGGAATCTTCCAAAAGGTATTCCATTAAAGAAATACTTCTGACTATGGGTAAAGATGGAGCTATTTGTTTTATTGAAGGTTCAATATTCAAAGTAAGTGTACCCGAAGTCAAGGTTGGCAGTTCTGTTGGTGCGGGAGATACATTTCTTGGAGTCTACTGCATGTATCGTGAAATGGATCGTGAGCCTGAACACTGTCTGAAAATGGCAGGCGCTGCCAGCTCAGCTGCCACGATGACTTCCGGTACTAAATTATGTAAATATGATGGTGTTATGAATCTGATTGATAAAGTGTTTGTAGAAAGAATTTGAAGCCGGGGATAACCCGGCTTTTTTAGTTGTTTACTTCTTTAAGCAGTTCTTGGAGTTTGAGCTTTAACTCTTCTTCTGTAATGCTTTCAATAATCTCATCTAATTCTCCATTCAAAACATCTTCCAGGCGGTGGGTGGTGAAGTTTATCCTGTGATCGGTTATCCTGTTCTGGGGAAAATTATACGTTCTGATCTTTTCACTCCGATCCCCTGTTCCTATTTGAGTTTTTCTTCTATTCGAGAGCTTTTCATCCTGTTCTCTAACCTTTTTGTCATATAACTTGGCTCTCAAAAAGTTCATCGCCTTTTGTTTATTTTGATGCTGAGACCTTTCGCTCTGAACGGCTACTACTATTCCAGTTGGATTGTGAACTATTCTAACCGCTGAATCGGTTTTATTAACGTGCTGTCCACCAGCCCCGGAAGCTCTGTAAGTATCTATTCTTAAATCACCAGGATCTATCTCAACATCGACCTCTGTAGCCTCAGGAAGAACGGCAACGGTGGCAGTGGAGGTATGTATTCTACCTCCTGATTCCGTTTCTGGAACCCTCTGAACCCTATGAACGCCACTTTCGTATTTCATTATCGTGTAGGCTTCTTTACCTTTTATGTGAAAAACCACTTCCTTAAAACCACCAAGATCGGTTTCATTGGAATTTATCAACTCTACCTTCCAGCCTCTGTTTTCTGCAAAACGTGTGTACATTTTGAATAAATCTCCAGCAAACAGCGCGGCTTCTTCCCCGCCTGCTCCTGCTCTAATCTCAACTATTGTATTTCGATCACTGTTTCTGTCAGGAACTAGAAGCAGCTTTAAATCCATTTCAAGTTTTTTTCGTTCTCTTTTAAGGCTGTCAATAGTTTGCTTTATTTCTTCAGATTCATCTTCCGAAGCACTTTCCAATAGTTCCTTCCATCCATCGATTTCTTCTTCTTTGCTCTTTAAATCGTTGTATATTTGAGAAATTGTCTTGAGTCTTGAATGCTCTTTACTCAGTTCCTTTAATCTATCACTATCTGAAATAACCGAAGGATCCGATAATTCCTTTTCCACTTCCTTCAGTTTTTCTTTGAAATTCCTCACTATTTTGTCAAGATCCATTAAATTAACCTCCTGGAAATACTCTGCGGATCTCTTGCAAAAGCCTTTACTTGTTCTCTGGTGATAATACCACTTCTATATGCCTTTATTAGCGCATCATCAAAGGTTACCGTGCCTAACTTTCCACCTGCCTGCATCATGGAATTAATCTGATGGAATTTCTGTTCTCTAATTAGGTTTCTTATGGCCTGGTTAACAACCATGATTTCTATTACAGCTATCCTGCCTTTACCGTCTTTTCTTTTTAATAGTCTCTGATATATAACCGCTATCAAAGTGTTAGCAAGTTGCATCGCGATCTGATTCTGCTGGTGTGGAGGGAAAACGCCTACAATACGTTCCGGGGTTGTTGCTGCTGAATTGGTGTGTATGGTTGAAAAGACCAGATGTCCCGTTTCTGCTGCTGTCATAGCCAGTTCCATTGTTTCTGAATCTCTCATCTCTCCAACCAGAATAACATCCGGATCCTGTCTCATAGCATATTTCAAACCATTGTAGAAGGAACGTGTGTCTCCTCCCAGCTCACGCTGATGAATCAATGCCTTTTTTCCCTTGAAAACATATTCAATAGGATCTTCGATGGTTATTATATGAACCTGTCTTCTCACATTAATATATTCAAGCATAGCCGCGAGAGTGGTTGATTTTCCACTACCGGTTGGTCCCGCAACAAGTACAAGTCCCTTATCTGGTTCACAAAAATCTTTGAACATTTTGGGCAAACCCAGATCATCTATTGTCCTAATTTCCCTGGGAATTATACGAAGCGCAATTACTGGAGATTTAACAGAGAAGTACAGATTGCCACGTATTCTGGATTCATCAAAACCGAAAGAGAAGTCGACTTCGTTTTCATCAACATTCTTCAGTCTTCTATCTGACATAGATTGCAATTCATCAATGAGTTTATTCATAATAGGTTTTTCTACCATAAATTCTTCATCATGAACAAGGTTCCCCTCTACACGATACATCACATTCTGATCTACTGTTAAGTGAATATCACTGGCTTCCATTTCTTCACCTTTTTTAACAATTTTTTCTATGTACACTATTTCACCTCCAGTAATCTTAATTTTATCATAATAGTGATTACACTACCCTGCTATAATTGATCTATGTAAACGTTCACAGGAGGGAAATCCTAATATTGATTTATCAACTATATCTACGTTCCTTTGCGGACAGCAACGGAGATGGAATAGGTGATTTTCAGGGTGCAACCAGGAAATTGGATTATTTGAAAAACCTTGGTTTTGACTCAATATGGTTAATGCCTGTTATGTTATCCCCATCCTATCACGGTTATACTATTTCAGATCACTATGAAGTAAATCCCATATATGGCAATTTTGATGATTTATTATTATTCATAGAAAAAGCCCACAAAAGAAATATTAAAGTTATTTTAGATTTACCGCTGACCCATACATCCGTAAATCACGAATGGTTCAAAGGATTTTTACACAACAAGAACCCCTTCAAAAATTGGTATCTGGATCTAAATAATAGAGCATGGCTTATGGCAAAACGTCCATGGGACGGGCATAGTCTTTGGGGAAAATTCAACAATAAATGGTACTATTCTCTTTTTGGTCCAACCTCTCCTTCTCTTAATTATGAAGACCCGTTGTTGATAAAAGAAATTGAGAATATAAGTATTTTCTGGTTGAGTAAAGGATTTGATGGCTTTCGTTTTGACGCCGCCAAACATATTTTCGATTTTTCTATAGACGAGGGCAGGTTTGAATATCAACATGAAAAAAACCTTTCTTTCTGGAAAAATCTTATACAAGTAATGTCGAAGTCCAAGGAAAAACATTTCTTCATTGGCGAAGTCTGGGATGAACAGGAAGTGGTTGAGCGTTATTCAGCTGTTTTTGGAGCGGGTTTTAATTTCCCCTTATCATACGCTATAAAAGAAAGCGTTAAAGATCGTAATCCAGAACGTCTCCACGAGGCAATTAACGCAACATTGATTAACAAAAAATATATTCCAGTTAATTTTCTTAATAATCATGATATGTCCAGAACGCTCACCTATATGAAGGGCAGCAAGCGAAAAACATTGTTTTCCTATTCCATTCTGTTAACCCTCCCTGGCATACCTTGCATATATTACGGAGAAGAGCTAGGCATGAAAGGTAAATACCATAAAAATTACACAGAAGAAGTTTTGGAGCCTTTCCCCTGGTATCAAGGAGGAACTGGCCCGTTCCAAACTGAATGGAAGGCAACTAACAAAAACACCCCCTATTCAGATATTTCACTTGAATACCAGAAGGAAAAACGTGACTCATATTTCAACAAATTCAAGAAAATGTTGAGTTTCAGGGCACAAAGAAAATGGATTGATTTAGCAACAATTACTGCTATCAATGTGAAAAAAGATCTTTTCTCAATTGTTCTGAAGAATAGTAATCATACAGTTCGTTTATACTATAATTATTCTGTCAATAGGAAAAAAATACCAAATAAGTCGGAGTCACCAGTTGAAATATGTGGAACGATAAATAGTAGAAACGACTATCTGGAGATTCTTCCCTTCTCTACTTTAGCAGTAGAAAAAAAGGGCTGATTAAATCAGCCCTTTATAGGTACAATTATAGGGGGGTAAGCTCGACTCTTAGACAAAGTTATACCCCTGGTAGTTCAAGAAAGGAAAAAAATTATGGATTTGGAAAGAAACAGGATAGCAAAAAAAACCTCTATTATAGGAATAGTAGTAAATAGCATTCTTGCATTTTTTAAGATCACTTTCGGATTTTTAAGCGGTAGTGTTTCCATACTCGGAGATGGTGTAGATTCGGCTTCAGACATAATCACTTCTGCAATAACACTGGTCTCAACACAAATTTCGGCAAAACCGCCGGATAAGGAACATCCTTACGGTCACGAGCGTGCTGAAACAATAGCAACCAAAGTAGTATCTATGATCATTTTTTTCGCCGGTGGTCAGCTTGCTCTAACAAGTATTCAAAGGTTGTTTCAGGGTATACCGGAAATAAAGGATATAGGAATTATAATCGTGATCTCAGCTGTTTCAATTGCAACAAAGTTCTTCCTTTTTAGATATAAGTATAGAATTGGGAAAAATATTGATAGCTCAGTATTTATCGCGGATGCTTACAACATGAGAAATGATATTTTAATTTCTCTCTCCGTCCTCACAGGCATGCTGGTAATTTATTTTACTGATTTGGTTATCATAGATACACTGCTGGGTATTTTTGTTTCAGCTATAGTTATAAAGAATGCTGTTGAACTTTTCCAGGAAAGCAGCCAGGAACTTATGGATGGTATTGACCAAAAAAACGATGTTTACAGGCAATTGTTCAATTCACTAAAGAATTTGGATGAAGTAAGAAACCCTCACAAAGTTAGAATTAGAAAAATGGGTTATAAATATCTTGTGGACCTTGATATTGAGGTCAATGGGTCACTTCAGGTCAGAGAAGCACACAAAATAGCAAAGAACGTTGAAGAGACTATTAAAGAAAAGAACAAGAATATATATGACGTACATGTTCATGTAGAACCCTCAGGAAATATCGAAGACGAGAAATATGGTGTTAGCAATGATGAGGTTGACACAGAGAATTAATTAGGCAATTTCCTAATTAATAATTAATACAAATTGATATAATGGTTTTATACACCAAAACTTTGGAAGTGAAGTAATGAGTTTAAAGGGAACAGAAACCCTTAAAAACCTTATGAAAGCTTTTGCAGGTGAGTCTCAGGCAAGAAATCGATACACATTTTACGCTTCAAAAGCAAAAAAAGAAGGATTTGAACAAATATCCGCAATATTTAAGGAAACTGCGGATAATGAAAAAGAACATGCCGAAGTGTTCTTTAAACATATAGTTGAAGGACTTGATGAACTTCCGGAAAAGCTTCCTGTAAATGCTGATTATCCTGTTGATCTTCGTGGAACATATGAAAATCTCATCGCAGCTGCTGCTGGAGAGAATGAGGAATGGACAGAACTATATCCAAATTTCGCTGATACGGCTGAAAAAGAAGGTTTCAGAGAAATCGCAAATTCCTTCAGGCAGATAACAAAGGTTGAGAAAAAACACGAGGAAAGGTATTTGAAGCTCGCTGAAAATGTAAAAAATGATCGCGTTTTTGAAAGAGATGAGAAGGTTTTATGGAAATGCAGAAATTGTGGATACATACTAGAAGCGAAAGCTCCACCAGAAATTTGCCCTGCCTGTAAACATCCAAAAGCTTTCTTTGAGCTTTTTGTGGAAAATTATTGACAATAAACTCCGGGGCTGTTATTCAGCCCCTTCTAAATATTTAAGCAACTTTGGTTCACTCGATTTGGTGAAATTAATAATATCTTTATATTTAAAGGTGCCCTGGGCACCATATTCTTTTACCGTCAAACTTCCCAGTATGTTCCCAAATGCAAGACAATCTATTAAGGGAGCTTTTTTTGCATAAAGATGGAGGAAACCCGCACAGAAAGCATCTCCTGCACCCGTTGTATCTTTTGCTTTCGAATCGTATCCTTTATGCTCAGGTCCTCCGACAATCTCAGCACCACTACTTCCTTTTGTTATCACAACCATATTTGAACGTATTTTGCCGGCATTGCTTACACTGTTCCACTCTTTTTCATTGAAAAAGATCACTTTGAATTTCCTACTTATCCTTACTATTTCTTCAGGCTGTTCAAAACTCACAATTCCACCAGGTGTGTAAGAATTAACTGAAGTATAATTCATAAAGGATTCAACTTCCTTGATCTGGAATGTATTCATTCCTGCGAAGTGGTTCACTGCTTTCCAGTTTTCTTTTTTCGGTTTGAAGGATTCATTGGCACCCCTAAAAGTCTGGAGAAATCTGTATCCAGTTTTCTCCTGAACAGCAGCAAAACACAAACCCGTTTTTTCTTTCTCTAAAATATCAACATCCTCAGCAGAAACATCTGCTTCGTTCATCTTTTCTATCAGTACATTACCAAAAATATCGCTTCCTACAGCCCCATTGAGGAACACACGGTTTCGAAGTCGCCTAAGTTGAATGGCTGTATTAGCAGCCGTACCACCAGGCATAAGCTGATAATTGAGAATTCTCTGTTCTTCTGACGACTTCTGCTCTCTTTCCATTAATGCGATGATGTCAATGTTAATATTGCCAAAAACAGCTATATCCATTTCTTACATCTCCTGCGTACTTTATCTAAAGCAATTTTTTAAGTAATAATGTAAAATTGTAATGGAGGTGTCCTGATGAAACGAAATGTAACTTCTATCCTTCTATTAATAATAGCAGTTTTTGCGCTTGTTTCATGCGTACCATCATATAAACCACTTGACAAAGGTTTTGACAGTTTAAAAGAAAACAACATTGAAGAAGCGATAGATAGTTTCAGTTATATTATTGAGGGATTATTTAGCGGTCCTGAGAAAAAGGCCAGCGCCTATGAAGGTAGAGGCTGGGCATATTATTTAAAGGGCATGAATGATAAAGCTGAAGAAGATTTTATAAAAGCAAATGATTCCATTGAGAAAAAAGCCGGATTATCTCTTGTCTATCTTTCCATGGGAAAATTAAATGATTCAATAAATATGGGACTATTTGTTCTTGATGAACAGAATGAAATGGTAGTAGATTATATTCCCGATCCGCTATCAAAACAGGAGTTATTGAAAACTTTAGCTTTATCCTCACTGCTAACAGATTCTAATCAATATGGTGACATCATTAATGAAATCGATGATGAAAATTTTATTGATCGTATCGATGCAATGAAGGACGGAGAATGATATGAAGAAAAATACGTTGACTCTAGTAATAATATTTCTAACAGTGTTTGCTTTTTCTGTTCCTTCTTATCCAGGAATAACTGAGCTTTCTCAGCCTGATGGTACAACCTTCATGGTTTATCAAATTGGAGATGAATTTGCCCACCTTGTACTTTACAACGGTTATCCAGTTATGAAAAATCCAGATACAGGATGGTGGGAATATCTTTCATTAAAAGAAAAAGGTACGCTTAGCTTAACAGGAAACCTGGTTAAAAAGGATACACCTCCATCAATCAAATTTGATATTCAAGAATATTTTAGGAAAGCAGCTAAACCGGTTGAATATGAAAAGCAAACGGTTACCACGGGAATACTGAAATTTCCTGTGGTGCTTATCAATTTCTCTGACACAGCAACTTCCTTTGATTTATCGGATTTTGAAAAGGTCTTTAACGGAATCGAAAACTCCGTAAAAGATTACTATGAGGAAACATCGTATAACAAACTCGATATTCAGTTCGAGGTTGTTGGCTGGTACAACGCTCCCGAAAGTCATAATTATTATTCTTCAAGGGCATACAAGCTGGCCCTGGAAGCAGCCATTTATGGAGATGGAGACCTTGATTATTCACAGTACGACAACAACAATGATGGCGATGTAGATTCGTTGATAATCATACATCAGGGGCAGGGACAGGAATTCTCCGGAGACCCTACAGATATCTGGTCACACAAATCTTCTATTTCATACGAAACAAATGACGGAGTAAATGTCAGAGGATACACCATGCAACCTGAAAGACTCGATTGGGAAGAAAATATTTATATCACAACGATCGGCGTTATCTGTCATGAACTGGGACACGGATTGGGCCTTCCGGATCTCTACGATACAGATGGATCATCTGATGGCATAGGAGATTGGGGACTTATGGGCCACGGTTCCTGGAACTGGCACGAAGTACCTGGAGATTCACCCGCGCATCTAACCGGGTGGAGTAAATTGCATCTTGAGTGGGTCAATCCCTCAGTGCTTGACAACTTCCATGGTTCTCTAACTTTCGATGAAGTTGAATTACATGAAGATATTGTGGTTTACAACAATCCTGCTAGAAAGAACATCGAATACTTTCTACTTGAAAACAGGCAGAAAACAGGATATGATAGTGCCCTTCCCGGACACGGACTTTTAATTTACCACATTGATGAACAGGCAAGACAATCAGACGATAAGCATAGAAAGGTTCATGTTGTAGAAGCTGATAACGATAACGCTCTCGATGAATATAAGGGAGACAGAGGTTCGGATGGCGACCCTTTTCCTGGCAGCACATATAACACATCTTTTACTCCAGACAGTTCACCTAAATCAGAATTTTACGATGCTTCACCTGGACCCAGCCTTACATATATTACAGAAGATCAAACAAAGATCTACGCTGAACTGAACTCAACTGCTACTAATATTGTTGCGGAAATTAGCGCTGATGTTGCCTGGATAATTAAAAAAGATTATGACTGGACTTTTAACAAATCTGTAGACAAAGATGTCATTAAACTTATATCAGGAGAGGAAGAAATAATTAAATATGCCATTGAAGCAACCAGAGATGATGGTGATACGCTGGATAGCACCTACACGATAACGGGAAATGTTATTGTTTCAAACACTGGTTCCAGCACAGTGAATGATATTGAAGTAATAGCAGAGCTTTCTAACATAGAAACAAAAACACTTTATGGAACAGAAACAATAGAACCTGGTAAAGATGCATCATACAGTTTTTCTTTCGTAACAAAAGAGAAAAAAATAGAATACACAGTAATATCTACAGTGACCTCCGAGAATGGCATTGCAACCAACTCAGTAAATGTCATTTTACCTGATGAACCAACCACTGAAATTTCAATAGACGAACTTTCATCGATAGAGGATGAAATAACAAATGTACCTGAAGGTTTTCATATTGAACCGGATGTCACATTAAGAACATGGCATATCACTGAACCATCCACAAAGCTGGACTATTCTGTTACGCTTTTCAATGATAGTACCAGTTCTGATATCCACTATTTAAGCAATATTGCTACTTTAACTGAAAATGATAGCAAGCAAAAACTGGCAGAATCAGCAACGGTGACTATCGTTGAAAAAATACTAAAAGATGAACCATCGTCTTATCTTGTTGCCGGCGAAGAAGCAGAGCTGATATATAATTTTGAATTCCCTGTAGATTCATGCGAATATGATGTTTCAGGTAATGCAACCATACTAAATGCTACTTTATTTGATGAAGGCAAAGCCTTCAAAATTGTTATGGAGATTCCTGGTGAGACTTTTACTGTAACACTGGACATCTATGTAAATGGTGTTAAGGAGACTTCTGAATTAGAATTTTTGCCTTTTTCCTACCTTATAGTTAACGATGGTGTATCCAAAAATGACTGGATCGTGATAAAGGAATATGGTTGGGATGAGAATCCAGGGGATTTCATCAAGCAAAAAGAAGGACTTTACTGGAAGCAGATAAATGAGTTTCCTGTTAACGTTTTTGAAAAGATCTTAGAATAAAAAATGCCCGCCATAGCGGGCATTAATCTTTATATAAGTATTCCCAGTAACTTATTTATTCCCTCTCCTGTTTTAGCTGAGACGGGTATTAAAAGTGGTGAGTCCCATTCAATAAGCTCCTTATTGTGCAGCTTGTTCATTTTGAACCTTTCACTACGAGACAACTTATCGATCTTTGTTTCAGCCACTATGAACGGTACGGTATAAGCCTTAAGCCATTCAAGCATTTCTAAATCTTTTTTCTGTAACGGATGTCTGCCATCTATAAGCATTACCGCCAGATTTAACGATTCGCGGTTTTCAAAATAATTAATAATCAATTTCTGCCAGCGTTGAACTTCCTTTTTTGAAGCGCGGGCATATCCGTATCCTGGAAGGTCAACAAAGAAGAAACTGTTGTTAACCGTGAAAAAATTTATTGATCTAGTTTTTCCAGGATTTGAGCTTGTATGGGCTAATTTCCTCCCAAATATTTTATTCAGCAAGGAGGATTTTCCTACATTTGATCGACCCAAAAAGGCAACTTCCTTTTCCTTCGGTGCTGGATAATCTCCAGGAGTGAAAACTGTGGCTTCAAGCTTTACACTCTTTATCTTGTTCAATCTACAAGTACCTCCTTGAGGGCATCTTCAACGCTATCTACAAATATGAACTCAAGATTATCCTTTATTTCTTTGGGTACGTCTTCCAGATCCTTCTTATTCCTTGAAGGCAGAAGCACTCTGGTCATCTTAGAACGATATGCTGCCATCAATTTTTCTTTGAGACCACCTATGGGAAGAACTTTGCCCCGGAGTGTTATTTCTCCAGTCATGGCAACATCATGCTTGACAGCCTTCCCCGTAACTGCTGACACTATTGCTGTGATCAATGTTATACCGGCAGATGGTCCGTCCTTTGGAACGGCTCCTTCGGGGACGTGAACATGGAAATCGTGCTTCTCAAAGAAATCTTTGTGATTTTCACACATTTTTTTTGCAAAGCTTAGTGCAATATGTGCAGATTCCTTCATCACATCTCCAAGCTGACCCGTCAAAATAAGTTTTTGCTTGCCTGGAACAGGCAACACCTCAATGTACATGGTTTCGCCACCAACTGCCGTCCAGGCCAAACCCGTTGAAACGCCTACTTCAGGTTTCCTGATAAGATCGCTATCTTTAAATTTGGGAACTCCAAGAAAGTCTTCTATGTTTCTAACACTTATTTTGATTTTTTTCTGCCCCTCTGCCAGTTGCAAGAGAGATCTTCTCAGGATTTTAGATAGGTTTCTATCAAGATTCCTTACACCCGCTTCACGGGTGTATTCTCTAATTACTCTTTTTATTGTTGCACTTGAGATTGTTACTGTTTTTTTAGTCGTGTTGTACTCTTCATATATCTTGGGTAATATGTAGTCCCTGGCTATGTGTTTCTTTTCTGTATCTGTATAGCCGGGTATTTCAATCAGTTCCATTCTGTCTTTTAGTGCCGGTGGAATGGTATCCGTTACATTAGCTGTCGTTATAAATAAAACGCTGGATAAGTCGAAGGGAATTTCAAGATAATGATCTGTGAAATCCACGTTTTGTTCGGGATCCAGAACTTCTAGCAGGGCTGAAGCTGGATCTCCCTGAAAACTAACTCCCATCTTTTCTACTTCATCCAGAATCATAACAGGGTTTCGAGTGCCAAGTTTCTGAATCGTCTGCAATATTCTTCCTGGAAGAGCACCAACATATGTTCTTCGGTGTCCTCTGATCTCTGCTTCATCTCTCATTCCGCCAAGGGAAATCCTTCCAAATTTTCTTCCTGTGGCTTCAGCGATGGAACGTCCCAGAGATGTTTTACCTACTCCTGGAGGACCTACAAGACACAGAATTGGGGCTCTGAGATTTTTTGAAAATTTCCTTGCAGCCAGAAATTCCAGAACCCTTTCCTTAACCTCGGTTAAACCATAATGGTTTTTGTCAAGTACCTTTCTGACTTCCTTTATTTCAATTTTGTCTTCAGTTTCCTCTGTCCACGGAAGTTTCAGGAGCCAATCAAGGTAAGTTCTAACAACCGAAGCTTCTGGTGAATAGGGAGACATTTTCTCCAGCCTTGAAATTTCATGTTCTGCCTTTTCTTTTACTTCTTTTGGATATTCCTTACTTTTAAGAGCATCCTTTATTTCTTTTATTTCAGCGTCTTCTTCGCCTTCAAGCTCTTCCTGTATAGCGCGTAACTTTTCTCTCAGATAATATTCCTTCTGATTCTGCTCGATCTTTTGCTTTACCCTTTTGTCCAATTCCTCTTCAAGGGACAAAATTTCCACTTCTCTTGTAAGTATCTCAAGAAGTCTATTCAATCTATCTCTCGGAGAAACCAGTTCAAGTAATTCCTGTTTTTCCTCCAGTTCAAGAGGAAGAAGGGAGGAAATAAAATCAGCAAATTTATCTGCATCTGATGTATCCTCAAGCGCTTTCGTAACCTCATCAAGAAACCTTCTGCTCATTCCGACATATCTCTTTGCAAGTTCCTGAACTTTCCTTATAAGTGCCTCCAAAGATTTGGTCATTCTGTATTTGGGCTTCAGGACTTTTATTTTAAACAAAAAAGACTCTTCATCTTCCAGAACTTTCGTTATTTCAGCGCGTTCCAATCCCTCTACCAGTATCTTGTAGTTTCCATCTGGCATCTTCATTAACTGAACAATCCTTGCTACTGTTCCAACATCAAATAGATTTTCTCTTGCTGGATTTTCTGTTGTGATATCCTTTTGTGAAACCAGGAATAATAACTGTCCGTAATTACCTATGGAATCTTCAAGTGCTGAAAGAGACTTTTCTCTACCCACATATAAGGGCATAACTGATGATGGATACACCAGCATATTTGTGCGTGTGGCTATTGCAGGAAGTTTATCGGGTATTTTTATTGTTTTTTCCTGACTGCTAGCCTGTTCTAACAACTGGAATTTTTGAGACATATCATTTCACCTCCAATTATATCTCTATTCCTGAACGTGACTTTTTAACCAGTTCATGGTGTTATTATACGTTCTATCCTCAAGTAACTTCAATCTTATCTTTCTGTATGTTTCATCATAATGATAAAAGAATATCTCTATATTATTTTTGAACAATTTTTCACATAACTCAGGCCATTCTACCACCATTACCGTGGTCTCGTCTATAATATCTTCAATGGCAAGCTCTATAACCTCTTCCATTGATCGCAAGCGATACAGGTCTATATGAATTAATTCAAGATTTACTCCTGAGTATTCGTTCACAATTGTAAAGGTCGGACTCCTAACTATCCTTTCATCGATACCAAATCCTGTAGCAAAACCTTTAACAAAGGTCGTTTTACCGCTTCCCAGTTCTCCTCTGAGAAAAATAACTTCTCCACCTTCAATATCCTTCGATAATGAAAGTGCAAAATCCTTTAGTTGTTTTTCATCTAGCAATCCCACTTCATACATCGTTTCATGGCTTCTTTCCACTTTTTATACTCTTCCTCCATTTCCTTTCCATCGGGTGTGAACACTACTTCGCTACGTCTCTTTTCCTTTAGCTTCTTTTTATCCCAAATTCCTACAGCCAAACCTGCAAGCAACGCTGCCCCTAGTGCAGTAGTTTCTCTTGTAACAGCTCGGTCAAGCGATACACCCATCACCTTTGACTGCAATTCCATAAGAAAATTATTTTTTGTCATTCCGCCATCTACAAGCATCTTCTTCGTTTCAAGTCCACTTTCTTCTTCCATAAGTTCAACAATTTCTCTTGTTCTAAAAGCTACATATTCTAGAACCGACCTTACGATGTGCTCTTTCTTAACTCCTCTTGTAAGGCCTATCAAAAGCCCTCTCGCTGATGAATCCCAGTAAGGCGCACCAAGTCCAGCCAATGCACCAGAGAAATATACTCCGCCGTTATCATCGACCTGTTTTGCCAGTTTCTCCGATTCATCCGCACTGTTTAACAACCCCAAACCATCTCTAAGCCATGCTACCAGAGCGCCCGTAGTGAAAATCGAACCCTCCAGCGCATACACAATCTCCTTTCCGATTTTCCACCCAACAGTGGTGAGCAAACCCCTATCAGAGTATCTGGGTTCTTCACCGGTATTCATTAGTATGAAATTCCCTGTGCCATATGTGCATTTTATTTCACCTTCATCAAAAGCTGTATGTCCAAATAGTGAAGACTGCTGATCGCCTGCTATGCCCGCTATCGGAGGACCATAAATGGATGCCCCGATCATTTTCGAAGAATCAACGGGTTCTGGCAACCATTCCTCTTTTATTCCAAAAAGTTCAAGAAGCTCTTTATCCCACTGAAGTTCATTTATGTTAAACAGCATTGTTCTTGAAGCATTTGAATAGTCTGTTACGTGGAGATGTTCCGGAGTTAAATTCCAAATAAGCCATGAATCGACGGTTCCAAATCTTAGTGTGCCTCTTTTAGCTGCAGCTCTAACCTCCGGAATGTTCTTTAGCATCCATTCCATTTTTGTTGCGGAGAAATATGGATCAATAAGAAGTCCTGTCTTTTTATGGATGGTTTCATAATAATCTTCTTTTAATTCTTCACATCGCCTTGCTGTTCTCCTGCACTGCCAAACAATTGCGTTGGTTAAAGGTTTCCCTGTTTTAGTATCCCAGGCCACAACAGTTTCTCGCTGATTTGTTATACCTATTGCAGAAATCTTGTTAAATGAAATTCCTGCCTTTTTTACAACCTGTTCCACACATGACATTACAGATAAAATTATGTCGTTGGGCTTATGCTCCACCCACCCAGGTTTTGGGTACACTTGGTCGAACTCTTCCTGCGCCACTGCTACCTGATAAAGATCTTCATCAAAGATTACTGCTCTGGAACTGCTTGTACCCTGATCAATAGTCATAACATATCGCATAAAGTATCTCCTCCTTCTTAGCAACATTTAAAACAGAAAAAATCTTCTTTTCAGTCTTATCGCCATATTAGGACACACTTCGTGGCAGACATAACATCTTATACACTTTCCATAGTCAATATCTTTTTTGCTAACGTCTATAGCATTTTTTGGGCAATGTTTCTCGCATTCAAGACACTCGATACATCTTTTTTTATCTATATAGGGAACCTTGTAGAATATTCTTGCAAAAAAGCCCAGAAAATCAAGTGCTTTTCCATAACTGGATTTTGGAAGGATCAATTCTTCATCCGGCTCAAAATCTCCAGTTACACTGTAAGAAGGAGTAATCTTCCTTTTATTAGCAAGATGAACAGTCAACACCTTTGCCTTGTCGATTCCCCAAGTCTTACAGATATAATCATCCATCGCAAAAGCATTTTCGCTCAAAGCCACAAGACCCGCTGAAAAAGGCTCTCCGGAAGAAGGCCCTTCTCCTCTCATTCCAGTTACTCCATCGAGAATATTAAGTTTAGGAGATACCAATCTGTGTAAATCAATCAGCATATTGGCAAATCTTTCAGTTGAAACTGCTTTTAAATGCCATTTCTGTTTTTCTTTGCCTACAACGCATCCAAATGTGTTTTTAACCGCAAGGGTTAAGGTCATCAAAGAGTGAGTTTTTAGCTTGGGTAAGTTGACCACTGAATCTACCTCTTCAAGTTCCTTTGCTACCTGAAAGCTCAAGGGTGAATCTTTACTCAACTTCATTTCTATAGGTTCCTCAAAAGGTGAAAGCTCAATGTTGTACCTTTTGCATACATCCAATATGCCAGATTGTTTGACTTCCTTGTTAAAGTCTCCAGTAATTGGTGAATCACCAAGTAACAGCTTAACTCCCATATCCAGAAATAACTCAATTACCGCCGAAAGAAAATGCGGGTGAGTGGTAATTGCCCGGTCAGGAACAGCACCATGCAATATATTGGGTTTTAAAAGTACTTTTTCCCCGTTGTTGAATTTTTTGCTTACATTAGCGCTATCAAATAAATTCGTGAGTGAACTTTTTACTTTACTATAATCGGTACACCTGTCCACATAAACCTTACATTCTTTTTCTTGAAAGTAAGGTTTTTTTGTTTTCCTCTCTGTCGTCAACTACTTCACCAACCTTTTCCGGCAACCGTATCTTACCTTTTCTGAGTTCTTTGATAATTATCTCTTCCGGTAGGGAAGTTATCGTCCAGAGATCAGTAAGATATATTTTCTCCCCTTCACGAACAGGTGCTTTATCTAAAGCAGATTGAATACCCTTTCTAATACCTTCTTCATAATTTGTTTTTTTGTGTGCTTCCTTGCGTTTGCTATCTTTATCTTCCATTGGTACACCTCCGGGCAATTCTTATATATGATAGTATTTATTCAATTAATACAATTATATCGTATATTCCTTGAGGTGATATTTATGGGCAAAGAATTACACGATTTCAGACATTTATTACACCAATATCCTGAACCAGGTTTTGAGGAACATAATACAGCTAAAGTTATTCTCGGCGCACTGAGTTCAATACCTGAATCTTTTAAAATTCACAGGCCCACTGGTACCTCCATAGTTGTTGAGTATAGAATCAGTAATGGTCCCTTTCTATTGTTGAGAGCAGATATGGATGGGTTGCCAATCAAGGAGGAAACAAAAATCGACTTCGCGTCAAAACATGAAGGCTGGATGCATGCCTGTGGGCACGATATCCATATGAGTGTGCTTTACGGTGTAATCAGATATGTCGCAGAAAAAAGACCTAAAAGAAACATCCTGTTCCTTTTTCAACCAGCTGAAGAAGGTCCCGGTGGAGCGGAACCAATAATCAATACCGGTTTTTTCGACAATTATTCAATTGAAAAGGCTGTTGCACTTCATGTAACGGACGATTTCCCACTCGGATCTGTTGGTATTAGAAAAGGCGTAATGTTTGCAAGCCCCACTGGCTTTGATATATCATTTAAAGGAAAGAGCGCTCACGCTGCAACACCTCATCTGGGGAAAGACGCATTATTTGTAGCTACGTCATTTGTGCAAACGGTACACAACGAACTATCCAGGGTTGTTCCCAATGAAGAGAGATATGTGTTTACCTTAGGAAAATTAGAAGCCGGAGATAGACGTAATGTGGTACCTTCACATGCAAAAATTGAAGGTGTCTACCGCGTTCTTGATATTAATGTGAAAGATATTATCGATAAAACAGTTGAACGTCTTGTAGAGAAAATTTCAAATGTATTTGATGTTGAGCATGAGCTTGAATATGTGCTGTATTATCCCACAGTGGTGAACGATGATTCTATGGTTGATAAATTTCATGAATTGATCTCACCTTCTTATAAAATTTTTGAGTCTGAGATAAAATTGTATGGTGAAGACTTTGGTTTTTTTAGTCATAAATATCCATCTTTAATATTTTGGCTTGGAAGTCGTGAAGGCAATGTGAAAAAAGGATTGCATACACCTGATTTTCTGCCACCGGATCAAACCATTGATCACGGTGTTAACATTATGAGTGAGTTGATTGAGGGGTTGTAAAATGAAAAAAATGGGTCTAAAAGACAGAAGTTTTGTCATACTCGATACAGAAACCACAGGTTTAAGTCCACATCGCGGTGCAAGACTCATTGAAGTAGCAGCTTTAAGAATTAGAGATGGTGAAATAGATGAAAGGGATTGCTACTCAGAACTAATCAATCCAGAACGACCCATACCCATTTTTATAACACGTCTAACAGGGATCTCTACTAGAATGGTTAAAAACGCCAGAACCGTGGATAGGGTATTACCAGATTTCCTGGATTTTCTAAAAGATGACATTCTGGTGATCCAGAATGCTCCTTTTGATCTTTCATTTCTCGATCACCACGCGCTTGATATTGGCTTGTCTCCGGTAAAAAATGACTTCATAGATACTATTTCTCTTTCCAGAAGCCTTTTCAGAGGCAGACATAATCTTGACACAATTCTCGCACGATTGAATATCCTGCCCGAAAATCGCCATAGGGCACTGGGTGATGTTCTTGCCACAGCCAGGGCTTTTTTGAAGATGAGTTACATGATTACATGATTGGAGAAGAAAATATTGGCAGCTTTGTAAGAAAAAGATACAGGCTATATCAACGGAAATAAATCTACATAAAAGCCCATGATCATACCTGAAATATTTTTGTTTATACTATATCTTGTGTTATCATATAATTTACCAACCTATATTTATTGTTAATTCATTTTTTAGGAGGTGGTTAAATGTTTTCAGTCAGAAAACGAAACGGCTCAATTGTCAACTTTCAATTAGATAAAATCACCACAGCCATAAGGAAAGCTTTCGATGCAACCAATACCCAGTATACAGAAGATGTTCTTGAGAAAATATCCCTCAGGGTCGTCGCTGACTTTCAGAAAAAAATCGACGATCAAACTATTTTCATAGAAGACATCCAGGATTCTGTGGAGAAAATTCTTGTGGATCTTGGTTTTTCACAGGTCGCTAAAGCCTACATTTTATATAGAAAACAACGAGAAAAAATGAGACAGTTCGATTCTTCCATTTTGAATTTTGCCTCAACTGTCAACAACTATCTAAAACAGCGTGATTGGCGCGTTAACGAAAACAGCACGGTAACATACTCAATTGGTGGCCTTATTCTCCACAACAGTGGAACTATAACTGCGAACTACTGGTTAAGCGAAATATATGACGCTCAAATTGGCGAGGTTCACAGAAATGGTGATATGCACATACACGATCTTTCCATGCTAAGCGGGTATTGTGCTGGATGGAGTCTGAAACAACTCATAGAAGAAGGGTTGGGTGGAGTCATGGGTAAGGTTTCATCCAAGCCTGCCAGGCATCTTTCAACGCTTGCCAATCAAATGGTAAATTTTCTTGGTATCTTGCAGAATGAATGGGCAGGAGCTCAGGCCTTCAGTTCCTTCGATACCTATCTCGCTCCTTTTGTAAAAACCGATGAACTTGATTTTGATGAGGTCAAGCAATCAATTCAATCTTTCGTTTTTGGTGTAAATACCCCAAGTAGATGGGGAACACAATCACCTTTTTCAAATATAACTCTTGACTGGGTCGTTCCAAAAAAACTAAAAGACGAACCGGCCATAGTGGGTGGTCAACCACAGAGTTTCACATACGGTGATTGTCAGAAAGAAATGGATATTGTTAACAGGGCTTTTTTGGAAATACTACAAGAGGGTGACGCGAACGGTCGAGGATTTCAGTACCCCATACCAACATACAACATAACAAAAGATTTTGACTGGGATAATCAAAACACGGAGTTGTTATTCAAGATAACATCAAAATATGGCACACCATATTTCCAAAACTTTATAAATTCTGATCTGGATCCTGATGACGTTAGATCCATGTGCTGCCGATTGCAACTGGATAAAAGAGAGCTAAGAAGAAGGGGCGGAGGCCTGTTTGGCTCAGATGAATTTACAGGTTCAATAGGTGTCGTTACAATCAATCTACCAAGAATAGCCTATCTTAGCGAAAGCGAAAAAGAATTCTTCAGTAAACTATCAAAGATAATGGACATCGCTAAACGCAGTCTGGAAGTGAAAAGAGAAGTAATTGAAAAGTTGAATGATGAAGGACTTTATCCTTACACCAAACGTTATCTAAAAAACTTTGATAATCATTTCTCTACCATCGGATTAATAGGAATGAATGAAACTACCCTCAACGCACGCTGGTTGAATAAACCTTTTTACAAAGAGGAGTCGAGAAACTTTGCCATCAAAGTACTTGAGTTTATGAGAGACAAGATAGCAACATATCAGGAAGAAACAGGGCATTTATATAATCTGGAAGCCACTCCTGCAGAATCCACAACATATCGACTTGCAAAAGTCGACAGAGAGAGATACCCCGGTATTATAACCGCAGGAGACGAAACGCCTTATTACACAAATTCTTCGCACCTTCCAGTGAATTTTGATGGCGATATGTTCACTGCCCTCGGTCATCAAGAAGAACTCCAGACAAAATATACTGGTGGAACAGTTTTCCACACCTTCCTGGGCGAGAGAATTTCGGATTGGAAGGTCACGAGAAACCTGGTTGAAAAAATCGCTACGAATTATCGAATTCCGTACTTCACAATTTCACCAACCTATTCCATCTGTCCTGATCACGGTTACATAACCGGCGAACACTATGAATGTCCACATTGCGGGAAAACAACAGAGGTTTACTCAAGGATAACTGGTTATTACAGACCTGTACAGCACTGGAATCGTGGAAAAAAAGAAGAATTCAAACATAGAAAAGAATATGATGTTTCAAGGGGTGATACTGATGAAGTTCGCGGGATGGCAAAAAGTGAGTCTGGTGGACTATCCGGAGAAAATCGCAACGACAGTCTTTACCTCAGGCTGTAATTTTGACTGTGCTTACTGCCACAACGCTCAATTGAAAAAATTCATTGACAATAACATTACTGAAGACGAGGTATTTGAGTATATAAAAAAACATATCACTATGATTGATGCACTAACAGTTACAGGCGGAGAACCATCGTTATGGGATGACGAATTAATTTCGTTTTTTAGGAGATGCAAGAATAAATTTGAGCATAAGCTGCTAAAAATAGATACAAATGGAAGCAAGCCTGACTTTCTTAAAAAAATAAGCAAACTAATAGATTATGTAGCCATAGATCTTAAATCACTTGATTATTCACAGTTTTCAGAAATTACGCTTGACATTATCAAAGAAAGTCTTGAAATTGTAAAAACCTTTGATAATTACGAAATTAGGATAACAGCTTATCCCCCTTACGTGAAACAGGAAGATTTTCTTTCATACAGAGATATTCTGAAGGGTCATAAACGTGTGGCAATTCAGCAACTAACCCCTGTTAATAGTGTAAAACCCTATGAAAAAAGTGTGTTGAATGATTTTGCAAAGACTCTTGAACCGGTTGTGGATAGTGTTATAGTAAGATAAAAGAACCATGGGGGGAATTAAAATGAAACTTAAATTTCTTGATATGGATCCTTTTGTAATAAACACGGGGATTGTATCATTTGAAAAGTACTACGGTGATCTCACTGTCCAATACACTTTAAAAAGCAGTCCCGAAGAAACTTATATCAATACTGTAATAACTAACAACGGAACAGAAATGGTCAAACCCGGTCGTTTTAACTTGTTTAATCTTGTTGATATTGAAGGATATGCTTACATGAATTCCTGGCAATCATGGATGCCTTTCAAAGCTTATTACGTAAAACCTGACATAGAACCCCTTGTTTCAATGGCAAAGGCTTCGGGAAACACCCTATATTCTGCCTCAATTGTACCGGATATTCTGGAAAACGGTGATTTACCAAGCGATTATTTTATAGCTTTCAAAGATTTTGTTGCTGGTTTTCTTTCATCTAAAGTTTCACATCCGTTTTTCCTACTAAATGAAAATAAAAAACGTGTAGAAGTGATGATCGATCTCTTTGGTAAACCTCTAAATCCAGGAGAAAGCATCAAGCTTGAACCCTTTGTGTTACTCGAAAAGGATCCGTTACCGGTGCTTTTGGAACGATATGCTCAGTTAATAAACAATGAAGAAGGCGTACATTTTAAGAACTTCGAAGGCATTGGCTGGTGCAGCTGGTATCAGTATTTCACTGAAATAGACTTCAACAAACTGATGAAAGATATTGAGAAAATATCTTCGGTAAAATCCAGTAATTCCTTGCCCTACACGTTGATACAGCTTGATGATGGTTATGAAAAAGATATTGGAGACTGGCTGGAAACTAATGACAAGTTTCCTGATCTTTCGGAAATAAGCGAAAATATAGTTAACAAAGGGTTAAAGGCAGGAATATGGGTCGCACCTTTCAGCATTTCAGAAACTTCTAGTATTTTTAAGGAACATAAGGACTGGCTGGTAAAAGACTTCTTAGGCAAACCAAAGTTATGTTATCGCAACTGGAATAAAAAAATCTATGCACTGGACACTACACATCCAGGAGCAACTAAATACCTTAAAAACCTGTTTAGCAAGTTGAGGGAAGTTAGGTTTTCATATCTAAAAATTGATTTTCTTTTTGCAGGTGCAATGCCGGGGAAAAGGTACAATGAAAATGTAACTCCGGTGGAAGCCTACAGAGAAGGAATGAAAATCATAAAAAGCTATGCCGGTGAGGATACCTTCATTCTGGGATGCGGGGCCCCGCTTTTACCATCTGTGGGTTTTGTTGATGCCATGAGAATTGGGTCGGACACCGCTCCAATATGGAATGGAGATGTTCCTGATATTGGAATACCTTCAGCTAAGTTTTCCATACGCAATGCAATAACCAGATATTTTATGCATAAAAGATTGTGGTTGAATGATCCGGATACCCTCATACTCAGAAATGAGGCCGAACTAACCGATAGCGAAAAGAAACTTTTCTGCATTGTCTCAGCCTCTTTGGATAATATATTGCTGCATAGTGATGAAATGAAAAAACTAAATGAGAAAAACGTTCAACTACTAAAGGAAGCAATGAAATACTCAGAAGGAAAGGCCAGAGTATTTTTCGGTCACAGAGCAGATACATACGTAGTAGCAACAAAAGGAGGTAGATATTATAACAGTGTGATCGCTGTTAACCTTAATGATGAAAACGAAAAGATCAACATCCCCCTCGAAGCTATACAATGGTCAGGGGTGACCACCGAAAAGAGTATCGATGTCGATCCTCACTCAATCTCTATAAGAAAGGACAATTCCCTGGCTGTAAAACTTAAGGTAACCAGAGAAAAAATGGAAGATGGAAGGGAAATAAATTACTACGAACCTGAAAATTAATCAACTTTACTGATTACCATAAAACTCCTTGCTGGGACCTCTATAGCTTTCCCCTGTTCTATGGTAATGCTAACGTTATCAAAAGCATTAGCATATTTCCCATAATCTTTTTCAGGTAACCATTTCATTGAAGCGTCTCCAGGATTTGTTAATACTATAATGTGTTCCTCGTCCAGAACCCGTTCAAAAACAAAAAGTGAGCCTTCAGAATAAATAATGTTATGGTCTCCCGTTCTTAATGCAGAATGCTCTTTTCTAAGATTAATTAAGGTTCTGTAGTGATCCATTAATTCTTTATTCCACATCTCTTGTTTCCAGTACATGGGTTTTCTGTTATCTGGATCGTTGTATCCCTTCATTCCAATTTCATCACCATAGTAAATTACGGGAGAACCTTTAAATGTAAACTGAAGTGTTACTGCAATCTTAGCAAGTTTTATGTCACCATATAGCGCTGTCAATATTCTTTCAGTATCGTGACTTCCCAGAAGATTCCATAAAGAATCTAATACTTGTGGAGGATATGAATTTAGATAGTATTCAGTCATAGTTTTAAATTTACTGGAAGAATGTCCTGCTCTTGCAACATATTCAATTACAGCGTCTCTAAAAAGATAATTCATTACAGAGTCAAAGCTGTTACCTGTTAAAAAGGTTTTTGCATAACCCCAGTACTCAGCCACCAAGATATCTGATGCGTCCATCCCCTTTACCAAAGGTCTGAAAAAATCTCTCCAAAACTCAAAAGGCACTTCATTTGCCACATCAAGTCTCCAGCCAGCTATTCCTTTATTTACCCATTTTTCAATTACGGACTCAATGTAGTTTCTCACTTCATCGTTGTTCACATTGAGCTTTGGCATATGAGCGTATCCAGCCCATCCTGTATAGTTCATGGCTATTCCGCCATAACTTCTGATTGGAAAACTCTTTATGAAATACCAATCTGTGTATTCTGAATTTTCTCCTTTTTCTCTGATATCTTTGAAGGCAAAAAACTCCGTTCCTGTATGATTAAAAACGCCATCAAGAACAACGTTTATGTCCTCTTCTGAGTAAGCGTTTACCAGTTCTTCAAAAGTTCCCTCCGTACCGAAATTATCGTCTATCTTCATATAGTCAGTCGTATCGTACTTATGGCTAGAGATGCTTTCAAAAATTGGATTGAAGTAAATCGTTTCAACACCAAGATTTTTCAGATAATCCAATTTGTCAATTACACCCTGAAGATCCCCTCCAAAGAAACCGTCCGAACCGAGTTTTGCCCTTTCGGGATCAAGATACCAGTTCTGCGTTTGAGGTGGATCATTATTCTCATTCCCGTTGGCAAATCTTTCTGGAAAGATCTGATAGTAAATTCTGCCCTTTGACCACTCTGGTGTGTCAAAGTAATCAATGGGTGGTTCTTCTTTATCAAATCGAAAGGGTTCGGGTATTTCATTTTCAAACATTCCATTTTGTCCCAGATAAAAAACCATGTCTTCAACGAGAAACTGAAAGTAATATTCTTCAAAATCACTATCGATTATTTTTGTTCTATAATAAAACAAATCCTCTGTATCCCTAAGATATGATAGCTCAAACTCTTTATTAGGTGAGACAATAAAGATCTTCTCTGGTATTATTCCTTCATTTTTCTCAACGGACAATGAAACATAAATTACTCCTAGCTCCACTGGATTGAAGTACGTTCTATTATGCTGATCATGAACTACTTCAATCTGATAACCCATTGTAATTAATGTCGTTAACAAAAAGAGTACTATTAAGAATTTATTCATCGTATTATCTCCTTATTGGAGCGCGTTTAACGCTTAACCTGTTCACCCCGAACACACCAATCAAAATCAATGCTGCTCCAAATAAACCTGTTACTGCAAAACTCTCTCCACGAATTAGTATACCCGCAAACAACGTTACTACAGTAGACAGGTATGGAAACACAGAAGCTTTTGAAGCAGGAAGTCGGGATAGAGTGTAATTAATTAAGAAAAATGCCAGGGTTGATGACAGTGTTCCCAGATACAAAGCTGAAATTAGAACCTGGGGATGAATAAATAATGTTAGATAATTGTTTAATTCTTTCAGGGCAATCGACTGTATAATTGCTATTATATTGAACTCGATAAATCCTGCGAACATCATGAAATAGGTTATTTCGATTGGTCTGGCTTTCAAAGAGGCACGTCTTGAAAGAATATTATACAGAGCCGCAGAAAATGTACTTATAAAAAGAAAGATGATACCAATAAATTCTGCTCCAAATTCGCCACCACGTGAAAGGGTGATAATAATTACGCCAGAAAGTGCCACAAATATCGATATGATTTGCAAAAATCGCAACCGTTCTCCCAGAAAAATATGTGCCAGTATCAGTACAAAAACAGGAATTGTGGATATCATTAAACCAGCCACACTGGATGTTGTTCTTTGTACACCCAACGCTTCCATTGTGAAATAAAGCAGAGGCTGTACCAGTATCAAGGGAAGCAATTCCCTAAAAAGTGTTTTACTCAATCTTATTCGTATCAACCTTGTAACTGCTAGCAAGCTAATAAAAACGAATGCGACAGTGAAACGATACGCCAGAAAATATATTGGTCTTGTAATTTGAAGTGCTTCTTTTGTAAAAAGAAAGGAAAAACCAAATATTACAGCTGATCCAATACCTGCGAGGTAAGGCAGAAAACTGTCTTTTTTCATGTATTTACCGAACTTTCAGGAATCCTTTTTATGATTGTTGGAATAAGCCATAACTGTAATATGATTCCTGGAATTCCCATGGCAAAAGAGACCAATAATGACTGGAACTCTCCCATTCTTATTCCAAGCATAGGAGCAATTAATAAAATTCCAATCCCATAAATGATTCTACCGGGTATCCATGATATAGCAACAGCAAAATAAAGATTTTTCTTTCTCAGTAACCCCATTGTTAATCCATAAGCCAGTAATTCAAAAGCCATAAAAATTGCGATAGGAGGTTGTAGTGGAGGACGCCCAAAAAGCACTGCTGTTAATAATGGAGAAACAAGTCCTGTAATGGCTCCTATTACAGGTCCAGAAATTCCACCAGCGATTAAAACAACAAAATGTAAGGGCAGAAGTACCTGACCCACGACCAAACTGAACTGATGGAAAATAATTGATACAACAAATGCTATAGCAATCCATAAACCAAGATAGGTAATATTTCTTGTCAACTATGACACCTCCAGCATGTACAATGTCCTTATATAGTATAATTTAATTATGCGTTACTCAGGGGGTTTACTTTGAAACTATTCAAATTAATCGTTCTTATTTTAATTATACTTGTTGTGTCAACAATCCTTTTTTCCCAGCAAAGCGCTTTCAAGAATCTGGATTGGAAAGTAACAACCACTGATCACTTCAAAATTCTATATCCTGATGATGCTTCAGTTGCTGTAATGCCTATAAGAAGCGTCGCTGAAAACGCGCTGGAAACTTTCAAAGAAAGGTATCCATATCCCTTCGACGAATCTTTCGTAATCACGATTGACATTGTTAGCGATATACCCAGTATGAGTATAGAAAACGATGGAAAATTGACCATTTCCTTGTATGGTATTCCCGATTACATAAATAAAGGTTGTTTTGAAACAGAATTAGTAACTACGCTCTACGAATTGTTCATAAGAAGTGTATCAAGAGACTTTGTTTCATTTACAAGAACAATGGCACTTCCTGATTTCTCTGTTAGCACATTCATGCCTTATTGGTTTATAAGAGGGCTGAGCGAAACACGACTGGGATACAACCTCAATGAAATTGACGATATTTATGTTTCACTGACAAAAAAAATATTGAATGATGGCGTTATGAACTACACTACCCTTTATAACAGAACGAGTACTTCTGCAGTCTTTGGAATGGTTTTTGTCAACTATCTAGCAACCGAATACAACGTGGATAAGATATCATCACTGTTGAACTATATGAGTGGAATCAAAGGCTCTTTATCGTTAAATGTAGCGCTAGAGAACGTTTATGGCAAAAACCTTCAAACATTATTAAAGGAGCTTGAAGAAGATCTAGATAAAACCATTTGCAGCCAGAACATATACATTGATTCCGGAGACGAAAACGTTATTGATGCAATTGATACATTTGGAGGGAGTATATTTACGGTTCAGAGAGAATTCGATAGAACTTACACAAGGATCCTTAAAAATAACAAAGAGATCACATCTTTTACATCTATGGTATGGGACATTGCCGTTTATGGTGATCAGATGATATACACTGTCATCAATAACGATTATGGAATTAGAACAACCAGGCTTGTCACAGAAAGAAATGGTACTATTATCAAAACTGGTTTTGAAAACATATCGGAGGTTACACTAATCAATGAAACCTATTGTGTAGGCATTAAGAACACCGGAGGTCTTCAGAACCTTGTAATAATAAACCTTGATGATAACAAATCTCGAACAATTTACAGTAGCAAATCCTATGGAGATTATTTATCAGAGATTCGAAGTTCTCCTGGAGGAGAATATGTGGCCTTCAGGTTGGTTAATTCTTCAGGTAACTTCCTTGGTCTTTACAACCTCGTTGATGACAAAATATCATTTTACAAGATGGGATGTAACTTTACATGTGGGGAATTTTCAGAAGATGGATTGTTGTTAAGTACAAAAGGGGAACAGATGGATATTGCTCTTTTCGATCCCGAAGAAGGCTCACTTTACACCCTGGTTAAAGATAACGGGTACGGAATATTTCCATATTTTCTGAATGACGGAATTATTGAGCTTTCATGGCCCGAAAAAAATAAGTTGTTCTTCTATGTTCCAGACGATCCTGAAAAAGTTTCGGAAATAAACAAACATTCTCCATTAACAGTAACTTCGTTCGAGGAATTCGACTTTAGAAAATATTCTGTTTTCAAAGATTGGTCTTTCGATGGCCTAACATTTGGAAATTTAAAATTCGGGACAATTCACAACGATTTACTTGATGCGGTACAACTAGAAACAGCGTTTGGTTATTTCTCGAATATTAAATACCCCTCATTTGGTATGGAAACAAAACTACAGATTCTCGAAAGAACACCTATAAATATTGAATTGGATGCCAGATTAACGCTGTATGAAACGTTTCTTGATCTAACATTAGGCAATGAATACACGTTAACAGATTTTCTTTCAATTGGATGGAATGTAAGAATTACGTCTTCCCCACAATTAAGTTTCGATGCCGTTGTTAGAGCTAAAGATTCTATACCGGTTTTTGGTGGGCAATTTCTCCTTGACAGTTCAGTAAGTGGAGAAAGAATTATTTCAAACAATCTGGATGAAATAAAAATCGGACTTGGAGGAGATTTTGCATGGAACAAAGAAAATATTCAGATAGAAGCGCAATTTGGTACTAAGTTTTCAATCTCTGCAACTGAAACATATTCTCCTTTTGTATTTAACGATATGTATTCAGATGAAATGATAGTATTTGGTTTACGGTTGGGTACAGAAATCAGACTGTCAAAACGCAATACAGGTATTCCTGCGATTGTTTATTTGACAGATGAAGGTTTTGGAGCTTATTTATCCGGCCTCATTGATGGAGAGACTTTTCAATGGCGCTTCAAACTATACAAATACGAAACTATATATCCTTATCAATCTTTTCCTGTCAAAATTAAGGCAGGTATTGATTTACTGAACTTGAGAATATTGCCTTACCTCTCTCTCGAGTTTTGAAGGGTTAGAAGGCGTAGATGATAAAATTTTTGAGGAGGGTCATATATGAAAATTAATGAGATTCTTGAAAAAGTAAAAAACAGGTTTGACAAAGAAAAAGCTGGAGATTTTAGAGGTTCTTTCAGTTTTGAAATAGAGGGCGGTGACCCAAAAGTATTCACACTTTCAGTAATAGATGACGGCCTTGAAATAACCGAAAAGATAGAAGATTCAGCTGACTGTATTATTAAAACAGACCTGGATACCTTTTCTGACATAGTTAATGGTGAAAAGAGCCCTATAAGCGAATATATGAAGGGAAAGCTAAAAATCAAGGGTAACCTGGGGTCTGCTCTTAAGTTAAACGAACTGTTTTTCTCTTGAATCTAAATATTACAGCGTTATCAATATGGAGGTGAAAAAATGAAAAAAGTAGCGGTTCTGGCTTTTCGGGGTGAAAAGAATTGCTTTTATCATGCCTTATTGAATACTCTTGATATGAAAGAACGTGGTATGGACGTTTCCTTGATCATTGAAGGACAGGCAACAAAACTAATCTCTGAACTGATAAAACCTGAGTACCCACTTCACGATTTATATAAACAAATAAAAGAACAACACCTTATAAGCGCAGTTTGCTTTGGGTGTTCAAAAATGATGGGAACACTGGATATAGTCAAAGATGAGCGCTTACCAATCTCAGGTGAAATGTCTGGTCATGTACCCGTTGGAGAATACGTACTTGCAGGTTATGAAGTAGTAACATTTTAGGAGGAATTAAATTGAGAAAAGAACTTTATTTCTGGAAATATAAATCACTCTCGGATGTTCTTATAAAGAATTTTGAAGAGAGAGCAATAAAGGCTGAATTTGTTTCTGATGCTGAATCAGCAAAAGAAAAAGTGAAATCCTTGCTACCAGAAGGTACTTCAGTTGCAGTTGGCGGTTCGTTAACACTTGAAGAAACTGGTATACTGGAACTTTTAAGAAATGGTAACTATGATTTCAAAGATAGATATGCAGCAAAAACAGCAGAAGAGAAGAAAAAGGTTAGTCTTGAAAATTACCATGTAGAATGCTTTTTATGCAGTGCAAACGCAATAACGATTAGAGGGGAAATTGTTCAGTGTGATGGACTTGGAACAAGAGTTTCCCCGATGCTATACGGACCTAACAGAGTAATTATTGTGGCTGGAATGAACAAAGTAGTGAATGATCTTGAGGCAGCACTGGATAGGATACGTTATATAGCCCCCATGAATGCAAAAAGACTAAAGCTTAAAACGCCATGTGTAGATACAGGAATATGTACAGATTGCAGTTCTCATAACAGAATTTGCGAAAACTATGTAGTGGTTTCAGATAGTCATTTCTCTCCCGATCACTTCACGGTAATCCTTGTAGGTGAAGATTTAGGACTCTAAACAGGAGGTGGTATCATAAAAACACTCAAAGTAACCTTATTTGGAAGAGTACAGGGTGTTGGATTCAGATATTACGCCACCAGAAAGGCCAGATCCCTAAATGTTACTGGATATGTAAGAAATAAACCTGATGGATCAGTTGAGGTTGTTGCAACCGCCGATGAAAAAACGCTGGAAAAGTTCGTTGAATTACTTTCACAGGGCCCTCTTACCGGCCATGTAACGAAAGTTGAAAAGGAAGAACTTCCATTAAAAAAGTTTTCTACGTTTGAAGTGCAGTTATAATTAAAATAAAATTTAACACATTAATTACTCATTAGCATTCTGAATGAAGTAATATTGAATGAGGAGTGATGTTTTGAGAATACTTTTAACAAACGATGATGGAATAATGGCCCAGGGCATAAGAACATTAGCCCGATGTTTGTCAAAAGAACACAATGTGCTGGTTGTAGCGCCTGAAGTTGAACGCAGTGCTACTGGTCATGCCATTACGATTCGAACACCATTATGGGCTAAGGAAGTCAAACTTGGTGAAGAAGACATAGGATATGCTATAAATGGTACCCCTGCAGACTGCGTGAAATTGGGGCTTCTGGCTATGGCTGAAGGAAAAATTGATCTAGTTATCAGCGGGATCAATAAAGGTCCAAATCTTGGAACAGATGTTCTTTACTCTGGCACCGTTTCTGGTGCGCTGGAAGGTGCTGTCACAGGAATACCTTCAATAGCGGTCTCCGCTGAGAACTTCAATGAACCTTATTTTGAGACAGCAGCGAATTTTATGATAGAATTTTTGAGGCGATTTGACATAACAGAAATACCAGAACTCACAGCTTTAAATATAAATGTTCCATCAGTTCCATTACATGAAATAAAAGGCTGGAAAGTAACTCGTCAGAGTAAACGCAGGTATAAATCTGATTTTGAAAGAAGAAAGGATCCACACGGAAATGATTATTATTGGATGATCGGTGAATACATAGAAGACGATCCCGGCAAGGACTCTGATTATGCAGCGGTTAGTGATAGATGTGTTTCTATTACTCCAATACACGTTCTTATGCAAAATAATGATTATATGGAGACACTGAGAAAGAAGATAGAGGAGGTAAAATAATGACTATAAGAATCCTTGGTGATCCTGTATTAAGGGAAAAAAGTGAGAGGGCCACGAAATTTGATGAGAATCTTCATACATTTATCAAAAATCTCACAGAAATCATGTACAGAGATGATGGTGTAGGATTGGCTGCACCACAAGTAGGTATTCTAAAAAGAGTATTTGTTTTTGATGACGGTGAGGGAAGTAAAGCAATAATTAATCCTGAAATAATCGAGACAAGTGCTGAAATGACAGAAATAGAAGAAGGTTGTCTCAGTATACCAGATGTTTATGCAAACGTGATAAGACCTAAATGGGTTAGAATGGTTTACCAGGATGAAAACGGCGAAGGCCACGAAAAGATCTTTGATAATTACAGTGGAAGAATTGTTCAACATGAAAGTGATCATCTGAATGGAATTTTGTTCATAGACAGGATTTCCAATGCAAAAAAAATACTGCTAAAACCAAAACTAAATGCGATAAAAAGGAAATCCGCAACATGAAAATCGTTTTTATGGGAACTCCTGATTTTGCAGCACATCATCTAAAAGCGTTAGTAGAAGATGGCTGGAATGTAACGGGCGTTTTTTCACAACCTGATAAACCTAAGGGTCGTGGCCGAAAAGTCAAACCAACACCTGTAAAAAATACAGCACTTAACTATGGTTTAAAGGTTTATCAACCGCGTTCTGTTAACAAAAACGAAGGGTTTCTATTTCTAAAGGATTGTAATCCTGATCTGATAATTACAGTAGCCTATGGCAAATTACTGAAATCAAAAGTCTTTGAGTTGCCAGAGTTAGGTACTTACAATATCCATGCTTCCTTGTTACCTAAATATAGAGGAGCTGCGCCTGTACAAAGAACACTAGAAAATGATGAAAAAGAAACAGGCATAACGATATTTAAGATTGATGAGGGGATGGACAGCGGACCCATAGCTCTTCAAAAAAAGATTGAAATTACTGACACAGATACTTTTGGAACTTTGCATAACCGACTCGCGGTTCTTGGTGTTAAATCACTACTGGAATTTTTGAAGCTACTAAAAACAGATCAGGTAGAGCTGAAAGAACAGGATGATGAAAAGGCTACATTTGCTCCTAAAATTGAAAAAAATGACACAGTTATAGATAGTTTTAATAGAAATTGCAGAATTGTATTCAACAAAATCAGAGCCTTTGATCCGGTCCCTGGAGTGATAACAAAACTAAATGGACAAAAGTTAAAATTATTTAAAGCATCGATAAAAGAGGGCACTCCTTCCAACCCCGGAGAAATTGTTTCTGTAACAAAAAGAGGTATGATTGTAAGTTGTAAATATGGACTGATAAATGTTGCTGAAATTCAGTTCGCTGGAAAAAAGCGAATGAGCCCCTGGCAAGCGAAGGCAGGCCGTTTGATAAATGAAGGAGCGTTGTTAGGAGGAAACAACTAGTGGCACGAGTCATAAAAATGTATCAGGTGGGAAAACTTAACAGCAAGGAAGATGAAAAAGTTATAAAGGGTTTGTTGGAAGAATATTCCGGAATAACAATGGTTAATCCTATTAGTGACTTTGGCATACTGGAAATTGAATATGAAGAAGCTCTTGTCAGTCGCGAAACAATCGCTAACGTGCTTAAAGAAAAAGGTTACGAACTAAAGTGAAGTTCTTCAGTATTGACAAAGTACCCGGGTCAAGTTATAATCTAACCGTCTGATGAGCCGAGGTGGTGGAATTGGCAGACACGCATGGTTGAGGGCCATGTGAACGTTTTAGTTCGTGCGGGTTCAAGTCCCGCCCTCGGCACCAAACAAACCGGGTCAAAAACCCGGTTATTTTTTTTGAGGTGATCCTCTGAAACAGATATTTCTTTGTACCACTTATAAAAGCAAGGGCAAAATAAAAGTCAAATGTTTTTCTCTGCAGGAAAGTAAAAGAATGAGTGCAGATTATGAGGATTTTGACAGCTTTCTTGAACAAAAAGGTAATCCTCCATTCTTTGCATATGAGGAAAATATGACAAGTCCTTTAAAAAACCATGAGTTTTGTGTCGACAAGCAATTTTTACAGAATTATGTAAAAACAGACGATTGTGACATTGAAAAATACGTCTCAGAAGTCGTTGATTTGCTGAAAACTCTACCTTCAAGCAGTCTGGAACTTCTTGATAGCCTTTACAGTGGTTCAAAAGGAACTTACGAATTTATAAAAATGTGTATCAAAGATAGCAAGGATAATTCCTCCTGGCAAGATGCCCTGTGCAGAAATGTTAAAACGATGAAAGCAAGAGAAGACAATTATAAAGGTTTGGATACTTTGAAAAGTGTCAGGATGATATTTGGTGAAGGGGGCATTTTACAGGATCATTTAAACTATTACGAGTATCGTCAGGAACAGTTTATGACTGCAATGGAAATCGCCGAGACCATCGATCATGGCAAAGGATTGTTGTTGGAAGCTGGAACAGGAACAGGTAAATCACTGGCATATCTTGTCCCGGTAGCCTACAACTCACTTTCAAAAAACGAAAAGGCTATTATTTCTACAAGAACCCGAACGCTTCAGGACCAGCTAATAAACAACGATGTAAAAATACTAAAGAAACTTCCTGATCTAGAGCAACTCAAAGTAATCGTTCTCAAAGGAAGGGAGCGATATATTTGCACAAAGAAACTGTTTGAAGAACTACAGTTATCTAATAGCATGCGTACTAAAGAAGAACGTATGACTTTTCTGGGAGTGACACTCTGGTCATTTTTAACCAATACAGGCGATCTTGATGAAATCTCAATAAAACCTCTATATAGAGAGCGTTTAATAACAGATAGGTTCGCCTGCCTTAGAAAATTTTGTGCATTTTACGATAGATGCCCATATTATATAACAAGAGCAAATGCTAAGAATTCCGATATAACGATTACAAATCACTCTTTGTTGTTTAATGAGGCAGCCATAAGATTGGCTGACGGGGAATCCGATGGTGATGATTCTGATGGCATTTTACTCCCTAAATTTGATGTGCTAGTAGCTGACGAGGCACATGAAATTGAAAATTCAATAACCGATGCTATGAGTTTTAATATTAATCCATATTCAGTAGCAAAAACAAACAAAAGTGGGTTTTCAGTTGTAAGAGAGATTATAAAATTTATCAAAGATAAGGCTGACAAAGAATTTTTACAGGCTGCTTATGAGCGCGCCAAAAAACTTGGTTCAGCCATTGAAGATAATCTGAAAACTATGGTTATCTTCGGTGAAGAGCTCTCACCAGGCGAAAGAAAACCCCTAGAAAATGATAAACTTGAACAATTTTTTGATGTTTTGAAGGAAACGGAAGATCTCATAAGAAAAGTAAAATCACTGTTAGTACAACTAATTGGATCATTAGAAGATATACAGGAAGAGGAAGATAGTGACAACCCTGCACTAACCGGCGTGAAGCTTCGTGGACAAACACAGCTGGGAGAAATTGATGAAATACTATATAATTTTTTGGGGTTTGAATCCGCTGAAGATTCCTACATTCATTACTTTCAGAAAGTAACAAAGGGCGATTCTCGATATCTTGTTTTTTCTGCATCACCCATCGTAAATGAAAGCATGGCTTCAAAAATATTCCCCGAAGTGGGAACAAAAATATTCATTTCAGCTACATTGTGGGTTCATAGCAAGGGAAGCGATGGTTTCAACTATACCAGAAGGGTACTTGGTATTGATGAACAATTCCCATCGGTCAAGCTTGGTACCTCTTTTGACTATTCAAAACAGTTAAGATTTTTTGTAGCTAAAGATATGCCTGCTTATGCACCTAGAAGCAATCATTATCTTGGAAACGGTGCAGAGTTTGTAAAAGATATACTCGAAGTCACCGGTGGTGGCGCAATGGTACTTTTCACTTCATATAGAGATTTGAACATAGTAGCAAGCTTTCTGAATAACAACTTAAATGATTTAAACTTACGTATTCAAGAACAATATGATAGCCCCAGCGCCATTCTTGAAGGGCATATGTCAGATGAAAAGTCAGTAATACTTGGAGTAAGAACCTTCTGGGAAGGAATAGATTTACCAGGAGAGCATCTTAAAATCCTGATTTTGTTCAAATTACCCTTTGACAGACCAGATGATCCATTGCTAGATTCACGCATTCGACATTATGGAACCAAAAACTATGTAGAAGGATTGCATAAATACTACTATCCAAAAATGATCACTTCCTTCCGTCAGGGCCTTGGAAGATTGATAAGAACTAAGAATGACAGAGGAAGCGTAATAATACTTGATAAACGTATTGTCGATCCAAAAAAGAACTATTCAAGGAAGCTTGTAAACTCACTTCCCCCAGAAATGAAGATAGAAATCCTCGAAAGAAAGAAAATTATCACGCAATTAAGAAAACTGAAAAGAGAAAAATGGTTATAGAAAGAATAATCAGTTCACTCTTTCCTAATTTTTGCGAATCTTGCTCAAAGCCCACTATGCCATTTAGCTTTCTTTGTGATGACTGTAAAAAATCTATTGTTGGCCCTCTTAAACAAGATTTTTCTATACCCGGAACCGAAACAGTTCGTTCCTACTCATGGTATGAACCACCTTTTAGTGACATGATCAAAGCATATAAATTTCATAATCGGGAAAGAATTTCACGTTGGCTTGCTGAAAGACTTTTTTTACTGCTGATAGAGACGATACCAGAAAGTATTCGTACAAAACCGGTAATAATACCTGTTCCAACAACAATCACAGCATTAAGAGAAAGAGGTTACGATACAAATAGAAAAATCCTTAAAATCCTTTCCAGGAAACTCCAGTTCACACTTCTTGAACCGCTTATAGCAACAGGACGACACTCCCCTCAAACACTTCTAAATAAAGACGAAAGAAAGAAAACACAGGGAAAGTTCAAACTCCGTTCTAACACCGTCAAACTTCCTGAGGAAGTCATTCTTTTCGATGATGTTCTCACTACGGGAACAACAATCAAAGACTGTATTAAAACATTAAAATCAGGAGGAATTGAAAAATTTCACATAAGAACTCTCGCCCGTACAAGAGATAAATCTGCATAAATAAAAAAAGAGGGTCATAAGACCCTCACTGGCTGGGAGGGGAGGACTCGAACCTCCACCGGCGGATCCAGAGTCCGCTGTCCTACCATTAGACGACCTCCCAAAGGCAAAACCATTATATTATACAGCTTTAGCGGTGTCAAGCGAATAAAATGCAAAACACGTTGTACGTGTTTAATACCGTTGTGCGTTGTTGGTTGTTCGTTGTACGTGAAGTACAAAAAAACATAAAACCCTTGATATGCGCCTTGAGGAGCAGGCGGATATGCTGCTTGAGAGACAGCAGGATATACGAGCTACGCTCGGATTTGCGCTTTCAGCGGATAATGCTAAAAATCGGGTTTGGGGTATAGGGTTTATCAAGAAATAAAAAAAACGTCCAACGCTGACGCTTGGTCCATCGTCCAACGCTTGCCCCTGGCAAGCTTCATCCATCGATGGTTCAAAAGACGTGAACCGTGAACCGTTTTCCGTTGACCGATTGGTTCTCGTTCTGACCCCCTAAAATTGGACACGGAACAATAACAATCACCTTTTTACTATGATTATCTTTGAATTATTACCCTTTTCCTTGTAAGCCATGGGGGTTTCATAATTCAAAGATGCATGTGGCCTC
>JAYEJL010000082.1:0-2558 GCA_034660555.1 Thermotogota bacterium
TACCACTAAGGAAAAATATAAAAGTCTGTATGAGACTTGGTATGGAAAATATAATGTTTACGGTGCCTTTATAGAAAAATCTATTAAGTTGCTCCAACCTGAAGGACAACTGATTTTTATCGTTCCTCCTACATTTATGATTCTGGATGAATTTAAAAAGCTGAGAACTTTTTTATCCCAAAATGGGGGAACTGCTATAATTTATTTGGGGCCAGATGTGTTTAAGCCTGAAGCGGATGTTTCATCAGTAGTGCTTAACTTCCTTAAATCTGATAAGTTTACTTCTCGTTTAGAACTTTTGGAATACCGAGACAATAAGATTTGTACGATAAAAGTAGAGTCTCACTGGCAAGGTGAGGTAGTCAAGTTTGAAACGGATTATACACACACCATAGAAAGTATTTGTTCTTATCGGTTAGGTAATATTTATGAAATCAGGATTTCACCGAGGACACCTGAAATTAAACATAGTCCCGATATAGCAAAAGAAAAGCCTCTTGGAGAAAATGATTATTTGCCTCTTTTAAATGGACGAAATCTTAAATGTAACAAGATTATCTATAACAATCTTACAGGTTATTGGATTAAAAAGTCAGAAGTAAAGAAACTACGGCAGTATTTTGGTGCTCCACATATCGTAGTTGGTTTAGGTTTTAGAGAAAATGGTAAGGTGGGAGCAGCTATAGATGAAAGATGTTATCCCTGGATGGGCGATATTTATCACCTCTTAAGAAAAAATGATTTATTTAATATAGAGTTTGATATGAGTAATTCAGAGATAGTAGAATATCTCAATTCAGATTATGTAAGGAAATATGTAAAAGATGTATACCGTGAAATTACCTACCATTTAAGCATTACTCAATTGAAAAGCCTTTCTTTGCCTACCAAAGAAGAATGGCAGGAAATAAAAAAGAAGGAAATATTATGAAAAATTAATGCATTAAAGGTTCGTTTATGCAACCGAATTCAGATGAATTAATAAGCCGAAGGCTTATAAACGAAATGGTTCGTTTATGCAAACGTTGGGTACAATGCTAAGATTAGTTTATTGTAATCGTACGGAGCATAAAAGCTATAATGCTCTTAATTATAAAAAGTAAGAAAGACGAGTAAGAATGAGTAAGAAAAAACTCAAAATAATGGTATCCTCTACAGTTTATGGTTCAGAAAGTGATTTGGATGCCATTTACAGCATACTCGACGGGTTTGGTTACGAAGTCGTCATGTCTAAGGAAGGAACTGTTTATGTACCTGCAGGTTACACATCTGAACAAGCCTGCTTAAAAGCTGTGGAAGATTGTGATCTGTTTTTTGGTATTGTATTCCCAAGATATGGTTCCGGTATAACGCATAAAGAATTCTTAAAAGCTGAGGAATTAGATAAACCAAGGTGGTTTATTGCACATCATTATGTCACCTTTGCCAGAAAACTTCTTCAACAATTCATGTTTGATAAAGATGGCAAACGAATTAAGGATTTTGAGATAAAGCCAACGAGTGTACTGGATAGCGTAAAGGTGATTGATATGTATAATGACATAAAATCGAATTGGGCTCATTCATTTTTTAAGACAAATGAAACTTACAAATTTATAAATACTCAGTTCAAGAATATTAAACTGAGAAAAAAAGAATTAGAAAAAATTCAAAGGAATAAAGAATGAAAAGCGAACAACTCATAAAAAGTCTTTTAAAGCAAGGTGAGGGCGAGCAGCTTGAATTTAAGAATGTTGTTCGCAAAGAAGATATTGGAAAAACCATTTGCAGTTTCCTGAATACCGAAGGTGGTCAGATTTTAATTGGAGTAAAGAAAAATGAAATAGTTGGGGTTTCAGATGCCGAGAGGCAAAAATCAGAATTAGAGAATTTCCTTGTTCCAGCTATTGCTCCTAATGCACCTATATCAATTTCGATAGAAACCTATAAAGATTTGAATGTGCTTCTCATAAAAGTTTGGAGGGGATCAAGGTTCCCTTACACATTCAAGAGTAGTATTTACTTTCGAAATGTTACTAATATAGCCAAAGCAACTCCTAATCAAATATCAGAACTTATTGAAAAACGTCAAAAAACTGAAACCCTTTGGGAACGGCAAGATGCATTAGATGTAGAACTTGATGATCTAGATGAATTGGTTATACGAGATACGTTGAAAGACCTTCAAAAATCAGGTAGAGGAAAATCTCTCTCGGAAAATGAAATTAATCAATTCCTGACCTACTATGGTCTTTATCAAAATGGAAACCTTACAAATGCTGCAGTTATTCTCTTCGCAAAAGAACCTTCTCGGTTTTTACCACAAGCCCGAATTAGATTAACTGTCTTTAAAGACAGTAAAGCTGGAGATGAATTTCTTTATGACAGATTATTTGAAGGTAACCTATTTAGAAACGTTGAAGACATTACGCAGTTTTTTGATGTAAATATTGGAATAAGTAGCCAGTTCAAAGGTTCCAACTGGAAAAGAATTGATAAAGGTTTTCCCAGGCTTGCCTTACGAGAAGGTCTTTTAAATGCCCTTATTCACCGTGACTACTCCAATGTTTCTGGGAGTG
>JAYEJL010000083.1:0-12838 GCA_034660555.1 Thermotogota bacterium
GGGGAGACTGGACTTGAACCAGCGACCTCCTGTGCCCAAGACAGGCGCGCTGCCATCTGCGCTACTCCCCGGAGCCAATTAAATATATCAGATTTTACCTCTTGCGTCAATATATTGCTTTTAAATAAGTTTACAGTTCCATGATCCATGGTCTCATAACTTTCATATTTTCAACATTAACAACTATCTTTGGAAAATTATTACCCAGTGTAATCAGTTCAGCAGCTGTTGATAACTTTTTAAGTAAAACTGTATCCTCATTTCTCGCAGTTTTGAGCGGTGCGGAGAAAGAAAAAGCCATATTTTCCTTCACTTCAAAATCCAGCTCAGTTAAAGGTGAGATATTTTCTACTCCAAACCTTGCGGAAAAGTTTACATCAAAATTTTTCCATTCCTCTTCATAACCAATACTTGTATAGTTACTCTTAGCTCTTTTTAAGATTTCAGATAGCCTTCTTATTTGCAAAAAATCATAAGCGCTTCTCGCAAATAAAGCTGCAGATTTGTCGTATAGATCAGCCAGGTCACCGGGCACTTTTCCAAAAAAGAACGAACGACTCAACGAAACACTTAACCCACGGCGATGAGTTCTAAGTGAAATAACCAGATGCCTTTTCACTTTTTTGCCGGTGGAGCTTGCATTGCAGAACTTCTCTAACCTTTCATCAGAAAGAACCACAAGATACAAAACCTCTAGCCCAATTTCCTGAAATAACGCTTTGAGTATTTTTTCTATTTCTATTTCTGTCATTCCAGACCGTAGTTCATTGGAGAATTCAAATAACATATTTTCACTTAATGTTCCAGTTGCTCTAAGTCGTGAAATTTCTTTCTCAGAAAACTGCAGTTGAAGAAACTTGAAATCATTATCCACATATTCAACTGTTGGCAGCTTTGTAAATGAAATACAGTCAGTTACGAGTCTTCTGTTGTTGCCTAGCGAGTTGATTATGCTGATAGGTCCTTTAAACCAGGAGTAGGTTTCAAACTCTATATTGTAATTTTCAAGTTTTTCACTAATTCTATCTTTTTCTCTTTCAGGTAAGATAACCACTGTACGATGATCATCAATATAAACAAGAAAATCAGTGTAGAGGTAACTCCCATTTTTTCTGGGATCAACAGCTCGTTCAAAAAGCCAGAAAAGACTCTCGATATTACCCATGAGGATAGCATCATATCCTTTTTGATTTAAATATTCCCTTACTATCTGTGTCCTCATTTTCATCACCGCTGAAAATCAATTGAACTAATTATAACATTCACTTAGTCTTACTAATTGTACTATAAAGTTGATTTAGAATATTATGATGATATCATTGTTATAAACTATCTTTTTAGGGAGGTCCATTAATGAGAAAACTATTGGTAGTAACATTCGTCATTTTGTTAACAATTACTGCAGCTTTTTCTGCAGACATCGTGGCAAAAATCGAAGAAGATTCGAATCCATTACCTGAGGAATACTGGATTACACAATCCAAACTTTCAGAATCAGTTGAGCAAACAGTTAGCAGTTTACAGCAGCAGGGAGTAAGCTTCGATAAATACTTTGGCTCAAATCAATTACCCAGCCTTATTGGCTTAAAATATTCAATAATGCAATCTTTGTTTGATAGAAATCTTATCAGATACTATGCAAATACACATGACTTAACTCCTGATGCCACTTCCATAGAAACAGAAAAAGAAGCAATGATTTCACAATATACTGCTGATGAACAAGCATTATCACAAATAGAACAGGCATATGGTTCAGTTGATGCTTTCTCAAATCTGATTTACGATTATCTTTTTAGTCAAAAACAGAAAACAATGGTACAGAACGAGGTTGTTTCACAGGATAAAGAATCCATGGCTGAATACTTTGAACAAGGAAAACAAAACATAAAGGATCAGTATGAAACGGTTACAGCAAGTCATATTTTGCTTTCAACTGAAGCATCGGCGATTGAAATAAAAGAGATGATTCAATCAGGAGAGTTAGATTTCTCAGAAGCTGCCTCAGATTTTTCTGAAGATGAAGCATCTGCAAAATCAAGTGGTGGACTTGGTACATTTAGCCACGGTGAAATGATAGGAGCTTTTGAGAACGCTGCGTTTGCGGCTACCCCCGGTGTTATAACTGGCCCTGTTGAATCAGATTTTGGCTATCATTTAATACTTGTTCAAAATAAGAACATTATTGATACCTACGAAGATCTTACAAACAACGTTGAGGCTTTTGAACAATTTAAAAATGATTATGTATCAGCGAAATTCAACGAATGGCTTGAGAATTACAAATCAGAGAATAATATGAATTTAGAAATAACTGACCCAAAACTGAATGCATACGAACATTTTCATAAAGCTGAAACAGAAGAAGAAAGAAAAGAATTAATGTATGAATTAGAAGAAACTGTCGCCGCAACTAATTTTGAATCAGATCCCGCAAGTGATGTAAAACTGGCAAATTACATACAGCTGAATCTTGAACTGGTTGAAGATGATACAGATGAATACAAAGATGCGGTAAATGAAATGTACAAGATCTCACCAGAATCCTGGACTGTCGCCATGGAAATGTACAGATTCTATCCAGACAGACCAGACGTATCATTGAATTACAATACGCTTATACTCGAAGAGGTATATTCATTACTAAGTAATCAACAAATGCTTCAGATGTATATCCAGCAATATGGACAACAGAATTTTGTATCAATGATCGTCAATTCTTTGAAAAATGTGGATAACAATTTAGCTAATGTAATCAATTCCGATGCAAATGATGATCTGAGAATTGAAGCTATTGATAAGGCGCTAAGCGCTCTACAGATTCTTGCAAGTCTTGATCAGGAAAACCAGGAACAGCATTTAAGCAAAATGATCCAGTATGCTGAAACTCTTTACCAGCTCCAACCTACAGAAGAGAACAAACAACTTCTGGATAACCTAAAAGGTGAAACAGAAAACGCCACAGAAACTGAAAATAACTAACAGCTAGATATTTTAACTAAAAGACGGGGCTTAGCCCCGTTTTTTTACTGTTATTTAACAATTATGAATAAACAACTAAACATTTAACCTCTATAGTTTTACTAAACGGTCAGTAAAATTCTTATGGAGGTGATTTAATGTCGTTTGTAGATAGTATGAAGAAACCGATGTTGAAACAGGCAGGTAAATTTGTTTCGTCTGTCGTCAGGAATTCTTCAGAAGAAACACTCGAAAAGCTGTTTTCAACGATGAGCACAATTACAAAAGAACCATCTAAAAGTGGTTTGAGGAAACTTGCAAATTTGGCAAAAGAAAAGCATCCAATGATTACATCATGGAAGAATGTCTTTGAAAAATCAAGTCCGAAAGCAGTTGAAAAAGTAATGACAAATCTTATAGTAAATGAATTTGCTATTGGTGAAAAAATTAGAATTGAAAAGATGCTTGAACATGAAGTTGTAATTCCAAAATTGGTAGTAATTAGTCCTACATTTGCATGTAATTTGAATTGCGTAGGTTGCTATGCAGGGTTATATGGAAGAAAATACCAGCTCTCAAAAGAAGAAGTAGAAAACTTGATCGAACAGGCTAATGACCTGGGTATTTACTTCTTTGTAATCACCGGTGGCGAACCCTTTGTATGGCCTCATCTAATGGAAACACTGGAAAAGTACAACGACAGCTATTTCCAGATTTTCACCAACGGAACACTAATAACAAAAGAAAAAGCAGAGAAACTGGCTGAACTTGGTAATGCTACTTTGGCAGTTTCAGTCGAAGGTTTTGAAAGCGACACAGACTGGAGACGTGGACGTGGAGTATTTAAGAAAATCTTGCAGGCCTGGGAAAATTTAAGAGAAGCCGGTGTTATCTATGGTACTTCTGTCACAGCAACAAAAATGAATCACGATGTTATGATGAAAGATGAATTCTGGGATTATCTTGAAAATAAAGGTGTTTCTTATGCCTGGGTTTTCCAGTTCATGCCTGTGGGAATGAATCCTTCTATGGATCTTGTGCCCACTCCCGAACAAAGATACGAACGATTCTACAAAACTGAAGAACTTCGTTTAGGAGGTCGTTTTGCGTTTGTTGCAGATTTCTGGAATCACGGGTTCCTCACAAACGGTTGTCTTGCAGCAGGAGCCAAGTACTTACACGTCAATGCAAAAGGATATGTTGAACCCTGTGTTTTCCAGCAGTTCGCAGTAGATAGCATAAGAGAAAAGAGCCTTCTGGATATACTTAAGTCACCGTTCTTCAGTGCATACAAGAGAATGGTACCTTATTCAAACAATCTATTTAGACCATGTCCAATCATAGACAACCCAAAAGTACTCAGAGCTATGGTTAAAAAATTCAACGCAATACCACAGCATGATGGCAGTGAAAAAATTGTTACAGAACTTGGTCCTGAACTTGATAAACTTGCTGAAGGCTGGGCAAAATACGCAGATAAGCTCTGGTATGAAGAAGGATACTCTGAAACACATCCTTCCAAGAGAGGCATTTATGACTTTGATGTAAGGATGAGAAAATACGCTAATAACGAGGAAAAGCTTGCTGTAGATAAAAAAGGCTAAACAGGTGGTGGATAACGTGCGCAAAAAGATAAACACCAAACAAAAAATTATTGAAGCCGCACGAAAAAGCTTTGCTGAGAAGGGATACAACGGAGTTAGCATGTCAGAAATTGCTAAAGAAGCCAAAGTTAAAAAAGCGCTCATATATTACTATTTTCCCAGCAAAGAAGAGTTGTTTTACAAGGTCTGGCATTATTCAATGGACGAACTTGAAACCCACCTGTTCAATGAGGTAGAAAATGAAAACATGTATCTAAAGAAGCTCAAAAAATTGCTGAAATCGTATATTAATTTTATGACGAACAAAACCGAGGTTCAGAGAATTATTCTCAGAGAGCGAGTGAACTTTTCAAGAACAGATCAGGATTCCTGGGAACGCGTCAAAGACCGCTACATGAGTTTAAGAAAGCGAATTTCCAATCTCATAGAAGAATCAAAGAACCTCGAAGTTATTGATAGCAATATTGATTCTAACGATGCGGCAGATTTGATACTAAACGGGTTGAGTTCCTCAAATGATCCACGTAGTCTTGAAAATATCAGAGAAATAATCTGGAGAGGCCTTGTAAAAAACGAAGAAAATTAATATTTGACAATTGTTAAAAAGGGAGATGGTCATCATCTCCCTTTTTTGATGCTAAATCAACTTACTTTAGCAACTGTAATTTATAAATACTGTATAAAAAAAGAAACTTTTTGCTTGAAGTAGCAAAGATGTTGGCATAATAACGTATCCTTCTTAATACAAAACGCCATAAAGCCTTAAATAAAGCATGTTTCGAGTTTTTTTACTAAGTACACTTACAACTAATTATTAGTACAATTATTATTTTATGGCACTTATAAAAGAGCATTATATAAAACTTAACGAAAATAAGTATTTATCTTTGAAATACCAATGATGACACACTATTTTGCAAAATACCCAATGAACATTAGTGAAGATTCCCATTTGATGCTATTTATGATAAACTCTAGCAAAATATTTATTTGGAGGTCAATATAATGCAATTAATTATCTTATTTCTTGCAATTATTGGCGCAATTGTAATGCTTTCTTTGACATTAAGTGTAGCAGCCTGTCTTTTACGAGTAATCTTTGGATTACTATTTATAGGTTTAGCAATTTTCAGCGTTATATGGCTACTTACAGCCATTTTAGCCGTATTTTAAACACATAAACTTTTTTAGTCATGAAATTAATGCCTTATCAAGGCAAAACACAAATTGAAATGCCACTGCTAAAGTGGCATTTATTGTTTTTTGACACCCTTCATATTTCTATTCACTTTAAGGATTAACTCCAATAGTTCAGACCACCGTAGATGCATATCAGTGTTGTAAGAACTTTATCGGTTTCTTGTTTTCAATAGGTTTTTGTTGATTCTCGTTTTTAAAATTCCTTCCTTGAGGAAGGTCCCTGCGAAGCGCATATCCGATTGCCTCCCAAATCGCACATCAATGGGTTTTGCTCCAGTCGATGGACGATGTTCTTGAATCTATCGGTTCACGGTAAACGGTTCACGTGTTCTAGTATTTATGGTATTTCTCTCGGATTCTCCCCTTCTCGGACTCTCGTTTTGCATTTTTTGAACTTTGCGTACAACGTTTTTTGGCTTTAAAATTCACACACCCAGCCTCCGGCAGCCCTCTCTAGAGGGCATTCAAAAACACCTAATCCCGTTATCAGAAAGCGTTTTTAAAATCTCCCCTTACGAGGGGAGTCCTGCGAAGCAGGGAGGGGTGTCAGGTTTTTGAATTACACATCTAAACATTCCGCCTTTGAGAGCGGGGGGATCACTCGCAGTGGTGAGTGTTATTTTGCTCTTACTAAACCCCATCATATCCCAGATCCTAAAACGATTTTTTATTCCTTTATCCGCCAAAGGCGCATATCCGAATTGTTTCTCAAATTCGTATATCCTGCTGTCCCTCAAGCAGCATATCCGTGTGTACCCCAACACGCATATCCGATTGCTTCCCAAATCGCATATCAATGGGTTTTGCTCCAGTCGATGGACCAAGCTTGCTACCAGCAAGCGTTAGACGAAACGAAGTGATGGACGAAGCGCTAGCGCTGGACGTTATTTAGGTTTTCCATATTAAACTCATGTATCTTCGCATTTTTTCCCTGTCTGTACTTCTCATCGTTACCGCTTATTACTGCATTAATATAATCCAGGTGATCCTCTACACTCTTTCTGTCAATATCTCTGTTATGCGATGAAAGTAAAACGTCAAAGTACATTTTCAGATAGCCTTCCAGGGTTTCTTTAAACCTTTCCAGATTATTCCACTGAAGCATTGGTAGCGGTATTTCTGTGTTGTCACCAACAAACAGCACTTTGTCTTTTTCATCGTATATACTCAATGAATCAACTGTATGACCTGGTGAGTAAAATAACTTAAGTTCTTCCCCGGGGAAACTCAAAGTCTCCTTAAAAAGTATATCTGGAAGAATAATTTCAACTTCTCCATCAGCAAATTCTGGCTTTTCCTTTAAGCGCTTCCTTTCATTTATATCAAGCAGTTCATAGCACTTTTCATGTGCTACAACTATTCTGTTGTCAAAGAGGCATATACCCCAAGTATGATCATAATGAGAATGGGTGTATATAATGAATAGCGGCCTGTCGGGCAATTCTTTTTTAATAAAATCCCTTACTTCAGCGATGGTTTCAGGTCCGGTGAGCGTATCAATTAGAAAATTGAATTTTTCTCCACGAATTACATAAACGCTTACAATAAAATCATCATTCTCGAGAGTGAATAAAGTACCCCTGCTTCCGATCTCTTCTTTTTTTAGCATTTGCGAGTTGTTATTCATAAAAGCCTCTTTTTGTCTTGTTTTTTTATATAACTTTATACAATCTTATCTTCATAACGTGCAAGCAAATAAAGAAGATCAGAGAGTTTGTTTATATATTTGAGTAAATTTTCTGAAATATCTTCATCTCGACTCAAAGATACTATGCGTCTTTCCGCTCTCCTTGCAATTGTTCTGCAAATGTCTATAGAAGCTGAGTGTGCTGTCAACCCTGGAACAACGAAGCCCTTCAAATCAATTTTTGTCTCATAATAGCTAATTTGATTTTTCATACTCTCTATATCTTCCTTGTTAATTAATTTGCCCTTTTTGTTATTTTTGGATGCCAATTCTGATGAAACTTTAAACAAATCCTTTTGAATATTATGAATAGCATTCTTGACAACAGCAGAAGCGCATTCATGTTTTGCTTTTCCCAGAAAAGAATTAAGTTCATCAACGGTTCCATAGGATTCAACCCTTAAATCATCTTTGAAAACCTCTTCGCCTGACCATAAGCTTGTTTTCCCTTTGTCTCCTCTACCTGTAGATATACTCATTAATATCACCTCACAAATATAATCTGTCATGGTATGAACTCACACTTTAAAAAACTGTAGAATCACATTTCTATACCTTTTCTGGCGATGATTCCTTTCTTGTAGTAATGTTTTATTTCTCGCATTTCCGTTACCAAATCAGCTTCATTGATAAGCCTATCCGAAGCGCTTCTGCCGGTAAGTATCAGTTCCATTCCATCAGGTTTCCTTTTCATAATTTCTATAACCGTATCTTCACTAATAAGATGAAAAAGTACCGATGTGATTATTTCATCCGCTACAAGAATATCGCATTCTTTCTGGTCCATTAATTCCTTTACCCTTGTTATGGCTCTTTTTGCTTGATCAACAAACTTTGAATCAGGCGGATCAGTTATCCTACAAAACTCTTTGTCTCCATATTGTTCGATGTGAATGCGACCTCTGAGCTTCTTAACTGAATCAAGTTCACTGTAATGCTGGCCTTTCATGAACTGAACAATATTTGTTTTTAATTCTACCCCGGCAGCTCTCAACGCAAGACCCAAAGCAGCTGTCGTTTTCCCTTTTCCATTTCCGGTATAGATATGAGTATAACCCCTACCAATTTCCGACATGTCAATATTCTCCTTTTATCCATTTCACTTCCTATTTAACATTATAGAACCTGGATGGTCTATCTGCATTAAACATTTTTCTTGCTATAATGATGACATAAAAGGAGGAATATCATGCCAATATATCGTTATAAATGTAATGAATGTGGCTGGAAAAACGATTTGCTTCTTAAAATAAATCAGGATCCGGGAGTATGTCCTGAATGTGGTGGAAAATTGGAAAAACTTATTACAATTTTCTCAGTTGCTTCTAAAGAAGGACCTTCTTCTCCCTGTTCAGGTTGTAATAGTAGTGATTGTTCTGGTTGCGAAGGTTAAATGAATTACAGAACACTGGGCAAATCAAATATAAAAGCAGGAATTATCGGGCTTGGTACTGAACATCTTGAGAAAGCCGACAGAAATACAATTGCTTCCATAGTTGACCTTGCAATCGAAAACGAGATAAATTATATCGATCTACTCTTAGCCGATCCTGATTTCAGGGATAACTTTGGTTATGCTTTTAAAGGCAAAAAAGATAAAGTGCTTATCGCAGGCCATCTTAGTGCTTTATATGTTGATGGACAATATGTTCGTTCCAAGGATGTTAAGAAATCTGAAGAGTTTTTCTATGACATGCTGAAAAGATTTGGAACGGATTATGTTGATGCTCTTATGATTCACTTTGTTGATGAAGAGGATGACTTCGAAAGAACCTTTGGAGATAACGGATTATATGAACTCGCTCTTAGACTAAAAAAAAAGAAGGAAGAACCAGACTCATTGGGATGAGTAGCCACAAAGTTCCTGTTTCAAAAAATGCTGTAGAAAATGATTTGATAGACGTGCTCATGTTCCCCATAAACCCTGCTTTTGATTTAACAGCTGGTGATGAAGGACTTGACACTTTGTGGAAAGATGAACCATACGCAAAAGACGGTAAATTAACCCCTGAATCTTCAAGAAGGCTTTTACAGAAGTTGTGTGCTAGAAAACAGGTTTCGCTTGTTGCGATGAAGGTTTACGCTGCCGGCTGGTTATTCTGGAAAGAAAATCCAAGTTCCATTGTTCTCAATCCCACTCAATGTTTACATTATGCCCTGTCACAACCTGGAGTCACCACCACGGTACCTGGATGCTAAACCACAAATGAGCTAAAAGCAGCCATCAAATATCTTATTGCAACAGATGAGGAAAAGGATTTTTCAAAGATCAACACAAATCCCGCATGGAATATAAAGGGTAGTTGTATGTACTGTAACCATTGTTTACCCTGTCCGGTAAACATAGATATCGTAAGAGTAAACAGAATTCTTGACCTTGCCTATGAAGATATTTCACCTTATGCGATAAAAGAATATAAAGAGCTTGAAGTAAAACCAGATAAATGTATTGAATGCAAAGTGTGTGAACAAAGATGTACATTTGATGTACCCGTTGTGCAAAAAATGAAGGAAGCATCAAAGCTTTTCAGTTAATGATCTTTAAAATATATCAATAGGAGTTTTCAATATCTTCACTGAGATTTTTCGCCTTTGTATAGGTATCAAATAGTGCTTTCATAATGGTTCCTCTAAAAGCGTCTCTCTCCAATGAATAAATGCCTTCTATCGTTGTTCCCGCGGGAGAAGTTACAAGGTGTCTGAACTCTCCGGGATGACTTCCTTTTGCTTTCAGAAGCTCTCCCGAACCGATTAATGTATCTATGATGAGTTCTCTTGCTTTATCATAGGACAAACCCATTTTCAAACCAATGTCTATAAGTGACTCAACTATTACAAAAACAAATGCAGGACCGCTTCCACTCAAAGCGGTAACAGCAGAAAAATGTTTTTCCTCAATTTCCACTACTTCACCAAGTTTTTTGAGCAGCGTGATGATTTTCTTTTGCTTTTCTTCATCCAGAGCATTATCCATATGTAATCCGGTTACACCTTTGCCAATGGCAGCTGGAACATTGGGCATAATTCTTGACACATAACTGACCCTGGCAATCTCTTTAATCTTTTCAGTGGTGACTCCTGTTATTGTGCTTACCAGAATTTTTTCACCAACATCGACCTTGCGAAGTTCTTTAAGCAGTTCTCTTGCATCCTGTGGCTTGACAGCTATCACTATTAATTCCGCATTGTCAACAACGTTACCAATACCACTGGCAATTTCAACATCATTTTTCTCTTTGAAAACACTCATCCTTTGTGGATTTCTATCATAAATGACAATATGGTTTTCATCTGTATCTGTTAATCTCTCTACAAAAATGCTTCCAATATTACCTACCCCAATGATCCCAATATTCATAACCTCACCTCTAAAAGAATAAAAATATTACTCGCTGTTTATTGAAATTAGACGATCATGCTTGAATTTCCATGAAGCATTACCGTACAACTCTTCCATGGTAAGCTCCCGCTTCACAAGTTTTTTCCCATATATTACATAAGTCTTATAGTGCCTTCCACCAATCTTTTTAGCATTGGTCAACATAACAAAATTTTTCCAGCTTATAGAAGACCCCTCTACAGTTTTAAAACCCTTCTTCTTAAGAGCCTCCAGAACCTTAACAAACATTGCTATAGGAACACCTTTATTTCTGAATTTTGGAATAACAAAAAGGATTGCTCCTCTTGCCCTCTTTATTTTCCCCCGATCCATAAGAAATCTTACCCATCCTAAGGGAAATAGATTCCCTTTTATTTTTCGAATGATATCGCTAAAATCAGGAAATGCTACAAAATATCCTATTGGCTCATCGTTTGAATACGCTATAGCCACAAGCGAAGGATCTGCAACCAATTTTAAAGTCTTGGCCATACTCAATATTTCATCATATGTTGGCGGAATAATATCCTCTTCCCAATCAGGCATCGCTTCTTTTGTTACCTCATAAAACTTTCTGGAAAGTTTTTTTAAGTTAGAAAAATCTGCATTTTTCACAGTAAAGTCATATCGTTTCATAGCAATGGAAGCCAGCCTTCTTTGCTTATCACTTAGACTTTTTTCAGGATCGTATTCAAAAGCATAGTATTTCAGATACCCGTCGTACTCATCAAAAAAATCAACATAGTATGGGTGATTGTATGGCATCAAAATGGTGGGTGGATTCTCAAAATTATTGACAAGAAGTCCTCTGTAATCGTCACCATTTGTAGGTGACACAGGCCCCTTTAGATATATCATTTTGTGTTTGTAAGCCCATTTTTCTGCTGTTTCCATCAAAAGATTTGCTGTATTCTGATTTTCTTCAGATTCAAATAGCGTGAAGTAAGCGTGATTGACCTCTTTATATTCATTAAGCTTTTTGTCGACTCCTACAGCAATTCTTCCAACAACTTCCCTACCTCTTTTTGCAAGAAAGAATTTATGCGGACCGTTATTAAATAACTGACTATTTTTATCATTAACTATTTTCTTTATATCGCTTTTTAATGGAGGTACCCAGTTTCGATCATTTTTGTAAAGTCTATAAGGGAATTTTATAAAGTCTTTTTTATCCTTCTTTGTTTTTACTTCAATAATTCCTAATGAATTACTCATATATCAGTAACGCATAATTTATGCGCCTTCACCTCCTCATTTACCTTCAACATATCAATCACATAATTCATTAAAAAAGTTGTTTTTCCGATTTTACCATAAACATATAAGTTCGAATCATTTTACCAAACAGAAACTACTTTTGTGTTTTTCGCTTGTGAACCTTAGTAGTTGGAAATATTACGAGAAACCATTTATCTGTTATTAAAAAAACAAACTGAAAATCATCCGTATGAAGAGATCTGATAGATTTTTTCAGAATTTCTGAATTTTCATACACAATTTGAGCTTTCATTATTAAATTTTACTCATGAAAATATAATTTTATAAATATTCTTCAATTTTTTTATTTGTTCTATAATTCTTATTTTCCTTTCATAATTGTTTATATTTGGTGTTTACAGACACTTTTTCTTGTTTTGTTATCATTCTTTTCTTGAATTTTATCAATTATTTTATAATTGTCTTCACTTTTTACTTGACTTTATTGAATTAAAAGTGTATATTATAAATAGAAATCAACGAAATGTTTAGGAGGGGTTGAAATGTTCAAAAGAAAATTTAGAAATTACAGCAACATCGAAAGAATTATTGAGTCTCAGAAAGAAAAAGTTTATTCAGATCTCCTCATCAATGTAAGACCTTCAGTGTAACGAGCCTTTTAAAAAGGGGGGGTTGCAATATAAAAGAAAGAGAAAAGAAGATCCATTTCAAGGAAGTAGATAATATTTTGGAAACAACAAGAATTGATACGCTTAAAAGAATTCACATTTACAGGTAAAAGGTAAAACT
>JAYEJL010000084.1:0-12707 GCA_034660555.1 Thermotogota bacterium
TATTCAGTGAACTTGATACAAATTTTTCATATCAAAAAATCAGTAAAAACAGCGGTGTTATATACGGAGTGATAGAATTATGACCATTCCTATGATCTTAGGACCTACAGGGGTGGGTAAAACTGAACTATTACTAGAAATAGGAAGATCTATCCCCATTGAAGTAGTGTCAATTGATTCTAGGCAGATATATAAGTACATGGATATCGGCACGGCCAAACCTGATGAAAGAATTATAAATAAAGTGCCTCATCACATGATAGATTTTGTTGAACCTGATGAAGAATTTAATGTTTTTAAGTTCAAAGAAATGGCTGAAAAAACCATAGATAACATAATCAGAAAAAACAAAATTCCTGTTCCTGCTGGTGGAACAGGAATGTATGCTGAAGCATTAATGTCTGGACTGGTGAAAAATACTTCAAAAAATACAAATGTTAGAAAAGCGTTGAGGATTATCGATGAGGAAAACCCTGGAATACTGCGAAAACTATTAAAAATGGTCGATAATGACGCCTTCGAGAAGTTTCATGAACATGATAAGAAAAGAACAATTAGATACCTCGAGGTCTTTCTAACGACTGGTAAACCTTTATCAATTCTTCAGAAAGAAGCACAGCCTTCGAAAAGTTTTACTGTTATAATACTAAATAGAGACAGAAAAGAGCTGCACGAAAGAATAAACAGACGTGTAGATAATATGCTAGAAAAAGGACTGTTACAGGAGGTAAAGAGTTTAAGAGAGAATGGCTTTTCTTCAGACTTAAATGCAATGCAGAGTATAGGTTATAATGAAATAAACAGTTATCTGGATGGAAAATTAACCTGGGAAGAAGCTGTGGAGCTTATAAAAAGAAATACAAGAAGGTTTGCCAGACGGCAAATAATCTGGTTCAGGCGATACAAAAAGGCTATATGGTTCAATTTAACAAACGATTCTTATTATAACAATGTAGAATCAGTTAAATCGAAATTATTGTCTATTTGGGGGGATAAGAATGACTGAAAAGTTTAACCTACAGGACAGGTTTCTCAATTTATTACGCATTAATAAAATCGAAGTGAGAGTGTTCCTGGAAGGTGGGTTTCAGACAAAAGGCGTAATAAAGTCCTTTGATAGTTTTACCGTTTTGCTTGAAGATGGCGAGGAACAAACTCTTGTATACAAACATGCAATCAAGATGCTTATACCATCAAAATATGTTAAACTTTCACAGAAAAATTGAAGAGGTGATATTAAATAACAAAAAGAGCACTAATCATAGCAGTCTCCAGTCAATACAACAAGAAAAAATCAGCTGAATTATGTAGTGAATTGAGATTTCTGGCCGCAACTGCTAATTATAAAGTTGTAGAAACGATTATTCAAAATCGTGAACATATTCATCCCGCTTATTATATCGGAAAAGGTAAACTTGAGTATATCAAAAGATTAGCGCATCATGAGAATATCTCATATCTAATAGCACTCGATGAACTGAACCCAACACAAAAATCTGAAATGGAGAAAGTACTTGATATAACTGTAATGGATAGAACCGGACTTATCCTTTCCATTTTCGCCCGAAATGCCACTACAAAAGAGGGGAAAATGGAAATTGAACTTGCTCAATTGAGATACTCGTTGCCAACACTTAAGGGCAAAGGCAAAAAACTTTCCAACTTAGGTGGAGGGATTGGAACAAGAGGACCGGGTGAGAAAAAGTTAGAGATAGATAAAAGGAACGCACTGAAGAGAATATCTCATTTAAGAAAAGCATTAAAGAAACTTCGTTCAGAGCGTTCTACAATGAGAAAAAGAAGAATGGAGAATTCAATACCGGTAGTGTCACTTGTTGGTTATACCAATGCAGGAAAAACATCGCTAATAAACGAACTAACGGACAGTGAATTACAGACAGAGGATAAACTATTTTCAACACTAGAAACACGTGTAAGACGTGCCACACTGTCTGACGGAAAGAAAATATTAATATCTGACACTGTCGGTTTTATTAGAGAGCTTCCTCATGAATTGATGGCTTCATTCAAATCAACGCTGGAGGAAGTAAATTTTTCTGATCTTTTGTTTGTTGTTCTGGATGCATCGGATGTAAATATAGATGAAAAATCCGCAACTGTTGAAAAAACCCTAAAAGAGATAGGGGCTGACAAAATAGACAAGATTGTTGTGCTAAATAAGATAGATCTATGCACAAACAACAGAATAAGAGAGCTTGAAAACAAATATCCAGGTGCAGTTTTTGTCAGTGCATCAAAAAGGTTTAATATTCAGGTAATGCTCAACAGAGTGCAACAATATTTCAACAAAGATAAAAAGACATTCAGTATAAAAATACCCATGCATAAACTCTCAAGGTTTTTACAGTATAGAGAAAAAATTACTGTTTTAGAAGAAAAATATACCAACAATGTTGCATATTTAACGTATCAAGCAGATAAAGAACTACAAAACCATATACTAACCAGATTGTGAGGGAGGAGTAACTATGAAAAAGACCGTTACTCTTATAGTTTTTCTTATTTTTTCTTTATCAATAATAACAGCATCAGTACTTTCTGATCCACTTAATATAGAATTATTGGTAACAGGGTATTTTGGTGAATACAGGAGCACTTTTTCCTCAGACTTAAATATAAGCGAACATTTTCATAAAGGTATTGACCTATCCACAAATTCCAGAGTGGGATTGGAGGTATTCGCTCCTGAAAGTGGATATGTAGATTCATTGATGATAAACCATCCACTTTATGGAACCGCTTTGATACTGACTCTTCCTGCAGTAAAGGATTTCGTTACAAACGAAAGAGGAATTAAAATCCTATTTGGACATTTACAGGATCTTGGAAGCATAACCAATGCAAGTGGGAGACAGCTGAATAAAATTTTCAATGAACTGTTGCTTGACTATGGTTCAAGTTATATACAGGTGAAATTCCCTGAAAATGAGATTGCCTTCAATAAAGGTGAAATGATCGCTTACAGTGGCAATACAGGCAATGTAGATCCCCATCTTCATGTAGAAATAAGAGATCTTGAAGAAACAATGGTTCTTAATCCAGGTATGTATTTTGAATTGCCAGAATATTCAGATACTACTGTTAAAGTTTTTGAGATAATTTCTGGAGGAAATGTGTATGATATTACAAAATATCCCAATCCTCTTGTAAAAATATCGCCTTATACTCCATTTCTACTACGAACGCGGGTGGAATCAAGACAACCTATTAGCCCTAAAACTATTTCAATTTATGTCGAGGATTCTCTTATATATCGCATTGATTTTTCATATTTCTTTATAGAGAATAGTGATCTTGTGCATGAAATCTATACCAATTCGACGATGAGAGATTATCGTTATAGGTTGGATGCGACTGCACCTGAAGAAATCGTTACGATAAATAAGTGGCAAACTGTTGACTTGAGTTCTGAAAAAAATGCTCGATTGGAAGTAATAGATCACTGGGGAAATCGCATTGAGGTAAAATTTCGTTTAATCGAGCGGAGGTGATCCGGTTGTTTTCATGGAAGAAGGAAAAAGATATAACAAAAAATCCCTTTTACGATGAAAGAAACACTCTAGTTGTCTATTTCAAATGCAAAAAATGCGGTGAAGTTTTTCGAAGTCACCTTAGAAAATATTATGATATTGCAGTGGATTATTCAGGAGGGGGTTTTTCATATAAACTTGATAAAGAGTTTATTGGAAGCGAATGTCAGAATAAAATTCATATTTACGCCAATTTCAAAAGAAATTTCAAGCCAAAGAATTTTGAAATAGTTGGTGGAGAATTTATTTTCAAAGAAGACTATGAAGCTGCTAAAAACGATAGTTAATATAGAAAAGGAGGCAACCAGATGAATAAATGGTTATTCACTAGTGAAAGCGTCACAGAAGGACATCCTGATAAGGTGGCTGATCAAATATCTGACAGTATATTAGATGCATTACTTGAACAGGATCCGGAGTCAAGAGCTGCAGTTGAAACACTGGTAGCAACAGGTACAGCTATTGTTGCTGGTGAAGTGAGTTCAAGGGCTTATGTTGATATACCAAGTATCGTGAGAGACACTATTATGGATATTGGATATACCAGAGCTAAATTCGGTTTTGATGGAGAAACATGTGCCGTTTTAACAAGTATAGAAGAGCAATCTCCAGATATTGCCCTGGGTGTGAATAAATCAGTAGAGGCCAGGCAATCTGATGAAAACAATTACAATGTTATTGGAGCTGGCGATCAGGGAATGATGTTTGGATATGCAACTACTGAAACGCAAGAACTTATGCCACTGCCAATAATACTTGCCCATCAACTTTCAAAAAGACTGGCAGATATAAGAAAGAAAAAAATCGTAAAGGGTATTAGACCCGATGGTAAGACTCAGGTAACCGTTTTATACGAAGATGGAAAGCCTACCGCTGTTACCACAATTGTTGTATCTACACAACATGATCCGGACATTGAGCTTTCTGAAATTCGTAATATAGTAGAAGAATATGTTATCAATCCTGTTATACCAGGTGAATTTCTTCTTAAAAAACCCACAATCCACGTCAATCCAACTGGCAGGTTTGTTAAGGGTGGTCCTGCAGCAGATACAGGTTTAACTGGAAGAAAAATAATTGTTGATACCTATGGTGGATGGGTGCCTCATGGTGGTGGAGCATTCAGTGGTAAGGATGCCACAAAAGTTGATAGATCAGCAAACTATATGGCAAGATACGCTGCCAAAAACGTTGTTGCAGCAGGACTTGCTGAAAAATTAATGATCCAGGTAGCTTATGCAATTGGTGTGGCTTCTCCAGTGTCATTTATGCTCGACGCTTATGGTACAGAAAAGGTTGATTTGAGTAAATTAAAGAAAGTTGTTGCGGCGCTCTTCGACTTCAGACCCGCTGCAATAATAGATAAACTGGAGTTAAGAACACCATTTTATAGAAAAACGGCTGCCTATGGGCACTTTGGAAGAAACGATGTGGTTTTCCCCTGGGAAAAGCTTGACATGGTCGATGAGCTTAAAAGAGCTTTCAATTTGTAGAATTTAATGATAAAATAAACTTCAGAAATGGTGAAAGGAGGATACCCGAGTGGCAAATATCAAATCAGCCAAAAAGAGAGTAAAACAGAATGAAAAAAGACGAATTCGAAATAAGGCATTGAGAACTCGAATGAAAAATGTAACCAAAAAGCTGCTTGTTGCGATAGATACCGAGGAATCACCGGAAAAGGTTCAGGAACTACTTTCTTCATCTTATTCTGTTCTTGACGAAGCAGCTAAAAAAGGTGTGATTCATAAAAACAAGGCTTCCAGAAAGAAATCCCGATTGACTGTAAGAGCTAAGAATTATCTGGAAAGTCATAAATAAAAAAAGAGGGGTAAATTTAATACCCCTCTTTTTTTGTAAATTTATTATTCTCTTTCTTTGATATCCTGAGCTTCAGCTGATTTTGCTTTTTTCATCTCTTCTTCAATTTGAAGTTCTTCCCCATGAAGGCCAGCAAGTCTGTTTTCTTCTGTATCGGGATCAAAAACGTGCAACATATCCATATCAAGTACAAGATCCATTTGATCTCCTGTTGACGCTTTCGATTTAGGATCAACCTTGGCCACAATGGTATCTCCCATAACGTTTATGTGTATCAACGTTTCGCTTCCTAGAGGTTCTACAACTTCCACTTCACCACTAACCGTGTTCTCTTCAGAAGCATCTTGCGCAAACATCTTATCGTACATATCTTCAGGTCTAATTCCTATAACGATATCCTTGCCTGCAAGGTCTTCAATTTTGTCGTAGAATTCTTTGGGAATTAACAGTTTTGTGTTTTCTTTTACTACCCACAGTTTTCCATTATCCTTCTCAATGCTTAGATTAAGGAAATTCATTGCTGGGGTACCGATAAATCCAGAAATAAATTTATTGACCGGTTCAAAATAAACTGAATATGGATCACCTATCTGCTGAACTAATCCATCTTTTATGATAACAATTTTATCAGCCATGGTCATTGCTTCAACCTGGTCATGGGTAACATATATCATGGTTGCCTCTAATCTGTGCTGTAATCTTTTTAACTCAGCTCTCATCTGGACCCTTAATTTAGCATCAAGGTTAGACAATGGTTCATCAAAAAGGAAAACCTTTGGGTCCCTTACAATAGCTCTACCCACAGCAACCCTCTGTCTCTGGCCACCGGATAGTTGTTTGGGTTTTCTATCAAGCAGTGGGCTTATTCCAAGTATTTCTGCTGCTTCTTTTACATGTTTTTCAATATCCGGTTTTGGCATTTTTCTAAGCTTTAAACCAAAGGCCATGTTTTCATAAACAGTCATATGGGGATAAAGAGCGTAGTTCTGGAAAACCATTGCGATATCTCTGTCTTTTGGTTCGACATCGTTTACTACCTTTCCATCAATCGCAACTGTTCCATCAGTGATTTCTTCTAGTCCAGCAATCATTCGTAATGTCGTTGTTTTCCCACAACCTGAAGGTCCAAGTAAAACAACAAATTGTTTGTCCTCCACCATTAAATTCGCCTTCTTAACCGCCTGAACATTACCAGGAAATATCTTAGTTACATCCTTCAATACAACCTGAGACATCAAAACACCTCCAATTAATCTTCCTCAGTACTGTCAAGTATATCCTTTAATTCTGTATTCGCTACATCAGTACCCGCGTCCATCAAATACAAATCATAGACAGAATCTAAGAATTTCTGAATCTTGACATATTTTTCATAGGAGAGGAGAGCAACCGAGGGAAGTCCATTTTTTGTTATGATTACATCATGATCATTATTATTTACAACGCCTATGACCTTTGATAGATTTGCTTTAGCTTCAGCTATCGTATAAAAATGAAGTTTTTCCAATTTTGGCAACATGCTCACCTCAAAAAGATTATACACGATGACTATAATTATAGTCAAGCAAAAAACAAGATTTTTAAACTCCTCTGGAGGCAAATTATGTCAAATAAAGTGAAACTAACAGTCAATGATGAACAAACATATGATTTGAACAAAGATAAATCACTTTTTCATAATTTGATTGATAATAACATTTATCTTCCCTCTGCTTGCGGTGGAAAGGGTATGTGTGGCCGATGCAAAATAAAGGTTATAAGCAATTTGGATGGGTATTCAGAATCTGAGAACAAACATCTCTCTGTCTGAAAAAGAGGAAGGTTATCGGCTTGCCTGCCAGATTATTGTTAAAAAGGACCTTTCAGTTAAGATACCTGAAGAATTACTTTCATGGGAATATAACGCTACTGTTGAAAAAATAGATGATGTAACCCACGACATAAAGAGCATAACTCTATCTTTTGATAAGCCTATGTCTTTTAGAGCCGGTCAATACATACAGTTGATTATACCCCCTTATAGTAACATTGAAGATAAGACTGTACGCTCATATTCATTAGCATCTCCACCTTCAAGTAAAAAAAATCATTGAACTTCTTGTCAGACTTGTTCCTGATGGCATCGCCACAACATATATTCACAACTATCTAAATGAAGGTGATAAATTATCATTTACAGGACCTTTTGGAGATTTCTTTATTCGGGATACAAATGCAAGTATTCTTTTCGTTGCTGGCGGTTCAGGATTGGCACCAATAAAGTCCATGGTTCTAGATATGCTGGAAAGAAAACAACCCAGTAGAGATATATATTTTTTCTTTGGCGCCAGAAAGGTTAATGATATCTATTATGCTGATCTTTTCAATAGCATTGCTGAAAAAATACCTCCGTTTCATTTCATTCCAGCTATATCTGAACCTTCAAGTGATGATTGGCAGGGTGAAAAAGGCTTGATAACAGATGTTGTAGATGATTTTTTTACAAAAACAGAATGAAACAAAATGGGAAGCTTACCTTTGTGGCAGTCCTGGTATGATAAAAGCCTGTATACAAAACGTACTGTTAAAAAACAACATCAAATCTGGTAAAATCTATTACGATAAATTCGCTTAAGTTTTTGGAGGTAACACTTTGAGTAATATAAAAAAGGATAGAACTGAATTTAATGTAGATAAAAGAGACATGGTAGCCCATGGTTTTATGGGGAGCGATAAAAGACCTTTAGCAGAGATTATTGAAGAGGACAAACGGGTTCTAAACCATTATAACTTATCCTGTTCTAAGATCGCCAGTACTCTAACCAAAATAAAAAAAGAAGGTGAAAAGGGTATAGGCAACAATGTTATTGTTGACAATATTTTTGAGGTGAACGTTGATGTCAGCAGAGGATTTATATGTTGCCCCTTTGATCCAGGCAATCAGTTTAGAAAAACAAATATCTCTGTCAGAAAATTAAAAACCAATGAAAAATTTTCTACTCAGAATTAAGCATTCATTTAATAGAGGAACACTGCTTTTTCCAGGGAAAAGGATCGACTTATAGACTGGAGCCAGCTAAACTGATAAAATTTTTGCAGGAGTTTTTTGAAAATGAAAAAAAGAGCAAGAATTGAAGCGTTCACTCTTGTATTTATTATTGCAGCTATTGCATTCAGCGTTTTTTTCGCGACAAGAAATGATGTAGAGGTAGTCGTACCAGCTGACAGTTATTCGCTTGGTGAAATCAATTTTGGAGAAAAATATAATGTACTGGATACTTTGGAGGGCCCACCAGTAAATGTATCACCTTATGATGGTTTATTACTTGCATCAGGGGAACTGGATGCCAAAATACATGTTTACTACTGGAAAGCTAAAACAGTAGAAGAAGCCAAAAAAATCTGGAAAGATATCTGGTTAATATATGGAGATAATTTGGGAAACAAGGGCAAAATCGAAAAATCAGGATACACATTTGGGTATCTTGAACAATTTGAAACAACATTTTATTTTTGGCAAAAAAGTGTATGGACGTTCTTTGTAAATATTGATAGATATTTAACCGATAAAGAAAAAGAAGATTTTTTAAAAAACATAATACCTGAAGAATTCACTAAATGAGATAATTCGTTTGCCTTTCATTAAGAACTTCAATTCCATTCTTTCTCAATAAAGAAGCTGTAACCCCTATTCCAGGTACAACCACCTCTGAAAATGTTCCATCGTAGACATATTCTGTACCGCAAGAGGGGCTCTTGCTCTTCAAAACCGCAACGGTGCAATCAAACAACCTTGCAAGTTTGAGCGTTTCAGTTGCACCCTTTAAAAAAAAATCGGTTACATCGCGATTTCTTGAATTAATTACTCTTTCCCCGCTTTTCCAGCCTTTACCACCGGATATTTCCGAGCGTGGTCTTGGTGTTCCCAACCCTCCAATTTGTTCAGGACATACAGGGATCAGACAATAGTTATTAATAAGCTTTAAAGCTTCAACTGAAAGATTGTTATCACCTTTGTAGGTGCAGTTGATACCAAGCAAACAGGCGCTGATGATTATGTTTTTCACTTGCCACCTGTGCTGGTATTGTCTTCATCATAACCCTTAATAACGTACATAAGATCTAAAGCTGGTAATTTGGAAAGCGGATTAACGCTTCTTAAGTCATTGTTTCGAATTTCGAAGTGTAAATGCGGTCCTGTAGAAAAACCCGTTGTCCCAACTCTACCTATGAAAGAACCCATTTCTACTGGTTGACCCTCATAAACACTTATATGACTCAAATGAGCATATTTTGTAATAGTACCATCAGCGTGTTTTATTTCAACCATATATCCATAACCACCATTAAGACCCGTAAAAATTACCTCACCAGCTTCAGCTGCAAAAATTGGTGCTCCTTCGCTCACAGCAATATCCAGTCCTGAATGAAAAGATTCCTGGTGGGTTATAGGATGTATTCGCCAACCATAATGAGAACTTATAATACCATAAACAGGCCATCTAAATCTCACCTGTACAGGTATATACTGGTACTTGTTTATTACTTTGAATGGAATAAAAATTCTTTGACCGGGGACAATAATGTCATTGTAATCCATATTATTCGCATTCAAAACATCTCTTGTTGAAGTAAAAAACATTTTTGCTATGTAATTTATTGTATCATCCTTTTTTACTTCATAAAGCAATCCATCTGGCTGAGGAAAAACAATACGTTCACCAACCTGTATTCTTCGGGGATCTTCAATGTTATTGAAATCTAACAATGTAGAAATTCCTACACTGTATTTGTTAGAGATATCATACAATGTGTCACCAGGTTGAACCACATGAGTTTGCAGCATATAACCCATGCAAGAAACGACTATGGCAGTTGTTAAAACAACTATCAACGTAAATGATTTCAACGTTTTGCACCTCCAAGCCAACCAAAAAAAACAAACAAAGCACTAAATAGTATACCAAATGGCACAGTAAAAATCGGCATCAATCCAAATAACTCATAACCAAAAACAATACAACCTATCATAATAGCGGTAAAACTACCAAGCAATACTATTCCTGCAGCGATATCTTTGACTATCTTAACATCATGGTTTACCTTTCTCTCCAGTAAATCCATCAATCGTTCAACTACAGTATTTACTCCTTCAAGAATAATTACTAACATAACGCTTAGTATTATCCATAAAAGACTGCTGATTTCCATTTGGATAATTATAGAAAATAATATTATCAGTATTCCAATTATACATTGTATTCTAAAATTTCTTTCTGTTTTAAAAAGTAATTTGATACCCTTTGAGGCAAAACTCAGGCTCTGATGAAATTTCCTCATTCAAAACCTCTACCGACAAATTCATGTCTCTCTTCGTCCTTTAAGTTGAATGTTCTTTCTATTAGTGAGTATCCAAAATCAAGGGCTTTTTCGTTTAAGTCATAATAACTCTCTTTAACGCGTTTTTTCATTGCTTTCTTCAAATTGGCTACACTTACAATCTTGGTTGCTCTACTGATCAATCCCAGTCCAACCATGTTTGCTGGCATGCTGCTTTTGAATTTTTTTTGCGTCATTCTTGTAATTGGTTTGGCAATAATTCTTCTTGTTGTTCTTTGTGCTTCCTTTGGCATACTGTTTACATATGTACTATCAACAATAAATACACCGTTAGTTTTTATAAGTGCTGCATGATTGTTAACAGCTGTTTGGTGCATTGAATATATGATGTCAAAATTCTGAGCCATCGGATAATCAATTCTTTTTTTACAAAAAATCACATCACAGTGTGAAAGTCCACCACGTACCTGCGCTCCATAAGACTGGGTTTGCACAACCCAAAATCCCTCATTAACAAGTGCTTCGGCCAAAATGATTCCCATCAGCACGTTCCCCTGTCCACCTATTCCAGAAACTCTAACTGAGTGAGGTAATTTTAAATCCATATTATTTCACTCCCCCGACTGATGTAAAACTATTCTTAAGATTTTGATATTTATCGTTATAGGTCGGTTTAGAAACATCAATAAACTCTCCTGTAACGATTTTCTCTTCAAGTTCTTCTTCTGACATATCTTTTGCTTTTTTCACACTAACTACTTTATCCTTGAAATACTCCAGCATTTGAACAGGTTCTGGCATATTGTTGTACCTACCGAAATATGTGTGGCAATTTGTTGCAATATCTATTATTGAAGCTCCTTTGTGTTTTATTCCCTTTTGTATGAAATTAACCATCTGGGTATAATGATAGACGGTGCTTCTTGCTACATATGTAGCTCCTGAGGACAGCGCCAGTTTAACTGCATCAAAGGGACTTTCTATATTTCCATAGGGCGCAGTCGATGCAATCATTTCTTCAAAAGTAGTTGGTGAATATTGACCTCCTGTCATTCCATAAATATAATTGTTGAAAATAATTATCGTAATATCCATATTTCTTCTACAGGCGTGAATAAAATGATTTCCACCAATTGCTAGAAGATCTCCATCTCCACCCATAACTACAACCTTAAACTCAGGTCTCGCTAGTTTTACACCCGACGCAAAAGCTATGGCTCTGCCATGTAATGTATGCATAGTGTTGAAATTCAGGTAACCAGTTGCCCTCGATGAACAACCTATTCCAGAAATAACAGCAACTCTATCCGGGTCAAGTTCTTCCCTATCAACAGCATCAATAAAAGCTTTCATTATAACACCGTTACCGCAACCAGGACACCAAACATGGGGCATCCTGTCCTGTCGAAGATACTTTGTTAACCTTGTTATAGACATACTAACCTCCTGTATTCTTATATAATTCCATTTTTACTCCCGTTTTTTCAAACAGAAATTCTGTGAGTGGATCAGGATATTCTTCATCATAAACAACTCTTATTATTCCGGCATTTATTAGTATGCGTGCACAAATAGAACACGGTTTATGAGTGATATAAATCGTTGAATCTCTGGTAGATATACCAAATTTTGCGGCTTGTGCGATGGCATTTTGTTCAGCATGAGCTGCATAACAAATCTCCTGGCTTTCTCCTGATGTTATCTCAAGTGCATCTCTAATACATTCAGTTTCATCACAATGAGGAAATCCTGAAGGTGGTTGATTGTACCCCGTGCAAAGAATACGATTTTCCTTTACTACTACAGCTCCTACCTTACGATGTATGCAACTGGAACGTTCCTTTATGATGTGTACCAACTTCATAAAATAATCATCCCAGTTAAGTGATAAGCTGCTTTTTTTGTAGGAAAAATTCTTCAAAAAATCGCTTATGTCTTCTCTTCTCACGTTATTCAATAAACTCACTCCCTTAGAGTCGCTACATGGCTCTTTCCCTCGCTGATTATTTTCCTTAC
>JAYEJL010000085.1:0-49820 GCA_034660555.1 Thermotogota bacterium
GTTTCCATATCTTCTTACGTAATGTTGCAGCACCGTTTTCTTCTTTACTGGATGCAATCTCAACCGGAACTACAACATCGGTTTCGACTTCATAAACGGTGTTGCCTATTTTCTCCAGTATGGATTCTCTCCAGTGCCTTTGTAACTTTGTATAACCTTTATCAAATACAACAAAGGAAGCATTTTTGCAAGTTTTTGGACTCCTTTGGGAAGAAAAATAACACTGCACAAAAACATGGCACCCAGCTGTCTTATACTGTTAGATGTTTCCTGTAAACCTTCGAGCATAAATCTGAAACTTCTTATATTTATGTTTGGGTAATCTTTATAAATACCGAAGAACACAACAAGCGGTTTTCTTTGATTGTTGGCTAAATCAATGGCAAAATTTGGGGCATCGTTTTCTTCAGATCTTTGAGAAGCCTGCATTCAGTAAAGAACATATTTGCCATTTTCATTACCAGTTTTTAGCTTAACGGTTCTCTTTTCAACACTCATAAATTTTGTTGTACTACAAAAATAGCATAAAACGCTCAAAATGAGATATATAATTATGGAAGAGTAGCTTCCAGAAAATAGCATGTGGGTTGATTTTTTGCTAGCCAGATCGGGATTACAACGTGACTTATCTTCCAGTCCACTCAAAGGACAGTTTGAAGAAATCCGCAACTTCCTTAACCGAAGAAAATTCAGATTCATCCAGTTGATCGAGCATGTTGTTTAGGGCTATTCTAAAAGACATCTGGTTATTTCCAGATTTAATTTCCATCAGGCATTCGACTATTGCAGCTGTCAAATCAGCTGCGCGAACCAGTTTTCCATTTATTCCTTCGAATGGCTTAAGAATTTTATTCTTGAACTCTGAAATTAATTTTTCTGGCATATCGTTTAACAATTTATTTGTAACCATAACTTCTTCAACTCTTTCAACCAGTTCTTCGAACCCCGTCACCTTTTGTTTTGTTGGGGTGATGATGTCGCCAGTCAAACTTTCTGGAATATCATGTAGCAGTGAGCGTTTTATTACCTCCACTTCATCCAGCTGGTTTGATTCCTCTACGTATGAAAGTAAAAAGCCAATGAGAGCAACATAAAAAGAGTGTCCTGCGACGGTAGTTTTGACGTTTCGGTTAAGTCTGTTCCATCTTACAGCCCTAAGCAAAACGATTATGGATTCTTTGTATGTATCAAACCATCTGCTATTAATTAGATTCTTATATGGTTTAAAATCGTTGTATTGCGAAAGCCTGTCGTCAAGGCTTTTTATGATTTCACCATAGTACTCAGGAAAAATTCTGTTATGTAAACCTGCCTCGAGCCTTGCTGAAAGAAGGTCAGAAGCAGAGATTATCTTCCCTTCTAAAGAATCATCCTTCGCTCTGTGTATAATAGAAGAGAACTGGAGCTTTTTAGTTTCAGGTAGATATTCAACAACCTCGCTGACAGCTGAGTTGTAAACAGCGTTCCATTTTTCAGGATCCAGATCCCTGATCAGTAATTTTGTATCTACAGATATATCAGACAGAACGCATTTTGGAAGTTCTTTGAGAACAATTCTTTCAAGTAGCTCTTTTTCATTTATACTCATACTTGATTCACGGGCGAGGTTCGACATCAACAGAGCAAACTGAGCTGAAGCAAAGGCGTTTTCTGCCTCATTTGTTCGTAACATTGTTGGTGTATTGTTCCAGCGGAACATTGTAAATAAATTGGTGGCAAGTTCCATTAATTTCATTACTCCCTGTTCCATAAGAATTCCTCCCAGATTTTCTATGGAGTTGAACAGAATCCGTTGATTATTGTATTATAACAAAAGAGACTTAAAAAGAGGGTGAACAGATGATTGTAAAAAAATGGATCAATAAAGCTTATCCGATTTTTAAAACAGAACAAAAAATAGCTGATGTATTTAAGGAGAAAGAAGAATTCAGTTTGAGTACTGTGGTTGTAAAGGATGAAGATGGATATCTTGCTGGTATTATAAAGAGAAAGGATTTGAGGAATTTCGATCTTGAGCAAAAGCTTGGAGATGTGGCTTCTGATGTTACATTATATTGTTTTGATAATGATCTGGTTGAGGATGCTGTTTTGTTGTTAATTGAAAGCCACGATTTTGTTGTTCCCGTAGTTAATGAAAACCTTAAGTTAAAAGGTGTTATAACTGTTTTTGAAGTACTTGAAGCATTGATGGAGATTACATCGATGGCAGTTGAAAGTGTCAGAATTACATTCAAATTGCTGGACAAGCCAGGTTATTTAAAAAAAATAGTTGACGTTCTTGCAGATGAAGAAATAAATATACTTTCAATAATTACAACGCCTGATGAAGAAGGGATGAAGACGGTAATAATCAGAACAGAAAAAATGAATTCCGAATACATAGCCGAGATACTGGAAGAAAATGATATTGTCTTTGATTCTGTGTCGGAAGAGGAGGGCTTTAGTGTCTGATTCACTATTGATTACTTTTCTTGGAGTAGTGCAGGGCTTAACAGAATTTCTTCCTGTGTCTTCATCGGGTCACTTAACAATTTTTTCAAATCTTTTCGAAATAGAGCTTGATGCCCAAAATCTAAAAGCTTTTTTTGCCTTTCTTCATTTAGGTACCTTTTTCGCAGTACTTTTATTTACATATAAAGATGTATGGAAGATTTTACGTGGTTTTTTCAATAAAGAAGAAAGGTCCGGTTCTTTAAAGCTATTCTGGTTATTACTTATAGCGACAGTTCCAGCTGTAGTGGTAGCCTTATTGTTGGAAGATCAAATTGATACTGCTTTTTCAAGTTACCTTATCCCTTCATTAATGCTGTTCATCACTGCTTTCTTCCTTTTTATAAGCGATAAACTGAGAGGTAAGCTGAAAATGATAGATCTGGCATTTAAAGGAGCTCTGTTAATAGGTTTATTTCAGGCCTTTTCTATTTTACCGGGTATTTCAAGAAGTGGAGCTACGTTGTTTGCTGCTTTGTTAATAGGACTAAAAAGAGAAGATGCAATCAGATTTTCATTTCTTCTAAGTTTGCCCATAACCCTTGGTGCAAGCTTAACTCAATTTAAAAATGTCAACATAGATTATATTTTACTTGTTTATGGATTTACTGCATCTTTTCTGGCGGGTTTACTTGGATTGTGGTTGTTGAAGAAATTGGTTATAAAAGGCAAATTAAAGGTTTTTGGAATTTACTGTATAATATTTGGTGTAGCAAGTATTGTGTACTTTGGAGTGGTTTAATTGAGATTTGACATCTTGCTTCCCGGCAGTACTATTTATATACCAGGTTTGGTAGATGCGCCTTCCAGTACTATGTCTATGATAAGAGATGGCAACAGAACCGTTTTGATTGATCCCGGAAACATCACTTCTGTTTCTTTTCTGGAACAAGCGATGGAGGAAAAAGGTATTAAACCGGACGAAGTAACTGATATTCTCTTAACACATTTCCATATAGATCACGCCTTCAATACAACTTTCTTTAAAAATGCGACTGTTCATCTTCACGAATCATATTCGACGAGGGATTATAGAAAATTTGGGCCTATTGTAGGACAGCTTTATGTCAACGTTTTGAACAGCTGGAAGAAGGTAAACATTTTAAATCAAGGTTTACTCTGGGATGTGGTTGAAATAATCGAAACCCCTTTTCATTCACGTGATCATGTTTCCTTTTTTATAACCACAGAGAATGAAGGAAATGTTTTTCTAACAGGAGATATATGTACCAGGCAGATAGATTACTATGAAATGAAAAAAGGTATGAGAAAAGACAAAGCAGCGGAAATAGTTTTAAATTATGCAGAAAAAGCTGATTTGATCGTTTTTTCACACGACAAATCCCTTTCAGGAGGTGATTGAATGAAAATCGTTCTGGCATCATATGAGTTTTTTCCACTTGCCAAGGTTGGTGGTCTTGCAGATGTTGCAGGAGCTTTACCAAAATACCTTGCCAAAAATGATGTTGACGTTGAAGTTGTAATGCCTTTTCATAAAATCATTAAGAATAAAATTGTTAATTCTGTCTTTATTAAAAAGATTCAGACCAGATTTCTGGAAGAGGATTTCACTTTTTCCATTTACAGAACAAACCTGCCAGAAACAGATATCCCTGTATTTCTTTTTCAAAATGACAAACTAATCGATTCAGAAGATATATACGGTGGATCCGATCTTGCAAAGCAGGCGCTTGCTTTCTGTGATGTGGCATCTAGCTTTGTTGTGGAAAGAAATGTTCATATAGCACATGTTAATGATTGGCAAACTGCTGTTATTCCAGCTTATATTACTGAAATGAATAATGATATAAAAACACTTCTAACCATACACAATCTTGGTTATCAGGGGAATTTTTCTAAGGAATATTTTACACTTTCCGGATTGCCAGAGAGACTGTGGGACGAGAGTATTAGTAAAAATGGAAGTAACTTCAACATTCTCAAAACGGGAATACTAACATCAGATTATGTTAGCACGGTGAGCGCACAATATGCCCGGGAAATCCAAACGAAGGAGTTTGGAATGGGCCTTCATGAAACACTGGAAACAGTTTCAGATAGATTGGTTGGAATAATGAACGGTATAGATTATGAAGAATACGATCCGAAAACAGATATGAGAATTCCGTTCAATTTTGATATTTCTAATACTACCGGAAAAAGTAAATGTAAAAATATGTTGTTAAAGTCCCTTGAATTGCCAGACGAAGGAAAACCTTTGATAGGTATGATAACAAGATTATATGACCAAAAAGGGCTTGATCTGTTATCAGAGATCGCTGACGAATTGATGAATCTGGATGCTCAACTGGTTATTCTGGGTACTGGCGATAAAAAATATGAGGACTTATTCAAAAAAATAGCCAAAAAAGCACCTGATAAAATATCTGCAAAGATCATGTTTGATGTTAATTTAGCTCAGTTAATTTATGCTGGAGCCGATATGTTCCTCATGCCTTCAAAGTATGAGCCCTGCGGGCTCGGACAGATGTTCGCAATGAGATATGGGACCGTTCCTGTTGTACGTTATACTGGTGGGTTGAAAGATAGTGTCACAGAATTTGATCCAGCCAGAGGAACAGGTAACGGTTTTGGCTTTGAGAGTTATACAGCTGATGATTTATTGGAAACATTGAATAAAGCACTGGATTGTTATAATGATGATAAGTTATGGAGAAAGATTGTGAAGAATGCAATGGAAACCGATTTCTCCTGGGAAAGGTCAGCAAAAGAATATGAAGAACTATACAGAAGAATAATTAAATTTGGGAGGAATACAGATAATGCCTGAATTGCGCAAAGATCAAATATTAAAACGATGGGTGATAATTGCGACTGAACGCTCAAAGAGACCCAAGGATTTTACAACTGCATCCGAAGAGAAAGCTAACAACTTCTGTCCCTTTGACACAGGAAATGAACATACCACACCACCTGAAATAATGGCTTTTAGACCTGCGAATACAAATAAAGATGAACCTGGATGGTGGATCAGAGTTGTTCCGAATAAATTCCCTGCTCTGGATCCAGAGGAAACACCTGAAAAGTTTGGACACGGTATGTATGACGTTATTAGAGGTTTTGGCACTCATGAGGTGATTATTGAAACCCCTGAACACGATACCAATATGGCTCTTATGCCCGAGAAACAAATACAGGAAATAATATGGGCATATAGAGAACGATTTACCAGCCTGGAAAAAGATGAAAGAATTAGCTATGTGCTAATATTTAAGAATCACGGCAAGGAGGCAGGGGCATCATTACAACATTCTCATAGTCAGCTAATAGCCACTCCAATTGTTCCTAAGCGCGTTATGGAAGAAATTGATGGAAGCAGGGATTACTATAAGTTCAAAGATAGATGTGTTTTTTGTGATACAGTAAATCAAGAAATACTTGAAGGAAATCGTGTGATTGAAGAAAATTCTGAATTCCTTGCTTTTGAACCTTTTGCTTCAAGGTTTCCCTTTGAAACGTGGATACTTCCAAAAAAACATCAGTTCAATTTTGGCAAAATTAATTCAAAAGGAGTAGAAAACTTTTCTAAGATCCTGAAAAAAGTTTTGTTTAGAATTTATAGCGCACTGGATAACCCACCTTACAATTTCATGTTACATACGGGTATGGAAAGACTTGAAGGAAAGGACTATTACCACTGGCATTTAGAAATTGTACCTCGATTAACCCATGTGGCTGGTTTTGAATGGGGATCAGGTTTTTACATAAACCCCGTTCCGCCAGAACATGCAGCTAATTATCTTAAAGAAGTTGAACTTGAATAGAGGTGAATAAAGTGAGTGAGAAAGGTGTTAATATTGATGAAAAATTGTTGAAGCGTCTTCAGGAATTATCTCATTTAAAACTTGAAAAGGATGAACAAGAAACCCTAAAAAATGATATCAACAAAATTCTTCATTATATAGAGAAGCTAAAAGAAGTTGATATAAAAGATGTAGATAAACAGATAACGACTGTTGAAAATAAACTGGAACTGAGGGAAGATGAACCTGTCCATTTTGATAACAGAGATAGAATCATTGATCTCTTTCCAGTTTCGGAGAATCACTATCTAAAAGTTCCAAAGATTTACTGAAATGTCAAGAAATGCCGGCAGGGAATACGAAGGAATTGCCTGTCTTTACTTAAAAGCAAAAGGCTTCGATATCCTTGAAAGGAATGTGAATTACGGTTTTGCTGAAATAGATATTATTGCAAAATTTAAAAAAACATTGGTGTTTGTAGAAGTTAAAGGTGGTAACCCTGATTTTCCACCTCGTTTACGCATAAATAGAAAAAAGTTAAAGAAAATTGAAATGGCAGCTAACAGATATATTTCCAGTAAAGAGCCAGCTTTTGATTCATGCAGAATCGATGTAATAGAGGTACTATCTAATGGAAGAATAAATCACATTGATGGTGTGGGAGGATGGTGAATTTGCACAGAAATAGCGATCAGATCATAGAAGAGTACAACAGGTGGTTGAAAAATGTGGAAGGTAAAATGCAAACAGAGCTTGAGACCATGGATAAAGAAGAAATAAAAGATAGTTTCTACAAAGATCTAGAGTTTGGTACAGGTGGCATGAGAGGGTTAATGGGTGTTGGAACTAACAGAATGAATAAATATGTGATATCAAAAGCCACGATAGGATTTGCGAACTGGCTAATAAAAAGTAACAATGGTCATGATTTGAGTGTTGCGATAGCTTATGACACAAGGAATAATTCAAGGGAATTTGCAAAAATAGCATCGGAAGTTTTATCTAGCAAAGGGATAAGAAGTTATGTGTTTTCTAACCCCGTACCAACTCCACTATTGAGTTATGCAGTGAGAGATTTGAACTGCTCTGGAGGTATAGTTATCACAGCAAGTCATAATCCAAGTGGCTATAATGGTTACAAGGTCTATACATCTGACGGGACACAGGCTGTTCCGAAAATTGCCAGCGAGATCATTGCTGAAATAAATAAAATAGATTATTTTGAAGTATATGAGAAGAAAAATGAGCTTATAAATACAGTACCTGAAGAAACGGAGAAGAAGTTCAAGAAATACATTGTTGATTTAATAAATGATCTTAGTCCTATTTCGGAAACAACAAAAGTACTGTATTCTCCTTTGCATGGAACCGGGTGTCCATATGTACCTGACGTGTTAAAAGAGCTGGGGCATACTGTTTCTGTTGTTGAAGAACAGATGACACCTGATGGCGATTTTCCCACTTTAGATTATCCAAATCCTGAAGACGAAGAAGCTTTTTCTCTTGCACTGAAAAAAGCTGAAGAGTTAAAACCAGACATAATTATCACAACAGACCCTGACTGCGATCGCATGGGAATTATGTGCCCAGTTAATGAGGAATATGTGAAGCTGACAGGGAATGAAATAGGCGTGCTAATGCTCGATTACTTAATAAAAAAAGGCTTAAAATATGAAAATTATTATGTAGTAAAGACAATTGTTACTACCGATCTGGCGAAAGAAATGGCCCAAAAAAACAATATCGAGCTGAAAGAAACACTAACAGGATTCAAATTCATTGGAGAGCTGATTGAGAAGAACGAAAAGGAAGGGAAAGCTAAATTTTTATTTGGCTTTGAAGAAAGTTTTGGATATTTATACGGAACACATGTAAGAGATAAAGATGCAGTGGTTGCTTCTTCGCTGATTGTAACAATGCTTTCGCATATCAAAGCTCAGGGCGAAAATGTACTGGATTGCTTGGAGTCTGTTTATAAAAAATACGGTTATTATGGTAACAAACTTCTTAGCTTTAATTATGAAGGGTATGAAGGTGGTAAAAAGATTCAGAGGATTATGAAAGCCCTGCGTGAATATGTGAATGCAGCTGCTGGAAATAATAAGTTAATTAAAAAGCTTGATTATCTTGAAGGCGCTAAAGGATTGCCAAGATCTAACGTAGTGGAATTACATTATGAAAACGACATTAAATTGATTGCAAGACCTTCCGGGACTGAACCCAAGATTAAATTTTACCTGATGGTTAAAGCAAATTCAGTTGAAGAGAAAGAGCAAAAACTCAGAACAGTTGAAAAAATTGTAAAGGAGCAGATTAACAAATGAATAATAGATACGTTCATATCTTATACAATGATGACTATTTCATGACCCCCAAAAAAATCCATTTCAATCACAGGGTAAAGAGCGGATATCTTACTGCATGGTCAACTGTCCGTGCAAGTGAGATGCTGGATATCAAATACTGGAACTGTCTTAGTGCTTATGCGCTGGAGTCTTCTATGAGAAGGAAAATAATCTTTCAGCGTAAGCATAGCAACCATAATTTGTTGTATTTTAAATATGAACTGGAGATTCCTGAACTGATAGAGGCTTATTATGATAAAGAGATGATAAAAGAACTTGTAAGTTCTTTGTCCTTAAGACAGGTTACTGAAGATATTGTAAAGTTTCTTGAATCCTATGAAACAGGTGAATTAAGTGCTGAAAATAGCGTGCTTGAAAACTGGCTGAGTAACACACTCAAAGGTATTCCATTAAAGGATAAAGAAAGGCTCGAGCATTTTGTGCTTAAATACGTTGAAATATTTATAACAAAAATTTTCTGGGGTATTTATAAAGGAAATCTCGAGAAGCTTAGATGGGATAGCGGTTCTATTGTATATCTTTATACAGAGATGTTTGGCACCAATCAGAAAGAGAACTGATCTATTTTATGAAAAAGTTTGCAGCAGTTGTAGCATATGATGGTTCTGATTTTCATGGCTTTCAGGTTCAACCCGATCAAAGAACTGTTCAAGGTGATATTGAAAAAGCACTGGAAATTATTCATAAACAACCAGTTCAGTGTGAAGGCGCTGGAAGAACAGACACCGGAGTTCATGGATGGGGACAGGTAGTTTCCTTTGATAGTTATCTGGATAGGCTAGAAGCAGAAACAATGAAGAATGCTTTGAATGCGAACCTTCCCTCCGATATATATGTCAGAAGGGTGTATATAGTTGAAAACAGCTTTAATCCGAGATTTTCTGCCAGGAGAAGAATATATCATTATTTGATTGATAATAGCAATGAACCAAATATATTCCGACGTAAGTATTTCTGGTGGTTTCCTTATAAAACTGATGTTGAAAAAATGCGAAACGCAGCCGCATATTTGTTGGGAGAAAAAGATTTTACTGTTTTCAGAACGGGGAGAGATGATAGAGATCCGATAAGAACGATAAATGCAGTAAGAATAATTAAACTGAAAAATGATGATTTGTTGATTAGAGTGGAAGGTATTTCATTTTTACGTAGAATGGTAAGGAATATTGTAGGAACACTTATTCAGGTGGGCGTTGGAGGTATAGAGCCAGAGGATGTAAAAATACTCATCGATAGTAGAGATAGAAGTAAGTTACCTTATTCAGCTCCTCCTCATGGTTTGTACTTTTATAAGGTGATCTTTGATGAGTTTGAGAGTTGATAGGGAATAAAGATATTACTTTAAAGGATAGATAATATTGATAAAAAAATCTTTACTGATACTATTTTTAGTTATTATGACAACTTCAATGGTCAACGGACAGGAAATATTCAATTTTGTTCCCGAAAATTCCGGTTATTTTCTGGTTTTGAGAAGCACCTATGATTACTTGAATGCTCTGAAAGAAAAAACAAACATGTTTAACGCATACCTTGCAACCCGTGAAGTTGATTTAGAAAGTATGTTAAAGAATTCCTTTGAAGCACTTGTAAGGGATAGCACAGGACAGGAATCTGAGGAATTTGTAAACGATGCATTAAAAAATGATTTTTTGATTGCTGGAGAGAAGTTTGTTCTTGGAGTAAACGACTTGATCAGTTTTGATCCCGTTTATTTGTTGGAAAGCTTGAAGTCTAGTAATTCGAATATTTTTCTCGTCTGGAAATCAAAGGAACCTGAATTGCTTTTGAAGGCTGTTTCAGCATTGCTTGGAATGGATCCTTTTGTTCAAGCAGGTTCTAAAGTAAATGAATTGAGAAGTAATAGTGGTGTATTGTATTTTTATGAAGGTAATGAATATATTATCGTTGGCACATCCGAAAGAATAGTTAACAAAGCCCTGGATACCTATAAAGGAAGCAACGAAGGAATCGTTGAAAAGAAAGAAATTGGAACAAAAATGGCAGATCTGAGTAAAAATAACTGGATTACAGGTTATTTTGATTCGGATTGTTTCAAGATTGAGCTTGGCGCTGATTGGCCTTATACTGTAGATGAAACTTTTTTGGTTGCGGGTATAGAAGATGATCGTTTTGTTTCTACAATATCTCAGAATATTACATATTTGTCCGAAGAAGAACGAAACAAGTTTGATTCGTGGAATATTACAACAAAAAACGGTGTTGGGAGCAGAGTATTCGGAGATTACGTTGCTTTTTTCCCCAGTGAAAGTGTTGGGACGCTTCGCAATGAATTGAGCTATTGGTTTGAAATGGATCTTAAACCCTACCAGAAATTGGCTGATCTTATTGTTGAAATATCGGGTAAGAGTGAAGGAAAAGTAACTTTGTGTGGCAATATTATCTCTGATACGGAAACGCCTGTTTTGATGATGAAGTTTTCAGGTAGACCTGAAGATTATGTGGAAGAAAGACAATCGTTGAAAGAAAAGGATGCCAAGGAATACCTTTATGGTGATTACGAAGTCTTTGAAATAGAAATGATGACAGATACTTTCTATTTTATGTTTGACAGCAAAAATGCGCTAATCACCACAATAAAACCTGAGAAGATTTTATATCATCTTGAAAATGGGATTATTTTGAACGAAATAGGTTCCTACAATCGTCTAAGAAAAAAGCTTGATGACAAGAGCATTGTAGAAATCTTTATTGATATAAGCAAGATATATAAAACTGTTGCGGGGCTGGATTCTGACACTGCTTTATTGTATCAAGAAACAATTAATGAAGCAGGTCAGATAATTCATACCATAAGCTTCTATTAAATAAGAGGTGCCAGGATATGGGAATATTTAGCAAACTCTTTGATAAAAACAAGAGAATTCTAAAAAAATACAGATCCACCCTTAAAAAAATAAATGAACTGGAAGACGATGTAAAGAAACTATCTGAAGAGGATTTTAAGAATAAAACAGCTGAGTTCAGGAAGCGGATAAAAAGTGGCGAAGAACTTGATGACATCATGCCAGAAGCCTTTGCATTGGTAAGAGAAAGCGCAAGAAGAACCGTCAATATGAGACCTTTTGATGTACAGTTAATGGGTGCAATATCACTTCACGAGGGAAAAATTGCTGAAATGAAAACAGGTGAGGGAAAAACGCTTGTTGCCACAATGCCATTATATTTAAATGCACTCTTGGGGAAGGGCACCCATGTAGCAACAGTCAATGATTATCTTGCTAAGAGAGACGCACACTGGATGGGACCTGTTTATGAGTACCTCGGACTTAGTGTTGGTTATATTCAGGCTTCAATGGAACCGTCCGAAAGGAAAGAAGCTTACAATTGTGATGTTACGTATGGTACAGCAAATGAATTTGGATTTGATTATTTGAGAGATAATCTAGTCTATTCACTTGAAAATAAGGCTCAAAGGGGACACAATTTTGTAATTGTTGATGAAGCTGACAGTATTTTAATCGATGAAGCAAGAACTCCATTGATCATTTCGGGTCCCTCAGAGGATTCATCAAATCTGTATATGCAATTTGCATTTTATGCGAAACGATTCAATGAAAATGAAGATTTTATTGTTGATGAAAAGGAAAAGACAGTGAACCTTACAGAGAAAGGTATCGAAAAAGCTGAAAGTTTGCTGAAAGTGGAGAATCTCTACGATCCAGCGAATTACAAGTTTCTGTTTCATTTGTTAAACGCACTAAAAGCCAGAACATTGTTCAGAAATGAAGTGGATTACATTGTCAAAGATGGGGAAGTAATAATCGTTGATGAATTCACCGGCAGATTATTACCCGGACGAAGATACAGCGAAGGATTACATCAGGCGATAGAGGCTAAAGAAAATGTGAAAATTCGAGAAGAAAGCATAACCTACGCAACGATCACATTTCAAAATTACTTCAAGATGTATGATAAGCTCTCTGGAATGACAGGAACAGCAAAAACTGAAGAATCTGAATTTATCTCAATATACGGAACAGAGGTAGTGGTTATTCCTACAAACGAACCTGTTATCAGGATAAATAGAGATGATTTGATATATCGAACGAGAGAAGAAAAATATAATGCTGTTGTACAGGAAATCAAACAGCGCTATGAAAAAGGGCAACCTGTTTTGATTGGTACTACTTCTATAGAAAACAGTGAACTGCTTAGTTCGATGCTAACGAAGGAAGACATCCCTCATGAAGTGTTGAATGCCAAACATCATGAAAGAGAGGCTGAAATAGTTGCCAAAGCCGGACTAAAGGAAACTGTAACTATAGCGACCAATATGGCCGGGAGAGGAACAGATATCAAGTTAGAAGAAGGAGTTACGAACCTGGGTGGTCTATTTGTACTGGGAACAGAAAGACATGAAAGCAGACGTATTGATAATCAACTCATTGGTCGTTCAGGAAGACAGGGAGATCCAGGTGAATCTGGGTTTTATTTATCCACTGAAGATGATCTGTTGAGATTGTTTGGTGGAGAACGTATGGAATCGATAATGAATACACTGAAAATCGAAAAAGGACAACCAATTGAACATTCGCTTTTAAGCAGAGTAATTAATTCAGCACAGAAAAAGATTGAAGGAATTCATTTCTCAATAAGAAAGCGACTTTATGAGCTGGATTCTGTTGTAGATAAACAAAGAAGCGCTATATATGCCCATAGAAATTGGTTACTTGAAGGAAAAGAACTGGACAAACATGTTAATGAAATTATTGAGGATGTAGTAGAACGCAGGACAAACAAATTGGAACAAACACCTGATCTGAAAACACTTGAACAGCTTTTTGGATTTCTTCCAAAGAAAATATACGAAGGAATGGACAGCATCAAAAAAATTGAGGAACTTAAGCAAGGCATCATTGAAAGGATAGAAGAAATTTACGAAAAGAGAAAAGAAGAGTTTGATGAAGAGTTCCCAAGGATTATGAAATACCTTATGCTTCGCATAATCGATGAACGATGGAGACGTCATTTAGAAACGCTTGAGCATCTAAAACAATCAGTAGGGTTACGAGCTTACGGGCAAAAAGATCCTGTTATAGAATTCAAAAGAGAGTCATACATGTTGTTTGAAGAAATGATAGACTCTTTGTATGATGATATTGTGAGTGTATTAAGCAGATTAACTAAGGTTGATAGAAGAGAAGAAGAAAAAGCAAAGGCGGATTTTAACAAGTTAAACTTCTCGCATTCACAGGGTTCAGTAATGAGTTCAAATAAAAAGAAAAAAACTGAAAAAACTTCCTATTCACGACCAATGAAAAGAAGATTTAAAGTTAAAAGAAAGAAATAAGTGTTTACATAGAGGTGAAAGAATGATCGATTACGGAACAAAGAATCGTATAGAAGAGCTAAAGGTTAAGTTCAACGCCATATTTAAAACCGTAGACATGGATGAACTGGAAAACCATTTAAAGCAATTAGAAAAGGAAATGTCAGCTCCAGATGTTTGGTCTGATCAAAAGAGAGCGAAAAAACTGGGAAAGGAAGCTCAGAATATCAGAGACCGCTTAAATTTGCTAAATGATATAAAAAAAGTTATGGGTAATATTGATGTAGCCATTGAATTTTCGGAAGAAGACCCCAGTTTCGTTAAACAGGCTGAAGAAATGCTGACTGAAGCCGAAAAACTTGTACGCGAATTCGAATTGAGTGTTCTCCTGAACGAACCGTATGATGCAAATAATGCGTTTCTTACTGTTCATCCCGGAGCTGGCGGTACTGAATCTCAGGATTGGGCTTCTATGCTTTTTAGAATGTATATTCGTTGGGCTGAAAAGAACGATTATGATATTGATGTAATTGAAGAGCAACCTGGAGAAGAAGCTGGTTTAAAATCTGCGACCGTAAATGTCAAAGGACCTTATGCATATGGAAAATTGAAATATGAAGCCGGAGTTCACAGATTGGTAAGACTTTCACCTTTTGATGCGAATCATAGAAGACATACTTCCTTTGCATCAGTAAGTGTTTCACCAGAAATGGATGAGGATATTGATATCGAAATAAAGCCGGAGGAACTACGTGTAGATACATATAGAGCCGGTGGAGCAGGTGGACAGCATGTTAACAGAACAGAATCCGCAGTAAGAATAACTCATCATCCAACAGGTATCGTTGTAACATGTCAAAATGAACGATCTCAGCATCAAAATAAACATACTGCAATGAAACTACTAAAAGCAAAATTATTTGAGTTAGAGCTTGAAAAGAAACGTGAAGAGAAAATACAGTTGATGGGGGAACAAAAGGACATTGCCTGGGGAAGCCAGATTCGCTCTTATGTATTTCAACCCTATACAATGGTAAAGGATCATAGAACGGATTTCGAAACGGGCAATATTCAATCAGTTATGGATGGAAACATCGATGATTTTATTGAAAAAGAGCTTCTGCATTTTTCAAACTAGATTTTTTGAGTTTTATTTGACTTTAATAGGTAAAAAGTGATAATATTTCTGTGAGCGGAGTGAACAAATTGGTTAGATTTTATGAAGATACCCACCGGAGCGTAATGGTTCATGAAGCGCTTGGTTTTATGATTGTAGATAGGAAAGGCACATACGTTGACTGTACCACTGGAGAAGGTGGGCATTTATTGTCCCTGGCTAAGGAACTTAACAAAAGAGCGACGTTAGTTGGACTGGACATTGACAATGAAGTTTTACAGATAGCGAAGAAGAAACTCGAGAATTTTAGGGGATTTGTTGAGTTATTCAATGTTTCTTATGCAGATTTCGATCTGGTTCTTGATTCTTTGAAAATTGATAAGGTCAGCGGATTCATCCTTGATCTTGGGATATCAACTTTCCAGCTGAAAGCCCAGGGAAGAGGTTTTAGTTATGAGAAAGATGAACCCCTGGATATGAGAATGAATCCTGAAGCGGATTTTACAGCGAAGGATGTAGTCAATAGTTATACCGAACCTGAATTGTCAAAGATTATTTTTGAGTACGGTCAGGAAAAGAGATTTGCAAGACGCATAGCCAGATCAATTGTGAAGCGGAGACCTATTCATACAACCTTTGATTTGGTTGAAGCAGTTAAGAAAGCATTACCACCGAAGTTCAGATATGGAAGAAAGCATTTTGCAACTCAAACATTTCAGGCTATAAGGATCGAGGTAAATCAAGAACTGGAGAACATTGAAAAAACTCTTTACAAAATACCCCATTATTTGACACCCGGAGGTCGGGTCGTTGTTATTTCTTTTCATTCACTGGAAGATGGAGTTGTTAAAAGAACGTTCAGGGATCTACAAGGGGGGAAACTGAATATTCTGACAAAAAAACCCTTAACTCCATCAAAAAGTGAAGTAGAGCACAACCCTCGGGCAAGAAGTGCAAAACTGAGGGCAGCGGAGCGGATTTGAAGGGAGGAACATCTCGTGCAAGTTATCACAGTGAAGCGGAGAAAATCGCAGACAGTATCACGCGAGTACGTTCATGCTCGTGCAGGAACCTGGAGCTTTATAACGGCTTTACAGGTTGTGGTTATTTTTCTTTCTATTGCAGTCTCCATTGTATTACCACTTCATTTTGGTAATGAAACTGACAAAATGGCATCACAGGCAAGAGAGACAAAAGAGGGTATAGTCCAGATGAGAACGCGCATCGTTAGTTTAACGCGTGAAATTGCTTATCTGAAGACTGTTGTTGGTTCTGAGCTGGACAACTGAATATTCTAATACGTGAGGTGTTAGCAGTATAAACAAACTCTCAAGCAGGGTATCTATACTATATGTACTCATAATAACGGTAACCGCTGTGCTAGGTGGCAGGGTGTTGTATCTTTCAGTATTTACTGAATACAAAATCCCGGTAACAGTTAAAGTAAACAGTATACCTGCTTTAAGGGGAACAATTTACGATCGAAACGGTGAAGTGCTTGCCAATGATGTCCTACAGTATCAGGCATGGCTTGATGTTGATTTCATGAACCGTACAGTGTCTTATATTGAGTTAGAAAACATCATAGAAACGCTAAATCGTAATTTCGACATTAGCATTGAAGAGATAAGAAAAAAGCTGAAAACTACCAGATTTATGCTTCTTGGTAGCTACGAAACAGTGGAAAATCTTTCAAAGAAATTGTCACCAAATATTCGAAAATTTGTATCCGTCGAAATGACAACAGAAAGATTGTCTTATAGTGGATATGGAATTGAGAAAATTATAGGTTCATTCAAAAAAGGACAGGAGCCCACACAGGGTGTCGAAGCAAGCTACAATGAACTTCTATCGGGAAAAGAAGATGGAACCATAAAAAGAACTTTAACTCAAACGATTGAAAAACCTGCTGAAAATGGTAATGATGTTTACTTAACAATCGATCTGGATATCCAAAAAATGATTTATCAAAAGGTTGAAAATGCGGTTGAAGAACACAATGCGGATGGTGGAATGGCACTTCTTATGGAAAGTAACTCTGGAAAAGTTGTAGCTTATGCCAATACATTTTCATGGGATACGGGTTTGATGGGTATATTTGAACCTGGATCTACAATAAAGCCAGTAATATATGGAATAGCTTTGAAAACTAATTCTATCACTCCTGAAACTACATTCACCTGTGATGGTTCAATAAAGCCGGTGGAAAATCTTGATATAATCATTAGAGATACAGAAGGTGAAAGACACGGAATTGAGACATTTCACGATGCTATCAGGAATTCGTGTAACGTTGCAACAGTACAGGTTATCCAGCATATTGTTGATACTATTGGAAATGAAGCTTTTTACAATCAATTGGTTACCATGGGTTTTGGAAGGGAGACAAACGTGGATTTACCTGGTGAAACCCCTGGTTTGCTCGCAAGACCCTTATACTGGTCATTAATTTCACCATATCAGTTCGGAATAGGTCAGGGACTAGGCGTAAACATATTTCAGCTATCAAGAGCGCTTAATGTTTATCCTGCAATGGGTAATCTTGTTCAACCAACGTTTGTTAATGCAGTTTCGGGCACACGCGAAATAAGAAAAACCGAAGCTGAAGTAGAAAGAACACCAATACCTCGTGAAATTGTAGAAAAAATGCTTCCTGTTCTTGAATCAGTTGTGGCAAGCGGGACAGGGACTCGTGCAAGAGTAGATGGTATGAGAATTGGAGGCAAGACCGGGACCGCACAAAAAGCAGTGGGCGGAGCATACAGCGATGAGGACTATTATTCATTATTTTGGGGTTTTTTTCCTCTTGAGAATCCTAAATATTCTTTGGTAGTATTTATAGATAACCCCCGGGGTGAGGAATATTATGGAGGCAGCGTAGCTGGACCGGTATTTGCTGAGATAGTAAAGGACTTGATGTTTAAACCAGCAAAAGAACCAAACACACTGAATATATATGAATGGAAGATGCCTGATCTTACCGGCTATACGCTACATGATGTGATAGAAATCACTGAGTTATATAATATTGAAGATGTTAAGATATATGGAACAGGAAAGGTAGTAAAGCAAAAGCCAGAACCAGGAACGGGGCCTTCAGAAACCTTATCCGTTTGGTTAGAAGAATAAAAAGGAGAAACATAAATTTGATTTACTGTTTGCTTGGAGACAGTCATATTCTAAAGAAGTTGTTTATTAAATCAATAAGACCCAATTATAAAACCGTTTTTCCTGAGGATAATGATAAGTTATCAAAGATAAGAGATTTCATTGGTAGTAATAATATGTTTAGCCAATCAAATGCAATCTATGTGAGACAACTGGCCAAATGGAAAAAAGAGGAAATTCAGGAATTTATAGAATTTTTAGAGAGTTCATTATTACCAGAAAGTACTGATTTATTTGTTGATGGGAATTTAAAGGTAAAAGAATGTAAAAAGAAATCATTTAAATTGCCACCTCCCTGGAAAAAGGAATTGTGGCTAAACCATATAACAAAACTGTCTAAAGATTTGGGTATAGAAATAACCAAAAAAGCAAGTGAAAAGATGTTTGAGTCAGTTGGTACCAATGAAGAGTTGATTTATTCAGAGTTAAAAAAACTTGGAATACTTGAAAGAACAATTACAGAGAGTGATATAGAAAAATATTCATATGTTTTCCAGGAAAAAAATTACACTGAATTTGCATACAATCTGCTACGCGGTAAAGTTAATAGCTTGTCCTTTGAATTAATTAGAGAAAGAAGCACTTTCCCGATAATAGTAGCTGTTCTTACTAGAATTGTAACAACCACTGGTAGGATAAAAGCTGAATTAAATATTGAAGAAAAATATGACTGGAATACAATAAAAAATATAGCAAAGAAATTGCAATGCAAAACTAGCACCATAGCAAATATTATTGGTTTTAGATTTTCACGGGATGACGAAGAACAACCTGACTTGCAGAAAAAGTACTCATTGAATGATCTTCAGAATTTACTTCTATATCTTCAAAATCTTGATGAAGCATTTAAAGTGGGAAAGTTTAATGAATTTATTTCCTTCATGAAACTCATTGAATACTTCGCATAAAGTAAAGATTGTGTAAATTTAACGAACCTTTGGCAATTAGATAAAACTATGGATTGACAGGTTAAAGACTACATTGTAAAATGAGTCTTGGCATATCTTTGAAAGGAGGCGGAACAAAACCGCATGCCTACAATTAATCAGTTAATAAAAAGTGGTAGAAAGAAAGTTACCAAAAAGTCTAAGTCACCGGCACTGGAAAACAATCCCCAAAAAAGGGGAGTTTGTGTTAGAGTGTCTACAATGACTCCGAAAAAACCTAACTCTGCGTTGAGAAAAATTGCAAGGGTTAGACTATCAAACGGTACTGAAGTTACTGCATACATTCCTGGAGAAGGACATAACCTTCAGGAACACTCTGTGGTTTTGGTACGTGGTGGAAGAGTAAGAGATTTACCTGGAGTTCGTTATAAGGTAATCAGAGGGGTTCTTGATGCAGAAGGAGTTGCAGATAGAAAACAATCCCGAAGTAGATACGGGACAAAGAGATCTAAGAAATAAGGAGGTTAACCCTCAGTGAGAAGAAGAAGAGCGGAAAAAAGAGAAATTCAATCTGATCCGGTATATAATGATTTTTATGTGGGAAAACTTATCAATCGTTTAATGGTTGATGGCAAAAAAGCCAGGGCTAAGACGATAGTTTATAAAGCCATTGACGGGCTGGCTGAAAAATCTGGAAAACCACCAATGGAAGCGTTTAGGCAGGCCTTAGAAAATGTGAAGCCTCTATTGGAAGTTCGCCCAAGAAGGGTTGGCGGCGCAACATATCAGATACCTTTTGAAGTTCCAGAAGAAAGGGCTCTTTCGCTTGCTTTAAGATGGATATTAAATGCAAGTCGAAACAAAAAAGGCAGACCAATGAGCGAACGATTAATGATGGAACTCGTTGATGCATACAACGGAAGCGGAGCCGCATTCAAGAGAAAAGAAGAAGTTCACAGAATGGCAGAAGCTGGAAAGGCATATTCACACTTTAGATGGTAAAAGTATTCTTGAGTAACAGGAGGAAGTTGTTTTGAAGGAACGTTATACGAACCTTGATGAGGTAAGAAACATAGGAATAATGGCCCATATTGACGCTGGTAAAACCACAACGACCGAGCGTATTCTTTACTGTACAGGAAGAAAATACAAGCTTGGCAACGTTGATGAAGGAACTGCAACTATGGATTGGATGGACCAGGAAAAGGAAAGAGGAATTACAATCACATCTGCTGCAACAACATGTTTCTGGAAAGATTTTCGAATTAATATTATCGATACGCCCGGGCACGTTGACTTTACCATTGAAGTTGAACGATCACTCAGGGTACTGGATGGAGCTATTGCAGTTTTTGATGCTCAGGCAGGAGTAGAACCACAATCAGAGACGGTATGGCGTCAAGCAAGCAAGTATAATGTTCCACGTATAGCTTTCATGAATAAAATGGACAAAATTGGAGCGGATTTTGAGGAAGCTGTTGAAAGCATGGTTAAAAAATTGGAAACAAATCCGGTGCCAGTTCAGTTGCCAATAGGTGCTGAATCTGATTTTGAAGGTGTGATTGATCTTGTAAGAATGCGGGCAATAAGATGGTACAGCGAAGACGGCATGGATTTTGGCTTTGAAGATATCCCTGAGAAATATATGGATAAGGTGGAGGAGCATAGAGAAAACCTGATAATGCATGTCGCTGAATTTGACGAAGAACTTATGGAAAAATATATTGAAGGTGAAGAAATTACTTCAGAACAGCTTGTTAAGGCCATAAGAAAGGGTACATTGGGTAATCATATAGTACCTGTACTGTGTGGATCTGCCTTTAAAAACAAAGGAGTTCAGCCACTACTGGATGCGACTGTAGATTATCTTCCATCACCGCTTGATTTGCCACCTGTGAAAGGTAAAGATGCAGAAACGAAGGAAGAAATTTTGGTTTATCCTGACATAGATGGACCTTTTGTTGGACTTGCCTTTAAAATAATGGTTGACCCATTCGTAGGAAAAGTCACATTTGTAAGAGTTTATTCAGGTTCGCTGAGTAAAGGTTCTTATGTTTATAACGTTGTTAAGAATAAAAAGGAAAGAGTTTCAAGGTTACTTTTCTTGCATGCCGATAAAAGAGAAGAAGTTGATTATGTAAGAGCTGGTGACATTGTAGCTATGGTTGGCATGAGAGATACAATAACGGGAGAAACCATCGTATCAGGTGAAAAGAAAATACTTTTTGAAACGATGGAATTTCCAGAACCTGTAATTTCTATAGCTTTAGAAGCAGATTCAAAAGAAGATTTTGATAAACTTTCAAAAGGATTGGTAGCGCTTTCTGATGAAGACCCATCCTTGCAAGCATATGTAGACCATGATACAGGTGATACAATACTTTCTGGAATGGGTGAGCTACATTTAGAGGTTGTACTGGAGCGTATTAAAAGAGAATTTAAGGCAAAGTTTAGAACCGGCCATCCGCAGGTAACATATAAGGAAACAATAAGGAGATCCGCCAAAGCCGAGGAGAAATACGTAAGACAGACCGGTGGTCGTGGACAGTATGGACATGTCGTGATAGAAATTGAACCAGGAGAAGAAGATTTCATCTTTGAAGATAAATCCCGGGGTGGAGTTGTTCCTAAAGAATATGTTCCGTCTGTTGAAACAGGTATACGTGAAGCAATGCAAACAGGAATTCTTGCAGGTTACCCGATGGTAAATGTTAAAGCTACCCTAATTGATGGTTCCTATCATGAGGTTGATTCGTCCGAAATAGCCTTTAAAATAGCTTCATCTCTGGCATTTAAAAAGGCAGTCAAAAATGCAAAACCAGCGTTATTGGAACCTATAATGTCTGTAAAGGTTACAACGCCGGAGGACTACTTGGGTGACATTGTTGCTGACATGAATTCAAGAAGAGCGCGTATTGAAGGTTTTGAAAATAGAGGAAAATTGAGAATCATCAAGGCACTTATTCCACTATCAGAGTTATTTGGATATGCAACAGTCATAAGGTCACTAACTCAGGGACGAGCTACACATATGATTCAATTTGCGCATTATGCTGAAGTGCCTGATAAGGTTGCAGAAAAGATCTTAGGATCTTAAAAAACCCAACCATTAGGATAGAGGAGGGAGAAAAATGGCTAAAGAGAAGTTTGAAAGAACTAAACCACATTTAAACATTGGAACTATTGGTCATATCGACCATGGTAAAACAACATTAACTGCAGCAATGACAAAAGCTTTGCATTTCAAAGGAATGGCAGATTTTGCAGCCTTTGATTCAATTGACAAAGCTCCAGAAGAGAAAACAAGAGGAATAACAATCAACGTAGCACACATCGAATATCAGACAGAAAACAGACACTACGCTCATATCGATTGTCCGGGTCACGCTGATTATATTAAGAACATGATCACAGGTGCAGCCCAGATGGACGGGGCAATTTTGGTTGTGGCAGCTACTGATGGCGTTATGCCTCAGACGAGAGAACATGTTTTATTGGCTAGACAGGTAAACGTTCCAGCTATGGTCGTTTATGTCAACAAAACCGATATGGTTGATGATGAAGAACTTGTTGAATTGGTTGAAGAAGAAGTAAGAGAACTTTTGACGAATTATGGATTCCCTGGAGATGAAATTCCAGTAATTAAGGGTTCAGCTTTGAAGGCTTTGGATGCAGAAAACGAAGATGCTCCTGAAATGAAGAATATTTACGAACTGCTTGATGCGATAGATAGTTACTTCCCTGAACCTGAAAGAGATACAAGCAAACCATTCCTTATGCCTGTTGAGGACATTTTCTCAATTACAGGTAGAGGGACAGTTGTAACCGGAAGAATTGAAAGAGGCGTCGTACACGTTGGTGACGAAGTTGAAATAATAGGACTCTCATATGAAACAAGAAAAACCGTTGTTACAGGGGTAGAAATGTTCAGAAAACTCCTTGACAAAGGACAGGCTGGAGACAATGTAGGATGTCTACTCAGAGGAGTTGGTAAAGATGAAGTTAAGAGAGGACAGGTACTTGCAAAGCCTGGTTCCATTACACCTCATAAACACTTCAAAGCTAACATCTATGTATTGAAGAAAGAGGAAGGTGGAAGACATACACCGTTTACAAAGGGTTATAGGCCACAGTTCTATATGAAAACAGCGGATGTTACTGGTGAACTTAAAGACTTACCTGAAGGCGTAGAAATGGTTATGCCCGGTGACAACGTGGTAATGGATGTTGAACTCATTTATCCTGTCGCAGTTGAAAAAGGAATGAGATTCGCTGTAAGAGAAGGCGGAAGAACAGTTGGAGCTGGAGTAGTTAGTGACATCATTGAGTGATGATAGAATTTATGGAATGGCGGGGGAGAAAAATTATCCCCCCTGCCTTTTAAGAAGGAGGGAACCGAAGGCATGGCCAAACAAAAAATCAGGATAAGGCTTAAGGCTTATGACCATAGACTGCTCGACATGTCCGCCAAGAAGATTGTGGAAGCGGTTAAAATAACCAATGCACATGTTTCAGGACCCGTTCCTTTACCTACAGAAAGGACATTATATACAGTATTAAAATCTCCACATAAATATAAGGATTCCAGGGAGCAGTTTGAGAAGCTGGTACATAAAAGACTTATTGAAATCGTTGATCCTACACCAAAAACTATAGACTCATTGATGAAGGTTGATTTACCCGCAGGTGTAGATGTTGAAATTAAACTTTGAGAACTAATTGAGCGGAGGTGCACTCATGAAAGGTATAATTGGCAGAAAACTTGGAATGACCACAGTGTACAGAGATGGAATATCTTATGGTGCTACCATAATCAAAGCTGGACCCTGCACGGTCATTCAAAAGAAAACTGCCTCAAATGGAGAATATGATGCGATAAGATTAGGATTTGAGGAGCTTTCAGAAAATAGAGCAAAGAAATTGCTGACAAAACCGATACTTAAATCATTCGAAGCAGCAAAAGTTAAGCCACATAGAATCATAAAAGAAATCAGGGTAGATAATCCTGACAATTACAATGTTGGCGATGTAATTACAGTGAACATTTTTTCAGATGGAGAAAAGGTAGACATTTCAGGAAAAAGTAAAGGAAAAGGTTTTGCAGGAGTAATGAAACGATGGAATTTTAAAGGCGGAGAGGCCAGTCATGGTTCAAAATTTCATAGAGAACTTGGATCAGTTGGACAGCACACTGATCCAGCAAAGATTTGGAAAGGCAAGAAAATGCCAGGAAGATATGGCAATGAAAGTACCACGATAAGAAATCTTGAGGTTATAGTAATTGATGAGGAAAATGACCTGATAGCAGTTAATGGGTCAGTCCCGGGAGCGAGGGGTACCCTTGTTATTGTTAAAGGTAAGGAATAACCCCGAAGTTGATGTTTGGAAGGAGGAACAATTATGGCTCAGATAGATATCCTCGATATTAATGGAAAGAATGTGGGATCAGCAAAACTGAAGGATTCAATATTCAATATTGAGCCTAATAACGATGTTATGTTTCGTTATGTTGACATGCAGTTGGCTTCTGGAAGGGCTGGAACTGCTTCAACAAAGGAAAGGGCAGAAGTAAGAGGTGGAGGCAGAAAGCCCTGGCCACAAAAAGGAACTGGCAGAGCCCGTGTTGGAACAACTAGAAGTCCTTTATGGCGTCATGGTGGCGTTACTCATGGACCAAAACCCAAGGATTGGTCAAAAAAATTAAACAAAAAGATGAAAAAATTAGCATTAAAGTCTGCGCTCAGTCTTAGATTTCAGGAGAAGAACATTATTGTAATTGATGATGTTACTTTTGATAAGCCAGTAACGAAAGAGTTTAAGAAACTTCTTGAAAATCTTGGTTTAGGTAAAGATGATAAAGTGTTGTTTGTCTTGCCATGGAAAACAGAGAAGTATAAAAATGTAAAAACTTCTGGAAGAAACCTTAGAAATGTAAAGGTAATTATCGCAGACAACCCGGGTAACACAACAAATGCAGGTAATGCTAATAACATAGATGGGCTGAATGTATTTGATCTGCTTAAATATGAGAAAATTGTTTTGACCGCGGCTTTAGTTGAAAAAATTGAGGAGGTGCTCGGTTAATGGCTAAATTAGGACTGACCAATAATGATGTAATTGTAAAACCGCTAACAACCGAGAAAACCGTAAGAGATGCAGAATACAACAAATACTATTTTGAAGTTCATCCAAAGGCAAACAAGTACAAGATCAAAAAGGCAGTTGAAGAATTATTTTCAGTAAAAGTAAAAAATGTTAATGTTTCAAACGTTGCTGGTAAACCAAAAAGAAGAGGCGTTTACACAGGTCGAAGCAGGTCCTGGAAAAAGGCAGTTGTAACACTGGTTGAAGGATATCGAATAAAAGAACTCGAAGGCCAGTACTGAGAGGTGATTTGATATGGCTCTGAGAAAGTTTAAACCAACTACTCCTAGCAGGAGAGAAATGTTAGCTCCTGATTATAAGGAGATAACGAAAAAAGAACCGGAAAAATCATTGATTAAAATAATTAAGAAAAAAGGTGGTAGAAACCATCATGGTAGGCTTACAGTGAGACATCATGGTGGTGGAACAAAGCGTTACTACAGAATAATAGACTTTAAACGTTCTAAAATTGGAATTCCTGCAAAGGTTATAGATTTAGAATATGATCCCAATAGAACTGCGAGAATAGCTTTGTTGAGATATGCAGACGGTGAGAAAAAATACATCCTGGCCCCAAAAGGATTGAAAATTGGTGACACCATAGAGAACGGACCGGATGCTGAGATTTCTGTAGGAAATGCCCTTCCGCTTGAGAATATCCCTATAGGCAGCATCGTACACAATATTGAGTTTTCACCTAAAAAAGGTGGACAGATTGCGCGCTCAGCAGGAACATATGCTCAGTTAATGGCCAGAGAAGGAAGATATGCATTGATGAAAATGCCCTCTGGTGAACTGAGAAGGGTAATTGCAAAATGCATGGCAACAATTGGCATGATAGGTAATGAAGAACATTCCAATGAAGTACATGGAAAAGCAGGAAGAAAACGCTGGTTGGGAATCCGCCCTACAGTTAGAGGAATGACAATGAACCCTGTTGATCACCCTATGGGCGGTGGTGAAGGACGAAGTAAAGGACATATACCGAAAAGCCCCTGGGGTACTCCTGCAAAAGGATATAAAACAAGGAGAAGGAAAAAACCATCAGATAAAATCATTGTTCAAAGAAGAAAGAAGAAGGGCAGGAGGTGATTTTAGGTGTCTCGTTCAAAGAAAAAAGGACCATATGTTTATCCTAAACTACTAAAGAAAGTGCGCGAAATGAATGAAAAAGGCGAAAAGAAACCACTTAAAACATGGAGTAGAGCATCCATGATTGTACCCGAAATGATAGGTCATACAATTGCTGTATATAACGGAATGAAACATATTCCCGTTTATGTTTCAGAAAATATGATTGGGCACCGACTTGGAGAGTTTGCACCGACCAGAAGATTTGGTGGACACTCTGAGAAGAAAGTAAAAAAAGGGCAGTTAAAGGTTTAAAGGAGGTATTGTATGCCAGAAAAATCGATGAAACGTTCAGTATTTCACAGAAATAGAAAAGAACAAGAGGCCTCCAAACCTGTTATTGAAGCGCAGGTAGTGGCTAGATATATAAGATTATCTCCACGAAAGGCCAGATCGATTGTGAACGCAATACGAGGCAAAAATGTTGGAGAAGCTTTTCAGATACTTGAATTTACTCCGACGAAACCAGCCAGAGTTGCTCATAAAGTTCTTAAATCAGCTGTTGCCAATGCTGAGAATAATTTCGGTATGAATGTAGACGCACTTTATGTTAGTGAAGCAGTTGTTGATGACGGACCGAGAATGAAGCGACTTTGGGCACGAGGCAGAGGAAGGGCTGATATTTTACTCAAGCGCTTCTGTCATATCAAAATAGCAGTTAGAGATAGAGAGAGAGAAGAGACGGAAAATAGTCCTCAAGAGAAAGAAGAGCGAGGTGAATGATAGGTGGGTCAAAAAGTTCATCCCTATGGCTTTAGATTAGGTGTTTCGAAACAATGGAAGGCTCGCTGGATAAATGAAAAGAACTATAAAGAGTATCTCCTGGAAGATATTAAAATAAGAGATCACTTGAAGAAAAACTATCGTGCAGCGGGGGTTTCAGATATTAATATCGAACGTCAAGAAGCAGGAAAGGTTGATATAACAGTAATGACAGCCCGTCCAGGAGTGATAATCGGTAAAAAAGGTTCTGAAGTTAAGAAACTCAGAAGCAAGTTAGAGAATATGATTAAAAGAAGACTACAGTTAAATATTGAGGAAGTCAAAACACCCGAGACAGATGCAGAACTTGTGGCTCAGGATATTGCATCCAGGATAGAACGCAGAGCGTCGTATAAACGAGCCATGAAACGAGCCCTTTTCACAGCCATGAGAAAAGGAGCAAAGGGAATTAAAATAATGGTCTCCGGTAGACTTAACGGAGCTGATATTGCTCGAACTGAATGGTTTTTGGAAGGAAGATTACCTTTGCAAACATTGAGATCAAATATTGATTATGGTTACTGTGATGCCCACACAAAAATGGGAATCATAGGAGTTAAGGTTTGGGTTTATAAAGGTGACGTTGAAGTTTGAGATAAGTAAGAAGGGAGGTTTAGTAAGATGTTAATGCCCAAGAGGGTGAAATATAGAAAACAACAACGAGGAAGAGTTAAAGGTGAAGCTAAAGGCGGAACTCTGGTACATTTCGGAGATTGGGGTTTGAAATCACTGGAACCTCATTGGATAACCTCTCAGCAAATTGAAGCGTGCAGAATCGCCATGATGAGAACGCTGAAACGAAATGGAAAAATGTGGATAAGAGTTTTCCCCGATAAACCATTAACCTCAAAAGGTATTGGTGTACGAATGGGTAAAGGAAAAGGTGAAGTTGAAGGCTGGGCTGCAGTAGTTAAACCAGGAAAGATTCTTTTTGAGATAGGTGGAGTTGATGAAAAATTGGCAAAAGAAGCACTAAGATTAGCAGCTGCAAAACTGCCTGTAAGAACAAGAGTTGTAGCACGACATCATATAGGAGGTGAACTCTGATGAAAGCTCAAGAATTACAGAAGTTCACTGATGATGAATTAAAGCAGATGCTGGATGATTCGAAGAGAAAACTGATGGATTTGAGATTCCAGCTTGAGATGAACAGGCTAAAAAATCACTCACAGATAGGATTTGTTAAAAAAGATATAGCCAGGATTAAAACAATCCTCCGTGGACGAGAGCTCGGAATAAGGAGGTAACATTATGCCAAGAAAAAGATTAGTAGGAACTGTGGTAAGTGACAAAATGGATAAAACGGTTGTAGTAAGTGTAGATAGAAGGTTTATACATCCACTTTACGGAAAAACAGTAAAGCATTCTAAAAAATACCAGGCTCATGATGAAGAAGGGAATTGTGTAACAGGCGATATTGTTGAAATAATGGAATGTAAGCCTATTAGTAAAACTAAGAGATTTAAAGTAACAAGAACAATAAGAAAGACAGTATTTAGAGGAGAAGATAAAGATCTTTCCGAAACACCCAAAGCCGTTGAAGATATTCCCGGGGGTGAGGAGGAATGATAAGATTAGAATCTCATCTGAGGGTAGCTGACAATTCTGGCGCAAGAGTAATCAGGGTATTGCAGGTTACAGGGGGCTTCAAAAGGAAATATGGATCTCTGGGTGATATTGTAGTTGCTTCTGTTAGAGAAGCGGTTCCAAACACGAATATAAAAAAAGGTGAAATTGTTAAAGCGGTTGTTGTTAGAACTAAAAAAGAAGTAAAAAGAAAAGACGGAACCTATATAAGATTTGATGATAACGCAGCTGTTTTAATTGATAACCAGAACCAACCCCGTGGAACCCGTGTTTTTGGACCAATTGCAAGAGAGATAAGGGAAAAAGGTTTTTCGAAAATCGCATCTCTTGCCCAGGAAGTATGGTAAGGAGTGATAGAAATGTCTATGAGGATAAAAAAAGAGGATAGAGTTAAAGTTATTTCCGGTAAAGATAAGGGCAAAATTGGACAGGTAATGAAGGTTATGCCAAGAGAAAACAAAGTAATTGTTCAGGGGGTAAATTTCACAAAAAAACACCAGCGACCAACAAATCAGTACAGAGAAGGTGGAATAATTGAAAGAGAATCCTCCATATACGCCAGTAATGTTATGCTGGTATGCCCTAATTGTGATAAAGCAACACGAGTAGGTCACAAGGTTCTTGAAAATGGAGATAAAGTCCGTATATGTAAGCAGTGCGGAGAAATTGTTGATAAGGTTTAATAGGGAGGAATATTGAATGACAGAAAATTACATCCCACTCAAAGATAGTTATAATAAGGAAGTCATTCCTTCTATGATGGAAAAGTTCAGTTATTCTAATAAGCTCGAAGTCCCGAGACTGGTTAAAATTAGCATAAACATGGGTATTGGTGAAGGCTCCAAGAATCCCGATCTTATTGAAATGCACGCTAAAGAATTGGTAGAATTGGCCGGACAAAAACCTGTTGTTACTCTTGCAAAAAAGAGTATAGCTAATTTTAAGATTAGGAAAGGAATGCCCCTGGGCCTTAAGGTAACTTTGAGAGGTTCAAAAATGTATAATTTTTTGTACAAGCTTATTAACGTTGTGCTCCCAAAGTTAAGAGACTTCAGAGGCGTTAATCCTGACAGTTTTGATGGAAGGGGAAATTTTTCAGTTGGACTTCCTGAGCAGCTTGTTTTTCCAGAAATTACACCAGCCAGTGTGAAAAGAGTTCAGGGAATGGATATAATAATCGTTACCACTGCTGATACAGACGAAGAAGCAAGAGAACTGCTCAGATTATTTGGAATGCCTTTCAAGCAGCAGACGTAAGGAGGTAGAGAATGGCAAAGAAATCACTTATAGCTAAATGGAAGAAAGAACCAAAGTATAAAGTGAGAAAGTACAATAGATGTCATGTTTGTGGAAGACCCAGAGCTGTATATAGAGAATTTGGATTATGTAGAGTTTGTTTCAGAAAACTAGCTTCCGAAGGGAAACTCCCCGGAATTAAAAAAGCAAGTTGGTGAGGAGGGAATTACATGTGGAGTGATCCCATAGCCGACATGCTCACAAGGATCAGGAACGCAAACGCAGCATTTAAAGAAACAGTAGATATACCTGCGTCTAACCTTAAGCGAGCTGTTGTCGATATGTTGAAAAAAGAAGGATACATTGAAGATTACAAATACATTGAGGATGGAAAACAGGGAATATTGAAGGTTTTTCTGAAATATTCCGGTGATAGACGTCATAGAGAACGAGTAATCAATGGAATAGTGAGAGTTTCGAAACCTGGCAGACGAATTTATGTAAAAAAAGACAAATTGCCAAAGGTAAAATCTGGTATGGGTATTGCTGTCATAAGTACTTCACAAGGCTTAATTACAGATAAAGAAGCAAGAAACCTTGGAGTTGGCGGCGAAGTAATATGCTACGTTTGGTAATCAGGAGGGTCTAAAATGTCGAGAATGATAAAAAAACCTGTTACTATCCATGATAAGGTAGAGGTTAAAAAAACAGACAATACAGTTGTAGTCAAAGGACCAAAAGGCGAACTAAAGCATGAATTTGGCGATTACGCAAATATCGAAATAAAGGACAAAGAAATATGGGTATACCCCAACTTTGATAAAGCTCAGAGAAATAGCGATCGAAGAAGAATTGCTATGCATGCAGGAACCTACTGGGCACATCTCAGAAATATGGTTGATGGTGTTTCCGAGGGTTATGAAAAAAGGCTTAAAATAGTTGGTGTAGGTTATAGAGCTCAGCTACAAGGAAAGAAACTTGTTCTGAACCTTGGTTATGCTCATCCGATAGAAATTGAACCACCCAAAGGGATAACCTTCGAAGTACCTGCTGTAACATCAGTGATTGTAAGAGGTATTGATAAGTATTTAGTGGGACAGGTTGCCGCCAATATTAAAAGATGGCGTATACCTAACGACTATTCAGGAAAAGGTATTAGGTATGAAGGTGAATACATAAGAACAAAAGTTGGCAAAAAGGTTTAATGAAAGGAGGCAATGTCCCGTGAAGGTAAAGAAAAATGTGAGGAAGCAGCTAAGACAAAGAAGGCATTTGAAAATAAGATCAACGATAAAGGGAACATCTGAACGCCCACGTTTGGCTGTTTTCAGAAGTGAAAAACATATGTATGCTCAGATTATAGATGATACAACTGGGACCACACTCGCCCAAGCTTCAACAGTCAATAAGGAGATAAAAGAGAAAATGTCGAAGACATGGAACAAAGAAGCAGCTTCTGAGGTAGGGAAATTAATAGCTGAGAGAGCCCTTGAAAAGGGAATAAAAGAAGTTGTCTTTGATAGAGGTGGTTTTAAGTATCACGGTAGAGTAAAATCTCTCGCAGAGGCCGCACGTGAGAGCGGTCTGAGATTTTGAGGAGGTGCATTGAATGCCCGATTCCAAAAAACGCAATACTCCTGTAAAGGAAAAAATAGAAGAACAGGAATTTGAAGAGCGAATTATTGAAATCAAAAGAGTAACAAAAGTTGTTGCAGGTGGAAAAAACTTATCATTTAGAGTGACTGCAGTTGTAGGAAACAAAAATGGTAAAGTAGGTCTGGGAATTGCAAGTGCCAGAGAAGTTCCTGCAGCTATCAGAAAAGCGATAATGACAGCCAAGAAAAATATTATAGATGTCCCTGTCATAAATGATACGATTCCGCATGAAATAGATGGACGTCAGGGAGCATCTAAGGTTCTCTTAAAACCCGCTGGACCTGGTACTGGAATCATTGCCAGTTCTTCAGTGCGTGCTGTTGTAGAGATGGCTGGAATCAAGAATATCTTAACCAAAGCACTTGGATCTACCAATTTACTCAATCTAGCCAGAGCGACATTTAATGGATTGAATGAAATAATGTCACCAAAGGAATATGCGAAACTCAGGAATATTTCAGTGAAAGAAGTTTTTAATGGAGTTACTGAGGAGGAATAATCGTGGCTGGAAAACTAAAGATAACATTAAAGAAAAGTCCTTTGGGTTATGATTATAGACAAAGAAGAACAGCAAAAGCATTGGGTTTGAGGAAGGTTCAGAGTACTAGAATCCTTGAAGATTCACCTCAAATTCGTGGAATGATAAAAAAGATTGAACATCTCTTAGAAGTAGAAGAGATAAAAGACTGAAGGGGGTAGTTAAACATGGCATTCACGCTTGACCAGCTTAAACCAACTCCTGGATCAAGGAGAAAAGCAAAAAGACTTGGTCACGGAGTAGGCAGCGGAAGAGGAAAAACCTCCGGAAGAGGACATAAAGGTCAAGGTAGAGGAACAGGAAAGGTAAGATTTTTCTTTGAGGGAGGACAAACACCCCTTTATAGGAGAGTCCCTGTCAAGGGATTCAAAAATAGGTATGCAACATGTTATTCGGTTATCAATGTTGCTATGTTGGAAAAATACTTTGAAGACGGTGAAGAAGTTACTGCTGAGAGATTGAAGGAAAAAAACATTATAAAAAAATACAATGATGGAGTTAAAATACTTGGAAAAGGTGAATTATCAAAGAAACTGACAGTAAAGGTAAATGCTTTCAGCGCTTCGGCAAAAGAAAAAATAGAAGCTGCTGGCGGAAAAGCCGAGGTGGTCTAGAATGTGGGAAGCTCTTAAAAACGCCTTTAAAATACCCGAGTTGAGAGATAGAATCATCTTTACTTTTTTTGCGTTAGCCATTTTTCGCTTGGGTATTTATATACCAATACCAGGTGTAAATATTGAAGCATGGTCCAGCTACTTCTCTGGACTGCAAACAGGAGCTGCTGGTGGTTTTATTGGCTTCTTTGATGTTTTTACAGGCGGAGCTTTAAGCAATTTTTCTGTGCTAGCACTGAGTGTTACTCCATATATTAATGCATCGATCATGCTTCAACTGTTAACAGCTGTTATGCCCAGACTGAAAGAAATGCTGCGTGAAGGTGAAGAAGGAAAGAAAAAGTATGCCAAATACACGAGATATTTAACAGTTTTTCTTGCAGTCATTCAGGGCTTCTTTATTACACTTAGTCTGTCTGGTGATGCAAGTATAATAGCAATGCCTAATAGAATGGTATTCGTGTTAATGGCAACGGTTTCGCTGCTTGCAGGGACAATGTTTCTGCTTTGGCTGGGTGAAAGGATAACAGAAAAGGGAATTGGTAATGGTATTTCTGTTTTGATTTTTGCAGGAATCGTATCCCGTTATCCGCAGTATATTGCTCAGGCAGCATTATCACTTTCTCCAGCTCAATGGACAATACTACTTGGCATAAGTTTGCTTACAATTGTCGGAGTAATCTATATTCAACTTGGAGAAAGACGTATTGAAATACAATATGCACGAAGAGTATCGGGTAAAAGAGTGTATGGTGGAGTATCTACTCATATTCCAATAAAAGTCAATCAGGGAGGAGTTATTCCAATAATCTTTGCTTCAGCAATAATGACTTTGCCACAGATGCTATCAACAATATTGCCTGAGGGAAATTTCCTTACTGATTTGTTTGGATACTCTTCACCTCTGTACTTAACATTATATGGTGCACTAGTTTTCTTCTTTACATATTTCTACAGCACGTTGGTTTTTGATGTAAAGGAAGTTTCCAATAATATAAGAAATTATGGTGGTTATATTCCAGGTATTAGACCTGGCTATCCCACTGAACAATACATAAGTAGAGTACTAGCGAGAGTCACATTCCTGGGTGCTTTGTTCCTTGTAATCATTGCGCTTTTGCCAAGTGTCATTCAAGGATTTGTAGGTATTTCAATAATGATTGGTGGAACATCCACACTTATCGCTGTTGGTGTTGCACTTGATATTTTGCAACAGATAGAATCGCACCTTATTGTCAGACATTATGAAGGTTTCATTAAAAAGGGAAGACTCAAAGGAAGGCGATGATGTAATGAATATTGTTCTGTTGGGTCCTCCTGGAGCTGGTAAAGGAACCCAGGCAAAAAGTATTTCAAAAAGGTTTAATATTCCCCATATATCTACTGGAGATATGCTCAGGGAGGCGATCTCGTCAAATAGTGAACTGGGGAAAAAGGTCGCCGATATTGTTGAAAGAGGAGATTTGGTTCCTGATGATTTAATGATTGAGCTGGTAAAAGAAAGAATCAGCAGGGAAGACGCAAGTGATGGATTCATTCTTGACGGATTCCCCAGAACCACCGTTCAGGCTGAGTCACTTAGATATATGCTCAGGCAAATGGCTGACAAAATTGACAGTGCTATCTTTATTGATGTAAGTGAAGAAAAAGTAGTAGAAAGAATATCAAGCAGAAGAGTTTGCCCGAATTGCGGGAAGGTTTACAATTTGCTTTCGTTAAAACCAAAGAATGATTGTATCTGTGATGAATGTGGAAGCGAACTCGTGCAAAGAGATGATGATAAACCTGAAACAGTAAGAGATCGTTATGAAGTATACATAAAAAATACTAAAAGTGTTGTCGAATTCTACAAATCGCAGGGTAAACTAAAAACCTTTGATGGTTCGAAAGATATTGACGAACTTGCTAATTCAATTATTGATTATTTGGAGAATCTTTAATGATAAGGTTGAAAAGTAAGGAAGAAGTCGCTAAAATAGAAAGTGCAGCTAAAATCGTAGCAGAAGTATTGGATCTTATGTATGAAATGATAAGTTCCGGTATTTCTGCATGTACGCTTGAAAAGGCTGCCAATGGACATATTGTAAAGAGAAATGCTAAGCCTGCTTTCAAAGGTTATAACGGTTTTCCATATGCTCTTTGTGTTTCGGTAAATGAAGAGATAGTTCATGGATTTCCACTGGAAAGTAAAATATTCAAGAATGGAGATATTGTATCAATAGATTGTGGAGTAATAAAAGAAGGATATTATGGTGACGCTGCACGAACGTTTTGTGTTGGAAAATGTTCGGAAGAAGACCACAGGTTAATGAGAATCACAAAGGAAGCTTTAGAAAAAGCTACAGAAATTGCTATTCCTGGAAAGCAGATTGGTGATTTAGGTGCAGTAATACAGAATCATGTAGAGAAAAATGGGTTTTCTATTATTAGAGATTATGTTGGTCACGGTGTTGGCCGTAAACTTCATGAAGATCCACAAATTCCCAATTATGGGAAATCTGGAACAGGCGATTATTTACGTAATGGGATGACCCTGGCAATAGAACCTATGGTTTCTGCAGGTGATTATCGAACAATGGTTTTAGAGGATGGTTGGACTGCAGTTACTATTGATGGTTCTAAAACTGCACACTTTGAAAACACACTGGTTATCGAAGATGATTCAGCAAGGGTCCTTTCAAAATTGTGAGGGGTGAATAAGTGATGGCAGAGAAGAATGATGTTATAAAGATGGAAGGCGTCGTTCTTGAAACATTGCCGAACGCTATGTTTAAAGTTGAACTGGATAATGGACACATTGTGACTGCTCATGTTTCAGGAAAGATGAGAAAGAATTTCATACGGCTCATCCCTGAAGATAGAGTTGTAGTAGAAGTCTCGATTTACGATCTGGAAAAAGGACGAATTGTTTTCCGTAAGAAGATCAAAAAGGGAGGAGAACAAAAATGAAAGTTAAAGCCTCAGTAAAAAAAAGGTGCGAACATTGTAAATTAATAAAACGCAAAGGTAGAGTCTGGGTTGTCTGCAAGAAGAATCCCAGGCATAATCAGAGACAGGGTTAAGGAGGGAAAATATGGCACGAATTGTTGGTGTCGAATTACCAAATAATAAGAAAACGAAGATTGCCCTTACCTATATCTATGGTATAGGTTCATCAAAGGCCAAACAGATCATTAATGATGCTGATATAGATGGAGAAAAAAGGGTAAAAGATCTTACCGATGAAGAAATCAGTACAATTGCCAAATACATTAATGAAAATCTGAAAGTTGAAGGTGAATTACGCCAGGAGTATGACCGAAACATAAAACGACTAATTGAAATAGGTTGTTATAGAGGGCAAAGACACAAAAAAGGGTTGCCTGTTAGAGGGCAGAAAACGCATTCCAATGCAAGAACCCGTAAAGGCCCCAGAACCAGTAGAATTAAGAAGAAATAAAGGGAGGGCATTGAATGGCTAAGGCAAAAAGAAAAAAACGAGTAACCAGAAAAAGAAGAAAGCTTACATATGATAGAGGAGTAGTTCATATAAAATCCAGTTTTAATAATACTATTGTAACGCTTACCAGCCCTGAAGGAGATACAATTCACTGGGCGTCGAGTGGAACAGTTGGTTATGCTGGATCTAAAAAATCTACTCCTTATGCCGCTCAACTCGCAGCTGATAGTGTTGCCAAAGAAGCGTTAAGGCTTGGTATTACAAGAGTATCTATAGAAGTTAAAGGTCCTGGCTCAGGAAGAGAAGCGGCAATAAGAACGATACAGGCAGCTGGACTTGGTGTGGATTCAATAAAGGATATTACTCCTATTCCACATAATGGCTGCAGACCAAGAAGAAGACGCAGAGTATGAAACAAGGAGGGAAGTAAATGGCTAGGTATACAGGACCGGTTTGTAAAATGTGTCGTCGTGAAGGTTTTAAATTATATCTGAAGGGCGAAAAATGTTTTACCCCAAAATGTCCACAGGTGAAGCGACCTTTCGCTCCCGGACAACATGGTAATATGAGAAAGAAACTTACTCAGTATGGTATTCAGTTACGTTCAAAACAGGCACTCAAGCGAATGTATGGAGTTCTCGAAAGACAGTTTAGAAGATATTTCTTTAATGCTAGCAAGAGCAATGAAGAAACTGGATCAGCACTGATGAAGATTTTAGAATCCAGGATTGACAATGCTTTGTATAGGATGGGCTTTGCATCCAGCAGGAATCAAGCACGTCAACTCGTTAATCATGGACACATTAAAGTGAACGGTGTTAAGGTTAGCAAGGTTTCTTATTCTTTGGAAGATGGAGATATCATTGAGTTTAAAGATAAGATAAAAGACAATCCCAATATTAAAGAAAATTCGGAAGCTGCAAAGGAGAGAAACACACCTCCATGGCTTGAGGTAGATTTTGAAGCTATGAAGGGAACGTTTGTTAGATATCCTGAAAGAGAAGAGCTTGATGTACCTGTTGACTTACAGTCTATTATTGAGCTTTATTCTAAGTAATAATGTAGTTTCCGGAAGGAGGTGTGACCCCATTTTGGGGCGAAACCAATGACAAATTTCGTAATGCCCAAGGATTTAAAGATAGAGGAAGAGAGAGAAAGCGAGCATAGTTATTTCACGAAATTCGTTTTTTCACCATTGGAAAGAGGTTATGCAGTTACAATAGGTAATGCGTTGAGGAGAGTGTTACTTTCTTCGATACAAAGTATGGCAATTACAAAACTAAAGATACCTGATAAATACCATGAATACGACACAATAGACGGTGTTAAAGAAGATATTCTTGAAATTATTCTTAATCTAAAAAAGGTTCAGTTAAGACCTGCACTTGATTTTTCTGATCCGGTCAAACTGACTGTTGAAAAAAGAGGGCCGGGAGTAATCAAGGCAGAAGATGTTCGAACACCAACTGGTGTTGAAGTTGTGAATCCAACACAATATATTGCAACCCTTGATGAAAAGGCAAATGTTTACATGGAGTTGTATGCGGAAATTGGAACAGGTTTTGTTCCTGTTTCTGAATTAGAAACAGATCAGGATCTAGAAATGATATATTTTGATGGAATTTTCAGTCCTGTTTTGAAAGTAAATTTTATGTCTGAGAATGTTCGTGTTAAGAAGAGGACAGACTATGACAAACTCATTCTTGAGGTCTGGACTAAGAAGTCTATTAAGCCTGCAGAATCTTTGAAGAAGGCTACTGATATTTTGAAGGACCATTTTGATATCATAACTTCGAGTCTTATGGAAGAGTTATCTGATACAACATCATTTCTAGAAAATAAAGAACCAATAATTCCAGAAGAGATTCAGGAAGAAGTAAAAGAAGAAGAAAAGATAGAATCTGATTCCGTTCTAAGCAAGAGGATAGAGGAATTACAACTTTCAGTAAGATCACTTAATTGTTTGAAAAGAGATCGAATAAATACAATAGGTGATCTGGTAGATCGTTCTGAATCCGATCTACTTAAAATAAGGAATTTTGGAGAAAAATCGCTTGAAGAAATAAAGAAGAAGCTGAAGGAAAGATTCAATCTAACACTAAAGAAAGAATGAACGGGAGGACTAACAATGAGACATAGAGTAAAAAAGAAGAAACTGAACAGACCACATGACCAAAGGCTTGCATTAAAGAGAAGCCTGGCACGAGAAATTTTCGAACACGAAACAATCATCACCACAACATCTAAAGCCAAAATTGTAAAACCATTTGTTGAATCTCTGCTTACCAAGGCAAAAAAAGCTGCTTCCTATGCACAGCAGATAGCCGAAAAGGGAGATCCAAATTCTCCTGAATTAGCTGATTTAAAAGCAAAAAATGTATCACTTAGGAGAGAAATAAACAGACATTTTAACAGTAGAAAATTGGTTAAAAGAATATGTGATGAGATTGGTACACGTTATTTAGATAGAAATGGTGGTTATACCAGAATAGTAAAACTTGGAAAACGCAGAGGAGACGCTACTGAGCTATCTATTTTGCAGCTGGTAAAACCCGAAGAATCTAAAACTGCTGCTACACAGGAAACCTGATGGCTACCCCATAGCTGGTAGCCATTCTTTTCTGGGGAGGTACATATGCAAATATTTTTAGACACAGCTAATTTAGAAGAGATCGAAAAGGGTGTTGAATGGGGCATAGTAAACGGTGTCACAACGAATCCGTCACTTGTTTCAAAAGAAAGCAAAGAGCTGGATTTTCATCAAAGAATAAAAGAAATTTGTGACCTTGTTAAGGGTCCAGTTAGCGCTGAAACAACTGAAACAATCTTTTCTGGAATGGTTAAGGAAGCGAGAGAACTTGCAAATATTGATGAAAACGTTGTTGTGAAAATTCCTATGACTGCTGATGGTATAAAGGCTGTTAGCGTGCTTTCGAAAGAAAACATAAAGACAAATGTAACGCTTGTTTTTGACGCCATGCAGGCATTACTGGCAGCAAAAGCAGGCGCAGCATATGTCAGTCTCTTTATTGGAAGGCTCGATGATATTTCATCGGATGGAATGGAACGATTGGCAGAAACCAAGAAAATATTTGAAAATTATGGTCTCAACTCAAGAATCATTGCTGCAAGTATAAGGCATCCAATGCATGTTCTTGACACAGCGTTAATGGGTGTAGATGTAGCAACAGTGCCATTTTCCATACTGAAAAAATTGTTCTCTCATCCGCTTACGGATAATGGAATCGAAAGATTTATGAAAGACTGGGAAGAATATTTAAAAGGGTAAGCACATTTGTTTTGTTTTTATAAGGGCTTCATGCTATATTAATACCAGAATATCAAACGCTTCAACTAATTTCATTGAAATATCCTTACAACTTCAAACTTCCACTACTTGTTAGGTTCAGTGGTGAAAACTACCGATATATATCGGAAGGAGGGACGGTGCATCTTTCAAATAACCTGGTAGAAAGATGCCAGAATAAATTGAGTCCAAGAAAAAAGAAAAATAATAACGACGAATTAGAAGCAAAAGAAAACGAGAAAACACAACAGAAAGCAAAAAAAGAAGAAAAAGATAAGGAAAAGAAGGAAGAAAAGAAAAAGAAAACAACAAGGAAAAAGAGTATTGGCAGCAAACAAAAATCCAGTGATTCCTCAAAAAAATCTTCTTCGAATGATAAAAAGAATACCAACAACCAGGAAGATATGATCGCAGGAAACAATAAATCAAAGGATAAGATAAGAAAAGTTGAAATCGACATATCTCAACTTCAAAAAATGCCAATAAAGAAAGTGTATGAATTGGCCAGGAAGTATGAAATCACAGATTACACACAGATGGCGAAAAAAGATCTCATTTTCGATATTTTAAAAGCTCAGACTGAATCATATGGTTACTTTTTTGATCAGGGCATATTGGAAGTTACAGACGGGGGATATGGTTTTTTAAGATCACTGGATAACAATCTACTTCCAAGCTCCCACGATATCTATGTTAGCCAATCTCAGATAAGGCGATTTAGTTTGAGTACTGGAGATTGGATTGCAGGACAGGTAAGACCACCAAAAGAAGGGGAAAAGTATTTTGCATTGCTTCGTATTGAAGCAATTAACCAAAAGCCTTTGAGCTTTGCTGGTGAGAGGATAGCCTTTAAAAATCTGGTTCCCATTCATCCCGATGAGAGGTTTTATCTGGAAACTACGAGGAATATTATAAGTACCAGATTAATTGATCTTTTCTCTCCCGTCGGTAAAGGTCAGAGAGGACTTATAGTTGCTCCCCCAAAGGCTGGTAAAACCACGTTGTTGAAAGAAATCGCGAATGGAATAGCTGCCAATCATCCTGATACAATTAGATTGATCCTGCTAATTGATGAAAGACCTGAAGAGGTTACTGATATTAGACGTTCAACGGATGCTGAGGTAATTGGAGCACCCTTTGATATGCATCCTGAAAAGCAGTTGAAGGTAGCGGAACTTACTCTTGAAATGGCTAAAAGACTGGTCGAATTCGATTACAATGTTGTTATTTTACTTGACAGCATAACCAGATTGGCCAGAGCCTACAACCTCTATGTACCACCAAGCGGAAAATTATTGAGCGGCGGTGTCGATCCATCAGCGTTGTACAAGCCAAAGCATTTTTTTGGAGCAGCAAGAAATATTGAAGATGGTGGAAGTTTAACAATAATATCAACTGCGCTTGTGGAAACTGGTAGCAAAATGGACGAAGTAATCTTTGAGGAATTTAAAGGTACGGGAAATATGGAACTTCTCCTATCACGCCAGCTTGCAAGCAAGAGGATATTCCCCGCTATTAATTTGAATCTTTCCGGTACAAGAAAAGAAGAACTGCTTCTAAAAGAAGAGCAACTAAGAAAGATGTGGGTGCTAAGAAGAATGCTAGATTCTGCAAACGAAGAAGAAGGATTGAGACTCATTGCTGATAAATTAAAATCTACGAAAAACAATGAAGAATTTCTTGACCTTATAGATTCGGAAAAGAGCAGGTATTGATATCGGAAGGAGTGCTAAGAGATGTTACAATGCGCTGTTGGTATTGATCTGGGTGGCACAGATACCAAAATTGGAATAGTTGATGAAAATGGCGATATATTATTAAAGAAAACAATATCAACAAAAGTTGAAAATGGGAAAGTTGATGTAATTAATAGAATAAGCGAATGTGTGAACGAACTGACTGAAGAATTGTACAGTAAATACCCTTCAATGAAACTCTTGGGGGTAGGGGTTGGTTCACCAGGGCAGATTGATAAAGAGAAAGGTGTCGTGCTGTTTTCTCCAAACTTTCCTGACTGGAGAAATTTCGGTGTTGTTCCTCTTATTGAAGAGCGGACAAAAATTAACTGTTATATCGAAAATGATGCGAACTCTTTTGTTCTTGGAGAATGGGCCTTTGGAAATCACAAAGGATCGAACCATATCATTGGTCTTACACTTGGAACAGGTGTGGGAAGCGGTGTGATCTCACATGGACAATTAATAACTGGATACAATGGTTACGCTTCGGAATTGGGGCATATGATTATTGATTCGGACGGCCCCATATGTGGTTGCGGCTCACATGGATGTGTTGAAGCCTTTGCGTCTGCTACTGCAATGATTAATTATGCTAACGAGTCACGAAAAAGATTTCCTGATTCGCTAATTTTTAAATCGGATAGAATAAATGCGAAAACCATTATAGAAGCTGCAAAAGATAATGATAAATTGGCTGTAATGATCTTCCGAAGGATGGTCAAAGCCCTGGCAATAGCAACAGGTAATTTTATTCACATTTTTAATCCCGAAGTTATTATATTTGGCGGCGGAATAAGCAGAGCCGGTTCTTTTCTTCTTGATGCCATTAAGGAAGAATATCGGAAATATACCATGTTATCTTTTCAAGATACTGCAGCAATAGAATTGAGTAATCTGGTTGAGGACGCTGCAATAAAAGGAGCTTCTTCTATAGTTTTCTATCGACTAAGTTAGGTTTTAATTTTTGGGTAAGAATATGAGCTCTTCTCGTTGGTTCTGGAATTTTGAAGGTTTTTGTGAATGCTAGGGTTATTCTTACTGAACTAACAACGTCTATCATATGACCCGGTGAAACAAAAACAGGTTTGGTGTTTGTTCTGGTTCTCAGTACAGCACCAATTATTTCGTTTTCTTTACCAAACAATGCTGACCAGTTTCCTTTCGTTCTTTCAGGTTCATCAAACGTACCAAACAACTTGCTTTTAGCAATGCCTATGGTTGGCATTTGCAAAAAAAGACCCATGTGAGCTGCCAGGCCCAATCCTCTTGGATGAGCAATTCCCTGACCGTCAAAAAAGAACAGGTCAGGTTTCGATTTAAGTTTTTTTAGTGTTTTTAGAAATAGTGGTCCCTCTCTAAAGGAAAGTAATCCGGGTATATAAGGAAAGTCTACTTTATCAGTATGCTGTACATAATCAATAACATTAGACTGTTTATCTAAGATAACAATTACGCATAAACCAACATATTTTGAAGGAAAAGAGACATCTACTCCTGCAACTAATTTGGGTATTTTGCTTACATTTTTGTGAATGAGTCTTTGTTTCAGTTCATTTTGCAGTGAAACAGCTTCGCTATAACTAAGTTTCCATTTATGTAGCTTTACATAATTCAAAGTTACCACCCCTTATTGGAATTATAAGGGTATATGCGGTAAAATTACACACAGAGAGCATAATTTGGGGGTGTTTTGATGGAGTTTTCTATAAAGAAGTCGGATATTCTATCCAAACTCGAAACAGTTTCAAGCGCTGTTGCAAGTAAAACTGTAAAACCAGTGTTATCTGGAGTGTTATTCAAAACAATAGACGAAAAGAAAATAGAGCTTGTTGCAACTGATCTTGAAACATCTATTAAAACGTTTGTAGAACCGGACAAGCTTAATGATGGAGAAGCTTTTGTGGTTGAAGCTAAGGTGTTACTTGAGATAGTTAGAAGCCTTCGTGAAGGAGTCATAGATTTCAAAATTGAAGAAAACAACCTGACAGTCGAAATGGGACAGAGTTTTTTTACGTTGCCAACGATGGATGCTTCTGAATTTCCAGAGATTTCGCCTACAGAAGGTGGAATTAAACTGGAAACATCTGTTACCAATCTGGAATTAATGATAGAGCGATCAATCTTTTGTGCTGCAAAAGATGAGTTTATGAGGAATTTAAATGGAATTTACTGGGAGCTTGAAGACGGTTACCTAAGGCTTGTTGGTGCAGATGGATTTAGACTCGCGCTGGTAGAGAAGAAGATTGAAACAGATGTTGAGGACCATTTCTTACTGGCGCTTAAAAGTATGAAGGATTTACAAACAAGCATGAAAAATGCGTCTTCAGATAAAATGCTTATTGAATACGACGGTTCTCGAGTCGGTTTTTACTTCAACGATACGGAAATGATAGCAAGGGTTGTGGATGCAGAATTCCCGGATTATAAAAAAGTTCTGCCAAAGGCATTTAAGACAAAAGTAGTTGTGGACTCAGCTGATTTTATGGCTGCCGTTAAGAGGACTTCAATTACAGCAAGATTAGGCAGTGAGTCTGTTAAACTTGAAATTGAGGAAGACAGAATGAAATTACTTGCAAAAAGTCCGGAGCATGGTGAGGCAAAAGAAGAAATTATGGTAAAAAAAGATGGTGAAGACCTTACCATTGCGTTTAATCCTAAGTTCCTTATGGAGTCCATGAAGAACATCGATGCAGATGAAACGGAATTGAATTTTGTTGATTCAAACAGCCCTCTACAAATAAATCCTATCGACGTTGAAGGTTATCTTTATATTATAATGCCAATTCGCCTGATATGATGCTTGATGAAGAATTATATAGAATTGGTTTTGGCTGGGATGTACATCGAATTGAAAAAGAAAAGGGCAGTCTTTACGTTGGAGGAATAAAGGTTTCTGATGATTTTCGAGCTATAGCTCATTCCGATGGTGATGCACTTATTCACTCTTTAATTGATGCAATTCTTGGTGCACTCTCTAAAGGAAATATTGGTGTCATGTTTCCTGCAGATGAAAAAAACAGAGGTCGTAGAAGTACAGAATTACTGAAAGAAGCCATTGATGTACTGAAAAATAGTTCATTCAGAGTTGTTAATATAGATAGTACCGTTATAATCAAAGAAGTCAATTTGGGAGATCAAATAAATGAAATGGTAGCACTCTTATCTAATAAGCTTGATATTGATAAAAGAAGAATAAGTATCAAACCAAAATCTGGCAATGGCATTTACGAAAGAGTTTTAATGGCTTATAGTACTTTATTATTGGAGAGAAGAGGGTGAAACTTTGCCAGAATACAAATATGAAGCAGTATCACAGAATGGAAAAAAGCAAAAAGGTAGAATAAATGCAGGAACTCAGCTTGAAGCCCTTCAATTGCTAAACAGTCAGGGCTATGTTGTAACATCAATCAATGTTATATCAAAAGAGAGGAAATCCAATACTACAGCACTTTTTCCAATAGGAAAGAATGAATTAAGCATTTTTGCCAGACAGTTATCCACGATGGTATCTTCTGGCGTGAGAATCAGGGAAGCGTTACAGGTCTTATCAAATCAACAGGTATTTTCCGGAAGATTTAGAAGAATTCTATCCAATATTGTTGTCTCTATAGAAGGAGGACTTAGTTTTAGTGAAGCCCTTGAAAAGACTGGAGTTTTTGATAAATTATTTATCAATCTTGTACGTGCAGGTGAAGCTGGTGGTGTACTTGATGAATCCCTGGAAAGGGTTGCAGATTTCTATGAAGGAATGGTAGATCTGCAAAACCAGGTAAAGTCTGCTATGTCTTATCCGCTTTTTATGATGGCTTTTGCCATCGGTATTGTTGGGGTTATCTCGTTCTTTATTCTTCCAAACCTTATAAGTGCCTTCGGAGGTAATTTTGAACCCAGCGGAACGATGGGAATTTTGCTATCCATGAATGAAATATTGAAAAACCACTGGTTGTTAATTTTGATAGGTGCAGTAGGCTTATTTGTAGGTTTAAAGATTTTTATGAAGACTAAATATGGAAGGCTTTTCAAGGAAAAGCTTGGTTCATTAATACCTCCCATAAAAAGATTGAGAGACATGACCGCACTTGACCGTTTCACAAGAACACTTGCTGTACTTGTATCAAGTGGAGTTGATCTTCCAACCGGATTGGAATTGGCTGGTGAAGTTTCAGAAAGCCCGAGGGTATATAAAGCAACTATAAATGCTGTAGATGCAATCAAAGGTGGAGAGGCAATACACACTGCACTCGAAAAACAGAAAGTCTTTCCTTCAATTGTAATCAGTATGATTGCCATCGGTGAAGAAACAGGTAGACTTGATGATGTTATGTTTAAGGTTTCAGATTTTTATCATGCTCAGGTATCAACTGCTCTAAAGAAACTCGTGTCTCTTGTAGAACCGATAATGATAATGTTTATAGGCGGTTTTATTGGATTCCTGGCATATACGATGTATAACGCTATCTTTTCCATGGAACAGAGTCTTGGTTAAAAGGTTAGATGAATCTTACTGAGATCTTGATGGTGCTTTTTATTTTCGGAATTGTGCTAACAATTATCGGTATTAATGTGAACGCAATCAGTCGCTCATGCAACATCATATTTTCTAAAATAAGGTTCGATTGTTTTTTGGAGGAAGCAAGATATAGAGCAATAACCGGTTCAAAAAGAATTACCATATATTATCAGAGGGATGATGAATGTTTTATAACATCTGAAGGAAAGGAATTCAATGGTTTTCTAGGTTACAATTCTGGCAATGTGATCATTGGATTTAGTGAAACAGGTGCATTTTTTGTTGTAAGCGGAAGTACAACATTTTACTTTGAAGATAATTCAAAATTGACAATATTACCGGTTACGGGACAATTGCGTTATTAGGGGGAAGACGGGTGTTTGATCAGTTCATTACCACGCTTTATTCAGGCAAAGTAAATACCGAAATAACAAGGGCTCTAGTAAAGGGTAACAAAATAGAACTTGTATTCCACACTTTGCAAATTGGTGAAGATTCGTTAGAAAAGGCATGTGAGATTTATTTCGAAAACAACACCATCCCGCCTGATGAAGTATTTGTTACCTCAATTCATCCATCCAAAGCGGTTTTTCAACAGCTAGAAATGCCCAGTGTGAAAAATAAAAAGAGTTTTCTTCGAATAGCAAACTTTAAAATAGCTACCCAGTTTTCTCTATCTCCCGAGGAAATAATAGTTAGTCCTTTAACTAGTGTTAAGGCTATACAATCGGGAATTGTCCCAACCATTGCAGTTGCAAGAAATACAATTTTGAAAGAAAGACTAACCAAACTGAGTAATCTTGGATTTCCTGACCCTGATATTGTTGATATCAATCCCTTTCCAATAATGAAAGTTACACCTGAAAGCATCCTTGATGGCTTTTCTTTTGTATTTCTTGTTGATTATGATTTTTCAATGTTTATGGTTGTAAAGCAAAAAGAAATTGTTGGGCTGAATTATATCGACAATGGTTTTTCTGAATTAATCGAAAACATTGAAGATGATTTTTCATTAGATCCGGATGAAATAGTACTGAGCTTTTTTAATTCCACCGAGAATGTTGAAGAAAGCCTTATAGAAAAATTTTCGGATATGCTTGAATCCATCCTTGGATATCAACTGAGAATGTACATTACGAATACACTATCAAACTCTCCCAATATGACTCAATCAGAGGAGGATGCTTATAACAAAGTATTTGTGAGATCTCAATCAAACCTATCCACAGCGATTTACAAAGAAACCCTTAACAGGATTCTGGAGGGTGAAAAAATAGTGAACAGTCTCCCTTTAAGATATGATAAGCCTATAACACCTACTTTTACGTCACAGGGGATGCTATTGCGAGGAGGTGAGTATCTTGGAAGACATAAGCTTGCATTCAAAGAAGCGTTCAATAAAGATGTTTGATTTTGTTCTATTACTTATTGTAGGTTTAGGTATGGTTTTTGCCGGGCATTTTGTCATTTCCAGGATATTTGCCGGAAATCTTGATAATCTTTCAAGAAGTAAAAGCTTTTTGCTTAACGAATTGAATTTAGAACTAACGGGAAATCAAGCCAGAGATTTAGAACTCGTAAAAAAAGAGAGGGAATCGCTGAATTTAGAATTTGGTAAATACAACAGAAGTATTAATGAACTTATCTCACATATTGATTCGAAGGAAAATGATGTTCTTTTTCTAAATATAGTCGAAGCCTATCTTTCTGATACAAAAGCACTTCAAACTACTTTCAATAAGCTTGAATATAATGGTGACACCGGTGAAGTGCTATATTATGTAGTTTACGAGCAAAATAAAATTTCCGAAAAACTGAGTCCCCTGGAAGTACCTAACAATGTAGTTGTTAATATCAGCAGAACGGAGTTCAGCGATTATGTTCTTAAGCTGGTTAATTTGCAGGTGGGTGAGTAAGATGGCTGAAAACGAAAACAAGAACATAACCCTCATTTCACCAAAATACAAAAAGAGAGCTAAAAAAGGATTATCCCGCCTGGATAAGAAAGCTATTTCAGCAAAAACAGCAATAATTGTATTGCTATGCGTCATTTTGCCTACTTTTGGATATTTTGTGGCATTTTACGCTTATACTGGATTAACCTCTGTTGAAAATTTAACGAGAGAGATTAATGAACTGGAAAATACTTTCAAGTCAGTACAACAGCTCAAGCAAGTTTACAATAATACCATTGATAAACTGGTCAAACTTAGTAAAACTGATGAAATTGCAGCAAAACTTGATTTATCTTCACAGCCTGGAGAGTATAATGATATAAAGTATAAAGCGGGACCTGAAGAAATGCTACCTTTAGTAAATATGCTATTCACAGATCCGGGAATAAAAATCAATTCTATATTACTGCGGTCCAATCTTGGTTTTCCTGTGTTATCTAAAACACGGTTAGAATCTGGAGTCATGTTAGAATTAAATGTTAACTACACCATTTCAAGGCAAATCCAATGAGAGGGTTTTGATATGATCAAACTTGCCTTCCGGATTGTGATTATTATTGGACTGACCGCAGCAGTAATATCTCTGGTGGTATTATTGCAACCGATGCTGATTTTAACATCCGGAAATGGGTTACCGCCACCGGGTCAAATAGATACCAGTATACTGGAAGTAAAGGTAGAGATGAAAAATCATTTTATTCCTTTATATGCTTCCCAGGAAGAAGTAGTACAGTCCATGGTAGATATTGGAGAGGAAGCAACATCATTAAACTATAAGGGTTACTTCGTTGTAAAGGGTATAGAATATGCCATGCTTGAAACAAATGGTGAGAAACGGATAACCCGCGTTGGAGATAGTATCGGTAATTATCTTGTATACGGAATAACCGAATTCGCTGTTTTACTTAATGATACGAGAAACAACGATTTTATCGTTGCAAGATCGCTTGATGAAGATTGATAAAAGGGGCCATATTAACTTATTGGGGTGATTGTTATGAAAAAGATTAAACAGTCTATTATCTGGTTCTTTGTTATTTTTACTTTGATTGCAGGTACAAGTATGGCTGGTGCTCTGGAATCGATCATACCAGGGTCAGAACCTGAATCGGTCTATATAACATTTGTTTTCTCCAGCTCAGTAGAGGAGGAAAGTGTTACCTTCAATGCCAACCCTTCAAAAACAATCTACTCTCTTGAAATAGAAAATATGACAGGAAAAAACATGGACTTACCCCTGCGCAACGGTCCTGTTGAGGGAATGTGGACAAGAATGCTGGATAACGACCGTTTCATGGTCAATGTTGCCCTGCTTGTTCCAGCAAAGGAAGAACCAGAATTGACCGTTGAGGAAAATCAAATCACTCTGAAGTTTTGGCGCTCCAGCAAGAAGGTTTCAGTAGACAGATTCAAAGCTTATGGCATGGACATAAAATCAGTGATTTCTTATCTTTTCGGAACGGATTTGCTCAATCTACCTTATGTGGTCACCCCTTTAATAAGTAACATAAGAGTAAATATTGGTTTTTCTTCTACATATCCCGAAGATATATTGAGAAATGTATTGATATCTCTTGGGAAAAAAGTTGGTTACGCTTATTTAACTGATGGTACTTTCTATATGGGAACACCTGAAGAAGTAACAGATGTTGTTAATGCTTTCTGGAAAACCTATGTTGGTGTTGACATAAAAACAGGAGATGGAATTACAGGCGAACTTGATAAAATCAGAAATCGGTTACCCATTGAAGCCTTCCTTGAATATCTGCCAAACATGTCAACATTACTAGCCTTTGGTGATCTTGAGACACATATGATGTTATCGGAACTCCTGACAAGCTCGTACATAACTGAAGAATATTCAGTTGATAAGAATGTTGCCGAATTTGTTAGTTTTGATGATTTGGTAGCTTTTGGTAGGCAGATAGCAAGACTTTTATGTGAGAACGATGTAGTAATAGAGGCAATTCCACAGTTAAACAAACTTATCATTTCTGGAAAAGAAAACGATGTTAATAAAGTAATAGATTACTTAAATCAGTTCAAATCACAGATTAAGGAAAGCGCTGAATCCGATGAAATGAGACGTATTGAAATAACACTTCCTGAAAATTTTA
>JAYEJL010000086.1:0-2450 GCA_034660555.1 Thermotogota bacterium
TTGTTTATCCTGTTTATCCTGTGCAAAGGTTTGAGAAATCCCAGAGATTGAAATCACCAGAACGAGAAATATTATTAAATGTTTTTTCATAAATCTGCTCCTTTTTTTGCCGGCGTTTCGCCTAACGGTTTGTGGGTATATGAAGTTTGCCGAAGGCAAATTTGGGCGAAGCGTAGCGAACCACAAACACCGTGTTATATGAAGTGGTGGTCTTTTCTTATTAATCAACAATGTTTACCTCAACATCAGGCAATTCATCTCTGAGTTTTTTACAGAACAATTCTGCTCTAGCATATAGAAAACCCCTATAATCTTCTGGCTTGAATTCGTCTCTCTCAATAAACTCTTTGGGGATTAAGTGTGATTTAAGTATGTTATCAAAACTGTTTACACTTTCAAATTCTTGAAAATAGTGTAAAGGATTTTTGTCCCCTATTTTTATATTAGTTCTCGCTCGTAAATAACAGATATTCATCAAACTATCTATCGGGGAATCTTCTGGTAATCCTTTTACATTTTGGAGGAAATTCCGTGGATAAATATGATGCAAATTTGGTGCCTGTGACAGCAAGAGATAAACAGTATCAAGAACTTCTGCATCAGGATCTGAAAAATCAAGGGGATTTTGCTTAGCTAAATATGCAAGCACTGCACGGGTTAATGCACTCCTGTAATAATAACTTGCTTGCACAAATCTTGTTTTTGAAAGTGCAAGTTGTGGAATAGTTGGTTCTTCTCCTTGTCCGATTTTGTCAAAAAATTCAGTGCAATAGTTATAGACTTCATCAGCTCGTCGGAAATCCTCAAGACCAAATGCCGTTCTCCAAAACCACTGTTTAGCAATCTGTCGGTTAGGCGAGGTATTTCTATGAAAATAATAACATAGAGGAAATAACAAGTAACCATATGGTAACATATCTGGACCATGAATTTTTAAGTCGGATAAAAACTTAATCGTCTCAAATATTGTTTTTTGACAAGTATCCCAGTTATCTTCTAAATCTACTGTCTTTAAATTATCAAGAGCTTTCGGTGTAATGCCAAATGATTTTCGAGTTCTTGTTTCCTCTTTACGAAGACAAATTGAAATCATCTGAATGATGCTTAAATCCTCCAAATTTTGAAACCTGTTTCCCTGAGACAATAACACTTCTTTTAGTTTCTGGAGATTATCGCGTAAATAGAACATTTTTATTCCTTTTTCCAAATCTTCATTGCGATAGGTTCTGGCAACAATAATATCAACGGGGTCTAGTTTTTTTCCTTCCTGATTAACTCGCTCGAAAATCTCACAAACTTCCTCAACATCAACCCCTTGGATACGAACAAAAACCAATTTATAATCTGTAAATATTCGTTGGAGTTGCTCCAAATTATGTTCGATGTCTTTATTAAATCCGTCTTGAGTTGATATTTCTTTATAAAAACTAAACGTCCATTTCGGTACATCTTTAAGTCTAATGAGAAATGCAGGATTAACCGTAGATTTACGCTTTTCTAATTCATTTGCAAAGAAAAAAGTAGCATTCGTTGCGTCAAAATACAGAGTATAGTCAAAATCCTCTTCTTCCTTAACTCTACCCTTTCCACCCAATATAGACACAAGTAAAGATGTTGCCCGCTGTTGTCCGTCAAGAATATATGCCCATTCCTTAAACTTTCGTACAGTATCTTCGTCATAAGGAAATTCAAAACCACCGAGTTTACGATGGGTATGTAAATAACTATCTGTCACCCAGTATAGAATACTACCAATCGGATAGAACTTGAAGATACTGTCCCACAATTTTCGTATATTCTCAGGCTCCCAAACGAATTCTCGCTGGAAAGTAGGAATTAGTAATTTATCCTTGGCTAATTTTTCTTCTACAAATGTATTAACCTTCATAACTTCGGATTCTATTTCACGATTTAGATTTGACATTTTTATTACCTCTCTTCATTTTTATTTGACCACCATTTCATATAACGTTCTCGATGTAAAAGAAGTTGCCGAAGGCAATTTAGGCGAAGGTACGTAGCAGCGAAGCCTTTTACCCGCTGATTTATGACCCGAAGGGCAAGGTTACAAAGCACCCACAGATTGCTCGACGCCATTAAGTCTTTTGTTAATCATTTTATCCCTTCCAGTAGCTTTTCAATATTATCAAACCAATATTGTCTATACTCAGCAGGAGCTTTTGAAACATCTTCTGATCTTAGGAGCAATTTTATTCTGACTTTAAATCCATTGTAATTAAAAACCCTTTCACTTCCGTTTTCTTCAAATAATTGCTTATAACCATTATCAATTTTATATGCCCACCCGCTTATGTATTCTATGCCTTTTGGATCAACAAAAACAATAAAGTAATTATTGCCTTTCTTTAACCAGAAAATAAAATCTGGATAGAAATGGCTAAATTTGTTCGCATTGGGATTATAGTAAGGGATATAAACTTCATCTAAGC
>JAYEJL010000087.1:0-12578 GCA_034660555.1 Thermotogota bacterium
GCAACCTCCTCTTTCCCTTCTTGCATTAACTGACACTCTTGTGATAAATAGAGAATAAAACAACACGAAAAATATTTTGTAGTTTGAAATTTCCCAGCATCTTTTGAATGCTGCGATAAAACTCTGCAAATAACTAGAGTTATGTCCTTCTTATTATGAAATTAAGAGTTTATACTCAATTTACTTCAGTAATCTTCTGGCACATTTATTTTATTTGAAAAACAAAGCAAAAAATGATATTATAATAGTTAGCTATGACTAACATTTTAAGGAGTATAAAATATGCAGAGCGTTTCTGACAAATTAACAGAAAGTATGGAAGATTATCTCGAAGCAATAGTTGTTCTCACAAATAAAGGAAAACCAGTAAAGGTAACCGATATCAGTAATATGTTAGATGTTAAAAAACCGAGCGTTACTTCTGCTCTGAAGAAATTATCTGAAGCTAATCTTGTTAAACACGAAAAGTATGGCGATGTATCATTTACTGAAGAAGGAAAAAGAATTGGCCATGAAGTTTATAAAAGGCATCGTACACTAAGGCGCTTTTTAACAGAAATACTAAAAGTAGATCAGGGACATGCTGATACCGATGCTTGTAGGATGGAGCATGTAATAAGTAAAACAAGTCTTGAAAAGTTAACGAAATTTCTCGACTTTGTTCTTAATTGTCCACGAGGAAACGCAGAATGGTTAAAAGGTTTAGATTATTATTTTAAACATGGAAAACGTAATAAGAAACTTTTGAAAAAGTGTAGTAGAAAAGAATAAAACTTATTTTTTTTGTTTTAATGTTAGACAAAACTAACGTTCTTAACAAATTGTATGAAAAGGAAAAATCATAAACAACGAACAATATCCATAAAGTGCTGTTCAGGTTATCCGTAACCAATGTTAATTTTTACTGTTTGTAAAAGGTTATTTTTAATAAAAAAATTAAGGAGGTAATCCATGGCTGTAAAAATGCTTAGTGAACTTAAAAACGGTGAAAAAGGAAAAATAATCAAAATCGGTGGAAAAGGCAATATTCATAAGAGATTACTTGACATGGGACTTGTTTCAGGAAGCGAGGTAACTGTTCAAAGAAAAGCACCGCTGGGTGATCCAATAGAAATTAGAGTTAAAGGGTATTACCTTTCACTTCGTAAAGATGAAGCGTCAAGTATTCAGGTGGAGATATCATCATGAATGAACACACCATGCCACTGGCAATGGCGAGACCGGGCGAAACGTTAAAAGTTGTCGGCTTACGGGGAGGCTGGGGTATCCATAAAAGACTAACAGATATGGGACTCACCTCCGGTGTGCATATAAGAGTTATTAATAGTCAGATGCCCGGACCGGTTGTTATTGAACTTAGAGGCTCAAGAGTAGCTTTAGGTAGAGGTATTGCTCAAAGAGTAATGGTAACTTCAAAGAGCATGTGAGGTAACTGTAAAATGTGCGATAGTACAATATTTGGAAGCTTATTTAAAGGGGGAAAGAAGTAAATGAGTGAAGAAATAATAGTAGCGCTTGCCGGTAATCCAAACTCAGGTAAGACCACATTATTTAACAATTTAACAGGGTCACGACAGCATGTTGGTAACTGGCCCGGTGTGACTGTTGAGAAAAAAGAAGGGAGATGCAACTACGAAGGTTACAATATCAGGGTGATTGATCTACCGGGTGTTTACAGTCTCACAGCATATTCACCTGATGAAATTGTCGCACGAAATTTTATTGTTGAAGATAAACCAGACGTGGTCGTAAACATAGTTGACGCTTCAAATTTAGAGCGCAACCTTTATCTTACTGTACAAATTCTTGAAATGCAGGCACCATTGATAATCGCCTTAAATATGCTGGATATTGCTAAATCCAGGCAATATGATATAGACATTGAGCGGCTTTCAGATGAAATGGGATCAACGGTTGTTCCAATGGTAGCTACCCGCAATCATGGAACAAAAAAGTTACTTGAAGAAATTGTAAAAGAATTTAAGAGAAAAGATGACCGAAAGAAAATTAAACTTCATTACGGTAGAGAAATAGAAAAGCACATAAAAGAACTGGAAAATCTTATTTCTCGTGACAAAGAACTTTCAAAACGTTATCCACCCAGATGGCTGGCAATAAAACTTCTTGAAGAAGATAATGAAGTTTTGAAGAAGTTAGGAGAGATAAATAATGAATACTGAAGAGATACTAAAAGCAAAGGACAGGAGCGTTAATCATCTTAGAACGGTTTTGGGAGAAGATTCGGAAACAGCTATTGCTGATGCCAGATATGGTTTTATTCACGGATTGCTTAATGATGTAATAAAAAAGCCAGAATACGAGCAACCTACATTCTCCGATAAAATTGACAGAATTGTTGTGAATCGCTGGTTAGGTATCCCACTGTTCTTAGTAATTATATACGGTGTGTTTCAACTCGTGTTTAGCCTGTCGGAACCATTTATGAGCTGGATCGAAAGCCTTTTTGGATGGCTTGGTTCTCAAGCATCAAATGTTTCACCCGACTGGCTCGGTTCCTTTCTGGCTGATGGTGTGATTGAGGGAATCGGTGCTGTTCTTGTATTCATCCCTCCAATATTCTTGCTATTTATTGCGGTTTCAATTCTGGAAGATTCAGGTTATATGGCCAGAGCAGCTTTTGTTATGGATAGAGTAATGCACAAAATAGGTTTACACGGTCGTTCTTTTATTCCATTGATTTTGGGTTTTGGTTGTAACGTACCCGGTATTATGGCTTGCAGAACCATAGAGAACCGTGAAGATCGGTTAACTACAATTTTAATCAATCCATTTATGTCCTGCGGAGCCAGACTTCCAATTTATGTTCTCTTTGCAGGTGCATTTTTCGCAAAGTATCAGGGTCTCGTTATTTTCTCCATGTATATTATTGGGATAATTATAGCTATAATCACAGCCCTAATACTTCGTAAAACCATTCTAAAAGGGCCAAGTGCACATTTTGTTATGGAGTTACCTCCTTATCGTTTGCCCACGATTATTGGCATATTGACACACATGTGGGAACGTGGCAGGCTGTTTTTAAGGAAAGCAGGAACAATTATTTTTGGAGCAGTTATTCTGGTATGGCTTCTTAGCAGTTTACCTTGGGGAGTAGAATATGCGAGTGCTGAAAGTCTTATTGGCAGAATCGGTAGTTTCATTGCACCGATATTTTCTTTTAGTGGCTTTGGACAATGGCAGGCTAGCGTAAGCCTTATTTTTGGTTTGATAGCAAAAGAAGTTGTTGTCGGTACAATGGGCACACTATTTGCTGCTGAAGGAGAAATATTGGGTGGCACAATAGCAACCGAACTTGGATGGACTTCACTCAATGCATATGCGTTTATGGTTTTTACCGCGCTATACATACCATGTGTAGCGGCTATTGGAGCGATCAGGGCAGAAACAAAATCCTGGAAATGGACAGGTTTTTCAATATTGTACTCAACGGGAGTTGCCTGGTTACTTGCCACATTAATTTTCCAGATAGGCAGATTATTCACAGGTTAAAGAATTACAATATTTAAACAGAAACCTGGTAAATATAACTGAACAAAACAATTTATCTTTATATATATAGTTTTGTTTCTTTCCCTTCCATATGAGAAAATAAGAGCATGATAAGGAGGGATAAAAATGTTGAAAAGAGTGTTAAGTTTCATATTAATTTCAATGCTGGTTTTGGTAGCAGGAACGACAGTTCTTGCTAATAGTGAGGGAGATTGGCTTCATTTTACAATACTTCACACAAACGATGAGCATTCTTCCTTGATACCACATTCTCCAGCAATAGATCACTTATCTAGTGTTGGCGACGATCCAACGGTTGGCGGTTTTGCTCGTGTAGCAACTGTCATAGATGAAATTCGTTCAGAAAAAATCAATGAGAACGAACCCGTTCTTGTATTCAATGCGGGAGATTTTCTTGGGGGCAGTGCTTTTGGCTGGCTTGCACCAGCTGGGTATGCTGCAGAACTAACTCTTTTACAGGAAATGGGATATGATGCTGTAACTATTGGTAATCATGAATATGACTATGGAACAGAAGTGCTTGCTGAATATTTTATGACTGCAGGTTATCCAAAAGCAAATGAAAAAACTATAGTAATTGCCTCAAATACAAAACCGCCGGAAGATCATCCTTTGGCTGAGAAAGAGATAATACACGAAACCAATATTTTCGAATTGGGAAATGGTATAAAAGTTGGCGTATTTGGTTTACTCGGTATCGATGCTGAATTGGTAACATACGATACAGGTGAATTTGTTTTTCTTGATAGAGTAGAAACCGCTAAGAAAATGGTAGAAAAACTTAATTCTCAGAGCGTGGATGTAATAGTGCTTTTAAGCCATTCAGGAGTAAAAGAAGATGTAGAATTAGCAAAAAATGTCGAAGGAATAGATGTAATTGTTGGAGGTCATTGCCACACAGCTCTTTTCCAGCCAGTCATTGAAGGAGAAACAATCATTATTCAGGCTGGAGCACTCACCAGATATCTCGGACGTATTGAATTAGCTTATAATCCAGATACAGGTGAAGTAAAGCCTGATAACGATGAAAATGAGCTTTTTTTGATTCCTATTGATGGAACAATACAGCCAGATCCTGAAATTTCCATGATGATAGAAGAATACACAGATAAATTGAATCAGCTGGTAAAAGAAATGACAGGTGGACTTGTTGATGATGTTATGAAACCAATAATAAAGTCAGGTTTTCCTATTAAAGACCTTGCTTTACAGGAATCACCCGTTGGCAATTTCATCACAGACGGTATGCGAATGATTACAGAGGAGGTAACAGGAGAACGAGTTGATGTGGCAATCATGGCCAACGGAAGCATAAGAGGTACAATTACACCTGGAACCATGCCAGTCACAAAGGGATTAATTCCTTTCTATGAAATAGTCGAAGTCATAGGACTTGGTTATGGTGATGATGGTTATGCAGGGTATTCTATTGTTTCTGTTTACCTCACAGGCGACGAGTTGGCCAGATTACTTGAAGTGGATGTTCTTTTAAAAGAATTGATGGGAAACACCTACTTCATTCAATTCTCTGGATTACGATACAACTACAATCCAAAAAACGCAATTTTATTTACCATACCAATAATGGATCAACCTCTTCCATCTACCAGAGCAGTAACAAAAGGTGAAATCTATACAGGCGAGGGCATTCAACCTGCAACAGGTGATGAAGGTTATAAAGCGCTCAAAAAAGGCGATGATGAACTATATCACGTCGTCACGGACTCATATATCCTTTCATTCCTTCCCATGATTGGTGATATATTGCCAAGTCTTGAAATTGTACCAAAACACGCAGACGGAGAACCGATTGATCTATCAAATAGAGATGAATACGTGGTAAGCAAAAATGGAATGGATCTAAAGGTCTGGGAAACAGTGGTTAAGTATGCAATGGCCCAGGAAAAAGGTGAAGATGACCTTCCTGTCATGCACGATTATTATTCTGACAAAGCAGGGAGAATAAACGAAGTAAAACGTATATCATACATGCAAATTGCTGGTCTGACACTTGCGGGGATTACAGCAGCCCTTTTGATATTCTTCCTTGCAAAATAGTGTTACATTAATCTAATTATCTTTAGTAAAAAAACCGCTCTATAAAAGGGCGGTTTTTTTAAATATTTCATGTATTATGCTACTATTAGGATTATTTACTTTTGATGAACCATAGTTTAAGCATTTCAGCAATATTTATGGCAATAAATTGAAGGACCTTTAAAGTTATTTCCTTTCTAATTCTTTCATGTACATTTTTGCATCTTCTATTGTTCTGAAGGACTTCTGTAAATTTCTGCGACTGAACAATTTGCCGTTATTATCTTGAATAACGAAAATGCAAAAAATATCCTTGTAGTTTCCATCTTCGCCCTGGCTCATTTCAACATACAAGCCATTATTCAAATCGTAATAGTCCGTATATAATAACTCTCCACTTATTTTTCTGAAAAACCTTTCCGACAACGATTTAGGCTTTTCACCTTGTTGTTTTTTGTAAACCTCGTTGAAAATAACCTTCGCTTTCTCGTCCATCCTAACCCTCTTTTTCTTTTGTCCATTAAACAGACAATTTAAAGAATATTGCATCTATATTCTAATATATAAACCAATGCCAAATAAAATTATGTTCAGTAAAAATCACATATATTGAAAAACAGTTATTGAAGAAAAAAACAATACCCAAGAGAGGTAAGGCGTTAGTTACTTATGGCCCTGGGGACAATGAACTATTGTTTTATACATGGGATTCAGGTCATTTTTACAGCAGGTACTTGACACAACCAATTATATTAATAAAATTACTTATATTGGACACGATAAAGACCTAAATATCAACATATATGAGATCGATCATGAAAGCGAGCATGACCCAAGAGTATCTTTAACAAAAGAAACATTTCGATTGATGGCAGAACTAAACCACAGTAAATCTTTAGCAGTCTTCAAATCAAGAAATTCTGATAATTACAGGTTCTCTTTTATCTCAGTGGATCTAAAAGAAAAAGAAGGCAAAGTTGTCAAAGAATTCTCAAATCCACGACGTTACTCATTCTTTCTAGGTCCTCAAGCGAAGATTCATACTCCTGAGCAGTTTTTAAGAAAAAAAGGAAGAGTTAAAAGCCTTGAAGATCTTGAAAATAGATTTTCAGTTGAAGTGGTAAACAAAGAATTCTACAAAAATATCGCAATAAAGTTTACAGAACTAGTTGGTGGAACAAGAGTATATAATGGTAAACAAACAGATTTTGAGCCAGCTTTAAAAATGCCAGGAAATCCTTCACATAAAACCATGCAAGAATTTGGAGTCCGTTTAATTGGAAGAATAGTTTTTTGCTGGTTCTTAAAAAAGAAAGTATCATACGATAATACACCGCTAATACCAAATGATTTGCTTAATAAAAAAACAGCTCAAAAAGAGCTTTCTTTCGGATATTATCATAATGTTTTAGAACCATTATTCTTCGAAACATTAAATACTCCCATGGATGAAAGAAGTTACGAGTTTTTCAATTATATTCATGATGACTTGCACTCATTGTTTAGGTCAGTTCCATTCCTTAATGGTGGACTATTCGAGCCAAATAGATATGATTTCTACGATTCAAAAGATGGAATATCTAATTATTTAAATACACTTAATATACCAGATAAATGGTTTGTTGATTTGTTTGAAATACTTGAACTTTTTAACTTCACAATTGATGAAGCAACTGATTACGATATTGAACTTTCAGTAGATCCAGAAATGTTAGGAAGAATCCTTGAGAATCTTCTTGCTGAGATAAATCCTGAATCACAAAAAACAGCAAGAAAAATGACAGGAAGCTACTATACTCCAAGAGAAATAGTTGATTTCATGGTTAAAGAGAGTCTTAAGGAATACTTGAGTTCAGAAACAGGCATTGATACTAAAAAAATCGAGCAACTATTAACTCTTGAAACAGATCCTGAATTAAGACTTGAAGAAAAAAAGAACTTAATTGATACTATTGATTCAATGAAAGTAATTGACCCTGCATGTGGTTCTGGTGCTTTCCCTATGGGAATTTTGAATAAACTCTTAATGATATTAGATAAAGTTGATCCAAAAAATACTCTTTGGTTAGAAAAGCAACTAAATATCAGCGATCCTATATTAAAGCATGAAGTAACCCAAAGCCTTGAAAACGAAAACAAAGAATATATTAGAAAACTAAGTCTTATTCAAAAGGTCATTTATGGAGTAGATAATCAGGAAATGGCTATTGATATGGCTAAATTAAGGGTATTTCTTTCACTGGTCGTTGATTCAAGATTAGAAAATAAAAAAGAAAACAGAGGCTTAAAACCCTTGCCAAACCTCGATTTTAAATTTGTATGCGCAGATACTTTGATTGATTATAATAGAGAATCAAGTACTAAAACTTCACTTGGATATAATTTGAATAAAATAGATAAATTAGAACAATTAAGAGAAGAATATTTTACTTCATCAGGAAAGCAGAAAGAAAGAATTCAAAAGGAATTTTTAGAGACACAAAAACAAATCTTTACTAGTGCTGATCAATGGGGACTTGCGAATGATTACATTAGCAAAATTATTTCTTGGAATCCATTCAGCTATAAACCAAGTAGCTGGTATAATCCAAAATGGATGTTTAATGTAAAAAGTTTTGATATAGTGATTGGAAATCCACCTTATATTCAGTTGCAGAAAAATCATGGGGGATTAGCTGATAAATATAATGATCATAAATACTTAACCTTTGCAAGAACTGGTGATATATATTGCCTTTTTTATGAAAGAGGGACACAACTCCTAAAAGAAAATGGAATTTTAACGTTTATCAGCTCAAACAAGTGGATGAGAGCTGCGTATGGGAAAAAATTAAGAGAATTCTTTATAAATGAAACTAAGCCTTTGAAATTAGTAGATTTATCTGGTTACAAAGTATTTGAATCAGCAACAGTTGACACATGTGTTGTTATTTTGCAAAAACAGAAAAATAAAAACCATAGTATGAAAGCAGTTGCTATCAAAGATGACTTCAATATAAAATCATTGAGTGATTACGTAAAAGAAAAATCTATCAATATTTCTGAACTAACTCAAGAAAATTGGGTAATTCTATCTAATAAAGAAATGAAAATCAAGAAAAAAATAGAGAGTATAGGTAAACCTTTAAAAGACTGGGATATCAATATATTTAGAGGTGTATTAACTGGTTATAATCCAGCATTCATTATTGATACGGAAACTAAAGAACGTCTATGCAAAGAAGACCCAAATAGTGAGAAACTAATTAAACCAATTTTACGTGGTAAGGATATCAAGAGATATCAAGCAAAGTGGAAAAAATTATGGTTGATAGCAACTTTTCCAGCTTTAAAAATTAACATTGAAGATTATCCAGCTATAAAAAAACATTTACTTAGTTTTGGTAAAGAGAGATTAGCTCAAGAAGGAAAGACTTTATCAAACTGTACGAAGTCACGAAAGAAAACCGGAAATAAATGGTTTGAAACACAAGATCAAATTGGATATCACAAAGAATTTGAAAAAGAGAAAATAGTCTACCCTAACATGTCAAAATATCTACCTTTTTATCTTGATAGAAAGAAATTTTATACCAACCAGAAATGCTTTATTATAACCAATAATGAAAATCTTAGATTCTTAACAGGATTTTTTAATTCTAAGATAGTTTCTAAATGGATAATAGAAAATTGTCCTGAATTACAAGGAGGAACCAGAGAACTAAGTAAGATTTTCTTTGAAAATATTCCTCTACCAAGTCCGTCCACAAATAACTCAATAGCAAAAAAAATTACTAACCTAGTTGATGAAATCATCTCAGAGAAGGAAAAAGATAAAGACACTTCTAAGCTTGAAGAAAATATTGATTATCTTGTATATGAATTTTATGATCTTAATTCAGGTGAGATTGATGTTATTGAAAAATCAGTCGAAAATATCCGAAAATAGTTATCATTATATAGTGAGGGGTTTATTAATGAAAAAAAGCCTTAAATCTCGTATTCTCAGACTGGATAAACATATAAAAAGACAAAGCTTTAACCATAGTTTTATTGGACAGAATTACACACAATGCCTTAACAATAAACATGACAGAAAACATTTATAGAAGAACAAAAAACAATACCCAGGAGAGGTAAGGGGTTAATTACTTATGACCCTGGGGGGTCAATAAACTATTGACTATATACACTGGAAAATGTAGTATTCCTTTTTTACCAAATAATATGTATATTAACGGTTTGCCTATAACTAGCTTTTTTATAACTCATTTTTGGTTAGATAAATGGGCTTATTATGGTGATTATGGTTGTTCTGCAACAGTTGATTCTCAGCTTTTTGGTTTTGCAAAAGTAGAAGGATTATCAGAAATTATTGATGGTAGAACATTAACATTAGAAATTAAAACACCCTCTGATAAAATATATTTCACTCTATCTCCTCAATTAGAGAAATATATTAACTTTATTGGTTTATAAAGTGGTGAAGGCGTGAAAAAATAAACAATATTCATAATTTTGTCTTTTATGATTATTGGTATTCTTATTCTCATAGCTGGATTAAATGGTTTGGACAAAAATAATGATGCCTTTAGTAACAAAGAATCATTACGATACACAGTATACAGTCAAGAAGATGAAAGTCATGCTGGAGCAAAACGTTATTCTGCAATTATTCTTCTAGATAAGCATTACACAAAAGAAGTAATTAAAACTATCATACAAGATGCAACTGAAAAAATTAAAGCATCTAACTATTACCGAAATGAAAGTGTAAAAAACCAATGGTGAGAATCTCCTGCACATGTTGTATGGCTATCTCTGGCATATGAAGTAGAGGATATTCAAATTGCGAACTGGGTTTGTCAAATCAACTGGATAGATCCAAATTTATCCAAAAACATGCGGCCATCAGAACTAAACTATAATGATGAAATTGGAGAAATAAAAATTTTTTGGAATGATAATTATGAAATACAAAAAGAAAATTATGAAAAATATTTCAGTACAAAAGAAAAATATCTAGAGACCCTTGAACCTATTCTAGATAAGATGCTTAATTACGGCAGGATGGCAATTGATTACTTTGAACAGTACAAACAAGGAAGTATATCAGAAAGCACTTTTATCTCAAAAATGCAGGAATCAGAAGGCAAAGTTACTGAGCTTTATTTTAAATCTGGAAATATTCCATTCCCTCCAATAGAATGGGAAGATTACGACCAAGCTTGTCAAAGTGTTTTTGCAATAGTCGATAACATGTTTTTATACTTTTCAGAAGAAGGGTTAAAAACATGGCCTAAAAGGAATAGGGATGAGCTAATGCAAAATGCAATAAAACATTATTATGAAGACTTAGAAAAGGTCAGATTTGAAGAAAAGAAAATTCATTGATATGTGAGGTGGAAAGATGAGTAAAGCAACTGGTTGTGCTGTGTCTTTTCTTGTCTTTCTTGCGATAATAATAATTATTTCACTTGCCACTATGGGTGGAGATAATAGTAAACCAACTGAAACTGATGCATATTATTTTGCAAGAGAATTTGTAAAAAAACATTTAAAAGCACGACTTCTGGGACAGACTCCATTCTTTACCAACATTCTATCCGGCTGTTTATGAGTATTTGGGGCTATTTGGAATGAAGTAAAATAACAGAAAGGTTGATTTGCGATTTGATAAGCAATCGGATATGCTGCTTGAGGAACAGCAGGATATGCATGCCAGGAGAAGGCATGGATATGCGACTACGTCGGAGACACCCCTCCCCGCTTTGCGGTACTCCCCTCAAGTGGAGACTACCCCTAGCCACTTAAAGCAACTCTTTTCAAGGAAAGATTTTTTAATAGCGCTTGTATACAGTATAATTTGAGATAGACAAATCAAATGAGGTGGAACTGTGCCGAGGAATGCGAGGATTGTTTTTAAGGGGATAGCTCATCACATTACTCAACGTGGCAATTACAGACAAAACATTTTTTCAGAGGATGAAGATAGGGAAAAATATATCGAGTTTCTAAAGAAATATTCAAGGAAGTACAAGTTGAAGATATATGCTTATTGTCTTATGACCAATCATGTTCACTTTATTGCTGTTCCTGAGAAGGAGGATTCTCTTGCTTTTACCTTTAAATATACCAATATGTGTTATTCCAATTATTATCACAGGAAAAACAGGAAATCAGGTCATTTATGGCAGAGCAGGTTTTATTCCTGCCCTTTACATTACAATCATGCAGTTGAAGCCTTGAGATATGTGGAGAGGAATCCTGTTCGAGCAAAGATGGTTGAGTTTCCCTAGGATTATAAATGGCCCAGTGCCAGAGCTCATGTATTAGCTTCTATTGATGAAAAAACAGGTGATGGACCAAGAAAGAAAAATAATGAGAAAGAACCTTCATTTTACTCCTGTACACTTCCTTTGTATTCTCTTAATGATTTAGATGTCAACTGGAGTCCTGAAGGTTGGAAAGATTATTTAGGTTATCCAGATGATGAGGATTTTCTTTCCAAGATGAGAAGCAATACGTTTTCAGGAAAACCTTTCTTTGGTGATACTTTGCTTGAGAAAGTTGAAGAGAAGTTGGGGGTTTCTTTGAGGAGAAAGATATCTAAGAAAAAATGACGTCCAACGTTCCACTTGGTCCACGGTCCAACGCTTGTTATTACAAGCTTCGTCCATCGACAATTCAACAATGCAAATAACGTTGTCGGTTGTCCGTTGTAGGTTGTTCGGAAGTTCAAGTGCTAAATGCTGATATGCGAATCTAACGATTCGGGTATGAGCTTCGCAGTTAAAGATCAAAAATCACACCCCCAGCTAAGCACAGCTGGCCACCCTCAAGGGTGGAATCCTCAAAATAGACGAAACACGTTGTACGATAGTTCGTTGTAGGTTGTTCGGAAGCTCAGAAAATGAAAAACAAGAACCGAGAAGGACCAAGGAGACGAGAGTCCGAGAAACCGAGAACCCGAGAGTAAAAACAACGTCCATCGTCCAACGCTCACCTTGCAGCTCGCTTGGTCCATCGAA
>JAYEJL010000088.1:0-2419 GCA_034660555.1 Thermotogota bacterium
TTACTTTTAAGAGTCTATTGTTTCTACTTGCCTCTACCAAAACTCTATGAAACTGCATATTATAAATTAAACAGGACAGAAGATCACCTTCTTTAGCAGCATTCCTATGATTTTCGCAAAACTGCCTCATCTTTTTTAATTGATCCTTATTAATGAATTGGGCAGCTTTCTCAGCCGCAAATCCTTCTAAAAGCCTGCGAAGATCGTAAATTTCTTTAATTTCTTTCAGAGAAAGTTTTTTAACATAAGTTCCCTTCCGGGGAGTTAACATCACTAATTCTTCTTTTTCTAATTTAGGCAAAGATTTCATTACTGCTGGCTGCGAAACTTTGAGCGTTGTGGCAATCCTTCTCTGGTTCAAACACATTCCTGTTTTTATGAATAAAAGCCTTAAAATCTCTTGCTGAAGATTTGTTAACTTTAGTTTATATATATTTATCATAGTTAAGATATATTAACTTAAGTTTATATACCTTTCGGTTTTTCAAATATCTTTAAATAAAGATTTCTTAATAACTGTTTCGCATATTAATCCGCAAGAATCACGGCAATAAAATTAAAATTAGCAGCACATGAACAAAAGAGATGAAAGAGCCAAACTAGCCCAAACCCCAAAAAAATACATACAAAGCATTCTTAAGGAAATAGGGGAAATGACTTGAGGTTTTTGTGAGTAAAACAACCTCAGTATTATTGTTTCTTTATCCAATAACCACCTGTTTTTCTGCTTCCCTTTCTCTCAATAAGACTTAAATCCTTTAATTCTTTTATCTGCCTTTCAATTGTTTTAATTGGTCTTTTCAATTTTTCTGATGCAATCTTGGCTTTAACATTTGGATTATTTTTTATAAATAAAAATAAGGTTTTTAATCCCTCACTTAATCCGCCATTCTTAAAACTAAAGATAATTTTATAATAGTCAATACTGCTCTCCACCCCTGGTTCCTTATTGTAAAACCCCCGTTAGTATTAGAAAAAGCGCTAACTGTATTCCAGCAATTCTTTGGAACATTAAACTTAGCCTCTTTTACTTCAAAATCCTCCCATTCCAATTCTTCAAGTTTTTGAATTAATTCTTTTTTGTTCATTTTTTAGCTTAATAATCTTAATCATTCTTTATTACTCTTTTGGACTTTTTATCGGAAGATTAACGGAAACCAACAAAAGAGCTAAGCCAGACTCTTTGGAAATACATAATTAAAGATTTAGAGAAAAGAAAATAATTATTCTTTTTTATATTCCTCAACAACGCTCTTCCATAATAGATCATCAACTTCTTCTTCTAACAGGGCCTCAAAGAACCCTTCAGGCCTCTTGATCCAGGATAACAACAAATCAACTCTTTTGGAAAAGGTGTTAAACGCGCTTGTGGCTGGTTGGCGAATATCAAGCTCACACTCAACCTTGCCCATATTAATAGTGCTTCTTAAACCAACATAACCAATTGCAACCTTTATCTTATCAATAGGAACATTCTCTTTAGCCGAGAAAACTCTTCTGTAAGCTTCCAGCTGCTGTCTGTGCTTGGAAGCATAATTATTTTTCTTGTCAGTTTTCCAGTCAACTATCAAATATTCATCACCTTTCCTGAAAACAGCATCTATAAAAGACTTAAACTTTAAAGGAGATTCAAAGCCAAGAGAAGTTAATTGGGGTTCAAGCCTTAACTCAGGCTTAACATCATCATAATCAATCCCTTCAATAAGCTTCTTAACATTCTCAACAAAAGGCTTAGCCGGTTCACTTACAGAATACTCCTCACCCAATAATATCTGTTTTGCAGCTTCATGAACCTCAGAGCCAAGGTTAGTAGCAAAACTAACTCTTCTAATCCCAAGAATCTTATCAACAAAATAACCATATGCTTTCTCAGGAAGCGAGCTAAAAGAAATGTGCTCCAAGCTTTTAAAATAATCATCAACAAACTTTTTTATCCAATTACGCCTAGACTCCAACAATTCTTTTGCTTCATCAAATCTTTTATTAACAAAAAGATCAAAAGCCCTTTTCTTGCTCTCATTCATATCAAGGCATTTTGTTTCATCAACATCAATATTCTTAAGTTCTGCACAATCATTAAGATAATCCTTTATCTTATCACTTAATATTATCAGATTTTTCTCTGCCCTTGTAAAAGCAACAAAATTAATCCTTAAAGTCTCTTCCTCAAGCTCTTCCTCAACATCCACACCTTTTGATTTCAAAATACCCTCAACAACACTGTCCTGAAAATTATTTCTATTATTGGTTTTTGTTGGAATGTAAATAACATTTTCAAACTCTTTTCCCTTTGCCTTATGTACAGTTGTAAGGACAATATCTTTCTCAGCATCTGAATCCTTTGACAAAAGGTCAGTTGACTGCAGATAAGACACCAAAGAATTCATGCTTTTGTTATTAAGAAAAGATATTGCCTCCT
>JAYEJL010000089.1:0-12431 GCA_034660555.1 Thermotogota bacterium
ACTTAAGGATTACAGAGGTTCAGTAAAAATCAAAGATAAAGAAGTCAGCTCATTTTCTCCAAAGGAACTGGCAAAAATCATCTCATTCGTTCCACAGGAATTTAACCCTACCTTTAACTTCAAATGTGATACGATTATTTCCTTTGGAAGAAACCCATATATTGGATTTTTTGGAGGTTTCACAAAAAAGGACTTCGAGATCATTGGTTATGCAATGAATGAAGCTGACGTACTTAACCTAAAAGATCGATATTTTTATACTCTGAGTGGCGGAGAAAAACAGCGTGTTATTATAGCAAAAACCTTTGCACAGAAAGGCCAAATATTGTTACTTGACGAACTTACGAATCACCTCGACCCGGGCCATACTCAAAAGATCACCCGTATTATTATGGAAAAAATCAAGAAGGCGAATTTAACAACAATAATGGTTGCTCATGATGTTAACGAAGCCATTTCTTTTTCACACAAATTGATTTTCGTTAAAGAAGGTAAAATTATTGCTAAAGGCAAACCTGAAGAGATTGTTACAGAGGATCTCATTAGAACGGTTTACGATGCTAAATCACTTATTATTGAAAATCCATTAACAAAGAAACCTTATGTGATATATCATTGAAATAGCGCTGCCATTATGGCAGCGCTTTAGACTGAAAAACAGTCATTACTGATATCTAAAACTTGCGATGTATCTTACGCCCTGCCTGTATATAAATACTGCTACGTAATCTCCCTGTTCTACATTCACAATAAGTTCTTTATAATCCTGTAGCTTGTTTATTTGATATTGTTGTCCGTTAACACTTATTTTGACTATGATATCATCCTTTTGAAGGCCAAGCTTAGAAGCATAATTATTTGAAAGGATTTCTCTTACTATAACTCCACTGATTTCACCTGAAATAGATAGACGTTCTCTGTCTTCTGGAAGAATTTTACCAACAACCATTCCCATTCTGTTATCTTCGTATCTTTCTTCATCAAGTTTTCCTTCTTCATTGTTCTGATGACCTAATTTCACTTCTACAGATATCTTTTCTCCAAATCTATTTACCGTTAACTCCACGGTAGTTTCTGGTGGATAACTGTGAATCACTGCTACCAGTTCTTCAAAGGTTTTTATTGCTAAATCGTTTACTTTAATAATTACATCCTGAGTTTTCAAGCCTGCTTTATCCGCGGGGGAATCAGCTATAACATCTGTTATTAATGCACCGGATTCAACTTTTAGTCCAATGGATTTGGCTGTATTTTCATCAACAGTTCGACCGTAGACCCCAAGGTATGCTTTTTCTAACATACCCGTTTTAATTAGTTGATCAACAAATCTCATTGCAAGATTTATGGGGATTGCAAATCCCAGCGCCGAACCGTATTGGGATGAAACTATAGCAGTATTAATGCCCACAACTTGACCATGAATGTTAAGAAGTGGACCACCTGAATTACCAGGGTTAATTGAGGCATCTGTTTGTATGAGGTTTGAATAATAACCATCTCCCGATGGTTTCTGTATCTGACGACCTTTAGCGCTGATTACACCTACTGTAACTGTATGTTGAAAACCAAGAGGATTACCTATTGCAACTGCCCATTCGCCAATACTAACATTGTCAGAATCACCAATTTCCAGTATGGGCAATTCTTTTTCTCCTGGATCAATCTTTATTACAGCTATATCTAGCTCTTTATCTCCACCTATATATTTTGCTTCATATTTATCACCATTAAGCAATGTGACTTTTATTTGATCCGCGTTGGTTACTACATGCTCATTTGTGAGTATGTAACCTTCTTTACTGAAAATAAATCCTGAACCCAAAGCTTCTCTTTTTCTTTGAGTTTCAGGAATTTCTCCAAAAAATCGTTTAAAAAACTCCTCTGTAAGTGAATCAAAGGGGCTATAGGCTTGAGTTGAAACAACGTCGATTTTTACAACAGCCTCCGCACATGCTTCTACAACATTTTTAACAGGACTCTGATAATCAGGGTTTACATAGGCAAGACCAGAAAAAGCAAGCAAAACTACGATAATCAAAGCAAAAAGTCTCCTCAACATCAACACCTCCTGCATTTTTGTCAATATAGAATTCGTTGATTAGACATAATGTTTTCTTTTCAGGTTCATTTGATTTGAGACAACTAAAATATAAAGTTAGAGATACACTTTATTGACGTATTTCGAAGTCATTACCCTTAAAAGGGCACCATAAGACATATTGAAAGCAATATGTTCTCCTATTTTGTACTCATTTTTACTTTCGGTTATATCAACTATCAGGTGATCACTGGAGGCGTGAAGAACCTCAAGCTTGTTATTAAGAGGTTTAAGCGATTTGGGTAATACATCCTGTTCACCAAGATCCAGTATAGCTTTCCATCTCCAGCCTTTATCTGTGAATTTCGGTTTTCTCCCAAAAGCATCCCTGCCTATTTCTCCCTGAGGTAATGATGGTTTTTTCTTCAGTTCAATAATTTCACCATAAAGAATCGCTGTATCCTGCCTGGTTCCTGGAATTATACGATTATTTGTTGCATCTGTTCCACATATTATTGATTCCCCTAGTCTGAACTGATTTATGCCTTTTGGGCAATCGCCATTTTCTACCAATGGCAACGAAGCAGTATTACCAGCTGAGTAATACTCGAAAACATATCCAGTTTCTTTTCTTATCCTTTCACCAAGTTCAATGAGTATCTTAAATTTTTCGGGCGTGGCTTTGACACCACCATAACAACCAAGATTGGTACCGATGCCTGTAAGTTTCTTCCCAGCAAGACCTACAGCTTCTTTCACTTCCTCAAAAGCGTGTTCAAACCACACACCTTCCCTTAAATCACCTGTATCAACCATATAGATAAAAGTGTTGTCTTTCTTTGAAGATTTATTAATCAACCTCTCCAGAACTGATAGTTCACTAACGAGAATTGTATCCGCGTATTCAATTGCGTTCACTGATTTATCAGATGATGGAGGTCTGAGTAGCATTGTTTTAGCATCTATTCCAGATTTTTTAATTCTTTCCAAATTTTCTACACGCGATTCACCAATCTTTACATTATTCACATTTTCTAAAATTGTTTTTACTATGCGGGGATCACCACAGGTAACCTTTGAAACAGCAACCATTTCAATTCCGTAATTATTCAGTAAACCCTTTAGATATTTTGCATTGCTGGCAATTCTATCTGGATGGATTTCTACATAAGCCACTTCTATACAACTCCTTTATGTCTAAATGGTTTTATTAAAATTATATCGTATAATTATTATAATGAATATGAATAAAGGGTCTTATTTGCTTTTTATGAACGTACGGGAAAAAATCGAAGTCAGCTCTAAAGGTTCCTGCTGGATTATTGATTCTGGATTATATGTGTATGTTGGTTCAGCAATGTCGACTTTGACAGAAAGGGTAAAACGACATCTTTCAGAAAAAAAGAATAAACACTGGCATATAGATTTTCTAACTTCCAGATCTGAGATAATCCTTGCTATACTGTTACCATCAAAAACCAAAAAAGAAGAAGAAATTTCGCAACTTATCAACGAATTTGGGGTTCCTATAAAAGGTTTTGGTTCTACTGACTGTAAACGACTAAAATCAAATCTATATAAAATTAACAGTGAATATGCTGGAACCATTTTTCAAAAGCTTTTTACTAAATGGAGGGAAAACTTGTGATTGCATTTATGAGTGACTGGGGTTACGAAAGCTATTATGTGGGAGTTGCAAAGGCTGTCATAAAATCAATAAAGCCAGAAGTAGATATCATTGACCTCACCCACAATGTTAAAGAATACAATATTAGAGAGGCAGCACACATATTACAGAGGGCGTGCAAGGATTTTCCACCTCAAACGATATTTCTCGTTGTTGTGGATCCCAGTGTTGGTACTTCAAGAAAACCAATTTGTATGAAAGCAAAAAACGACATGTTTTTTGTAGGACCGGATAATGGGGTTTTCAGTTTTGTGGGGAATGATCTTGGTATAAAGGAAGTTAGAGTACTTGAAAATCAGGATTACTTCTATGGATCGTCACCAACATTTCATGGTAGAGATATCTTTGCACCTGTTGCTGCACATCTTGCGTCAGGGGTAAAAATTAAAAAACTGGGTAGTCTGCTTATGAATTATGAAATACTGAGATATAGAAAACCTCAGAAAGTCGGTAAAACAATTAGAGGTGAAATTGCATATTATGATCATTTTGGAAATCTTGAAACCAACATCCCTGGTGAATATGTGAAGGAATTTTTGGATTATGATGCACTCCTAAAAATTGGACAGAACCAGTATGAAACAACATTCTGCAGAACATATTTTGATGTAAGACCTGGACAGTTATTAATACATATAGACAGCAGTGGATTTATTGAAATAGCAATCAATGAAGGCAATGCGCAAAAAATGCTGGGAGCAAAAGCAGGAGAGTTTATCGAAATTGAGAAGGTTGAATCAAATGAAGAAATTTAGGAAGTGATGTTCTGTTGAAAATAATAACCACACATTTTAATCCTGATTTTGATGCTTTTTCTTCAGCTGTTGCAGCTCAAAGAATATATCCGGATCATGAAATCGTCATTTCCGGTAATCTGTCCGAACAGCTCACTGACTTTTTAAGTATATATTTTCCATCACTTTCTTATCATTTATTGAAAAAGATAGAGCTCAAAACCATTGGATCTCTGATAGTAGTAGATTGTAATGAAAAAGATCGCATCCCTGAAGAAATTACTAAGAAGCTAAAAGGTAAGCTATTTTATTACGATCATCATGGTATCCAGGCAAATCTCAAAGGAATATTTAAAGCGAGAGGTAGCTGTACCACACTAATGTGTGAAGAACTAAAAAAGAACAAAATAAATATTACATCAACCGAGGCGTCATTTTTTGCAACTTCCATTTACAGAGAAACTAAGAATTTTACTCTTATGACAACCACTTTCTATGATCTTGAAATCGCTGGCTGGTTATTTAGTAATAATGCTTCTTTGGAAATAATCTCAAACTATGTTGAAAAGGAGCTAACTGATTACCAGCAAGAAGTCCTTGAGACCATAATAAAAAACGTAGAGAGTTTTGAGCTAGACGGCATAAATGTAGGAACATCATTGATAAAGCTTGAAAAGTTCCCATCAAATATTGTTGAAATAGTTGAAAATGCCTGGAGACAACTTGGCTATGATAACCTGGTTCTTGCTTTTTCGAAGGGAAGAAAAATGATAATAATTGCGCGTTATAAGCGAGAAGATATAAACTTTAAAGATGTATTTAAAAATGCGTCTATAAGCGTGCACCCATATATCACCTATGCGCGTGTTGAAGTAGAAGAACCTGAAACTTATTTTGAACAGGTTAAAAAAACAATTAAAGAAAATGCATTTGAGTTTGTTACTGCAGAAGATATAATGTCCACTCCCGTAAGAACTGTTTTAAATGAAATGCCAGTACGTGAGGCAAGTAAAATTATGGAAAATACCGGTCATTCAGGATTGCCTGTGATAAAGAACAACAAAGTAGCTGGTGTTATCACATTGAAAGATGTTCAAAAAGCTATGAAACATGAACTCAAAGAAAAAAAAGTCGAAAAATTTATGAACACAAAACTTGTGACTGTTAAAAAGAGTGATTCGGTAAATAAAGCATTACAAAAAATGGTAGAAAATGATGTTGGAAGAGTTCTTGTTCTTGATGAAGGCATATTATCGGGTATAATCACCAGAACAGATATTATGAGAAATAGTTTTATCTCCAAAAAAACTATAAATAAAGCTTTTGAAAGAAAAAGCTCACCTCCAATTACTGTTAATGTAAAAGAATTGCTTGAAACAAGGATCCCTTCAAAAATATTAACAATTCTTAGATTTATAGGAATTGTAGGATCAGAAATCAATATGCCTGTTTACGTTGTTGGAGGATTTGTTCGCGACGTACTTCTTAATCGTGAGAATTTTGACATAGATATTGTGGTGGAAGGTGATTCTATTACCTTTACACGTGCTTTTAAAAAATATTTTGACGTGAAAACAGTAAATCATCCCGAATTCTTGACTTCATCGATCTTTTTTAAAAATGGTTTTAGAATTGATGTCACTACGGCCAGAACAGAGTATTACGAGAAACCAGCTGTACTCCCCAATGTTGATGTCAGTACCATCCGAAAAGATCTTTATCGTAGGGACTTCTCAATAAATGCCATGGCAATCAAACTAAATCAAGAAGAATTTGGACTTCTTTATGATTTCTTTGGAAGCAGACGGGATTTATCTAGAGGTATTATCAGAGCGCTTTACAATCTGAGTTTTGTAGAAGACCCCACCAGAATATTAAGAGCAATACGTTTTGAGCAGCGCTTTGGATTTAATATTGAAGAAAGAACTCTAGAAGCACTAAAGCATTTTACTGAAGAAGGTTATATTGAACATGTTACAGGACAGAGAATAAGGGAGGAACTCGAAAAAATACTGGAGGAACCCGAACCTTTCAAAGGAATTAAGCGCATGTTTGATCTTAACGTTTTGCAGCGTGTATTTTGCGATTGCAATATTACTTCTAAAAAAATTAAGTGTTTAAGAAATGCTGTTAAAAGACAAAAGTATTTTTCACAGATCAACATAGAACCCAAGCTGTTTTATATTGTCGTAATGATATTGTACTCTGACGAAGAAGAAAAGAGTATAAGAAATGTCATTGATCGCTACGGATTACCAGATCGTATTGAAGACTGGATTAACAAAGGTAAAAAATTAAAGATAGAGCTTCAAAAATTAGAAAAACCTTCTATTCCGAAACTATATGATATATTAAAAAGACCACAGGATGAGATAATTGTATCTGTTGATTCCTGGTTCAACAAGGAAACATCAGAGAAAATTAGAAAATACTTTATTTTATATGAGAAGAACAAACCTTCAATAACAGGAAAAGATTTAATTGAAAAATTTAATCTTAAAGAAGGACCTCAAATTAGAGAAATTCTGAACGCATTGTATAGAGCAAGAATTGAAGGTTTATCTGAAAATAAAGAGAAAAAATTTGTTGAAGAATACTTAAAAGGAGGTATGTAAATATGAAAAAAAGCATTATTATTTTGATATTAAGCCTGGTTGTGGTGTTATTCTTCACAGGCTGTCCGGGTAGCTTTGGCCCCACACTCGACATTGAATTTCAAAAATTAAACAGAGAACCTGGAGAACCGATGGTAATGAGAGCTGTCCCCAATGGCTTTACTCCAACCGGAAGTGAAGATTATATCTGGAGTGTTTCCTACAAGAAGTCTGATGATATTGGTTATACAGACCTCAATGTGCACCCGCCATTTGAAGATAATCAAGCATTAATATATATACCTTCAGAGGTTAGGGTAATCAAAGTCGAAGTTGAAACATATATAAATCATGAAGGTAAAAGCAAACTGGTAAGTAATAGAGAATTTTTCTATCCTGAGAATAAAAAAGACATTCTGGTTGAAGTTTTCGATCCGCAAGAAAACTTTAATTCTCCGGACAATTGGTTCAAAAATGAAGAATTTAATACTGATAGAACTCCTGTTTATTTTAGATATATTCCCGATCTTAATGAACAGGTAGTTATTGTACCAGAAGATCCCTATGAAGCAAGGGTAGACTATGTAAAAATGTCACCAAACAATTACAATGACATAGGGCAAGCAGGGGTAATATACGTAAATGGTAAAGAAAAATTTTTAAAAAGTGAATACAGTCATAGTTTCTTTAACAAGTTTTTTAATACGGTAAGTGTAACAGGACGCTGGAATATTACTATAAGCAAAAAAGAATCTTTAGACGATTGGAGAGCAAAAAACTGGCACGTTGAAGTAGATGGTCAGGCTGATCAGAATAGCAATAAAGCATATATTTTTAGAGCACAAAAAGAAAATGGTTCAGATTTTGTTGTTACAAATATTATCGATATCACACACAAGTTACCTTACCCAGCAGAAGGATATGAACCAATGGTGGATATAACTATTGACTTTGATATTTCAGAAGATGAATTTTCACAATTGTCCGGTAAGGAACTATGGGGTGAGAACTCGTATTTTGGAATTATTATTACCGAAGGATCAACATTAAAAGGTTTGGAGATGGTATTTTCACCTGACATAGAATACTGAAAGGTTGATTTTTTTGAATGAAAATGTTCTCGTAGTACCTACAAAAAACATCTCAAATGTAGTCAATTCAGAAGGTCTTTTGAAAATTGAAATCAGCTGGTTATCTGGACTAATGGAAAAGGAGGGTAAGTATATTCCAAGGGAAAAGGCCGAAATTGATGAACGTTATCGTCAGATTATTCCCTATGTTGTTTTAAAAGACCATGATGGCTACTATCTTTTTAAAAGAACCAAAAAACAGGGCGAAAAACGGCTTCATGAAAAATATACATTGGGAGTTGGAGGCCATGTTAACCAGAAAGATTCACACAAAGAAGGAGTATGGAAAAGTTTTGAAGAGGGAATGCAACGTGAAGTAAAAGAAGAAGTAGAAATTGACATTAAGAATATTGAATATTTAGGGCTTATAAATGATCTTTCCACTCCCGTAAGCAGGGTCCATCTGGGTGTTGCCTATATAGCAGATATTGATTTTTCTGGTTTAAATGAACCTGATAAATTTGAAGTAGAACAGTTTCCACTTAGTGAACTCAGAAAATTCAAAAAAAAGATGGAGGGTTGGTCACGTCTAGTTTTAATGGAATTATTAAAGAAAAAAAGCTGAATTCTTTTGCAAAAATTAACCTTTATCTCAGCATACACAACAAACGTGATGATGGGTTTCATAGCATAACCACACTTTTTCAAACAATTGATCTTCATGATACCATAACCATTAAGTACAGTACCGGAAAAACAGTTTTTAAGACAAATGCAAGTTTGAAGTGGAACAATGAAAATTTATTGTACAGAGTGGTTGAAGAGTTAGAAAAAGCTACTTCACAAATTCTTAAGCTATCCATATCACTAGAGAAAAACATACCTCCTAAAGCCGGACTTGGAGGAGGTAGCAGCAATGCAGCTACACTTCTCAAGCATATGGGGAGAGATCTAAATCTACCATATAAAGAAACTAAACGAATCGCAGAAAAACTTGGAAGTGATGTGCCCTTTTTTCTTAAAGGCGGTACAGCCATTGGAAGGGGAAGAGGTGAACTACTTGAATTTCCCGGGGATCTCAGCGGTTATTATGTAAAACTACACTTTCCTGATAGTACAGTAAGCACTTCAGAAGCATACAGCATGTTTGACGAGAGCGGAGTATCTTATCGGTCCAATTCTCAGGCTTACGATGAAGTCAAAAAATTATGGGAAGCCTTTAAATACAATGATTACGAAACGATAAAAAAATTATCGAGAAACGATTTTGAAGATGTAGTTTTCATGAATAAGCCCAGTATTTTTAGTCTTTTCAGATCGCTAGATAATAGTAAAAGCATAATTAAGAGGATGACCGGATCAGGTAGCACAATATACGAACTGTATCCAGAACATGTTCAAGATTCATATACATTTGCAGAAGGTGTTGATTAAAACTTAATGATTTTTGACGGGATATTACTTCACAAGGTACTAACTGAATTTAAAAATCAAAATGAAACACTCCTCAGACAAATATATCAATCGGGAAAAGCGAATTTTTATTTTAAATTCGGACACAAAGTACTTCAGATTTCGTTGCGACCTGATATTACCTTTGTTGCTGTGAGAGAAAAAATAGTTAATGAAGATACAAAAATTACTTCTTTTGTACGGTTTCTAAGGGATAAATTAAGGGCTTCAAAACTTACAAATGTAAAACAATTTGAGCTGGACAGGATTTTTTTATTGGAATTCACTCAACAAAATGCTTTTGGTGAAACTGAATCCTTCAATCTGATTACAGAAATTATGGGACCTAATTCTAATATGTTAATCACAGACCACAATATGAAAATAATCAATGTGCTTAACCAAAGGGTTACCAGGAAAAGAACCCAGATTCCCGGAGCAAATTATAAACCACCAGATTCTTCTGGTATTCATCCCAAACAATTTACATATGATGAATTTACTAAAATAGTTTCTTCCAGTAAAAATCCTGCAAGAGATCTTTCGAAAAGATTACAAGGCTTTTCTCCAAAACGTTTCCAGCGTTGTTTAGGATATCAAGGAAAATCCATAGATTTAAACAATCCTGATTTTTTGAAGGAATTTTGGAATTCATTTCGTGCAATGACCAAAGAATTAGACGAACCTTATGTATATTATATTCCCACAGAAAATGAAAATTATATTGATATATTTCCAGCACAAGAAGATAAAGCCAAAAAGATTGGAGCTTCGGAAGCTGTGCTTAAATTTGCTGAAGCAAAGAGACGGAAAAGAGAATTTGACGATGTCTTAAATCGATATAAATCACTTATAAATAAGGAATACAACAAAATCGATAAGCTCCTGAGCAAACTTAGAAATGAATATGAAACTGTAAAAGATTACGAAGATTATAAAAAACTTGGAGAACTACTTACTTCAAATTTATACAGACTTACCAAAAAAACAGACCAGGTAGAAGTCTTTGACTGGTACAATAACGAAAATCGAAAAATTAATCTTGATCCAACAAAAACTCCAGCAGAAAATGCTCAACTATTCTTCAGGTACTACGAAAAAGCCAAAAGAAAATCGAAACATTTGAAAAAGAGAATTAGTCACATAAATAAGCAACTTGAATATTTTGAGGATTTGCTTGAAACTGTGAAATTTTGTGAAAGTAGGGACGAACTGGATTCTATAAAGGATGAACTGGAAAAAATAGGTTTGCTAAAAAAGAGAAAAAGAAAAAAATCAAAAGGTGAACCTGTATCTGGCCCAAAGGTATATGAAAAACATGGATTCAAGTATCTGGTAGGTAGGAATAATATTCAAAATGATGAGATAACGCGTAATGCTACAAAAGATGATATTTGGTTTCACGCAAGAAACATACCGGGTGCACATGTTATACTTAAAAGGGCTGGTAAAAAGCCATCAAAAGCAGCTCTGGATTATGGTGCATATCTTGCAGCTTCTAATTCCAGAGGACGATATGATAATAAGGTGGAAGTTGATTATACCCTCATAAAATACGTAAGAAAACCAAAAGGGTTACCACCTGGAAAAGTATTGTATGATAATTTCAAAACAATAGTTATTGATTTTTCAAACTTTGTACCAGAGAAACAGGAGGAATAGTTTTGATAAGGATAGGATTAATTCTCTTTTTTGCAGGGGCAATTTGTACATATCTGCCCCTCTTTCTTGGAGAAGGGTTTACAGTCCTGGTGTTTTCTGTTATTGGCATGCTTATAAGCCTTTATATCTGGTATGCCCTGGCATGGAACAGAGATCAACATTACAGAAGACTCGAAAAGAAAGATTTATTCAAAAACGAAGGCAATCTGAAGTATAAATTAAAGAGTAATAGCGTAAAATATGCGATTTTCTACTCCATATCTTATGTCACAATGAACGTCACTGGTCTTTACTCAATGAAAATAATTATCGATAACATTGAACCACTTGAAGGAGACATAAATCCTGAAGAGATAATGAGCTTGCTGAGCGATTCTTATTATCCGGCGCTTTCCTTAATATTTGTTGCAGCAAGTGTGATCAGTTTCATACTTTTTTATAAATTGATTGAAGTTATATACAATGATGAAGCCAAAATGCAAGCTCTGGAAAGTAAAAAAGGTCAGGTTCCATTATTGATAAAGAACAGGATATCTGTATGGTTTGTAGTTATCTTTACACTATTAACTTACGGACTGTTTAGCTGGTATATTAGATATCGTATTATGGCTGTTCAGTTGATACATGCAAAACTGGAAGAACAGTTTAGCGCAATGAAAAAGAAATCCGTGGAAAAGGCAAAGGAATTTGAAGAAGAGAAAAAACGAAAGGAAAATCTAACCGATGAACTTGAGAATAAATACACCGAATTACTGAATGAAGTCAAAGATAACAAAAAGCGAAAAGAGATCATCGCTTCATTATTTAAAGATCTGGGTGAGTTACAATCCAGCAAAGCACATGAGATAATTAAGCAACTTCAGGAAAAAAATGTTCTCAGTGAAAATGAATATCGCAAACTAAATAGATTATTGGCATAGAAAGTGGTGATTTTTTGAGAAAAGTGCAATCTATAACCATGCTTTTGCTTATAATAAATATTTCCATTTATATCTTTACAGCAATCGCAACTATAGGTAGAGGTGATATGCAAACTATTATTTATTACTATGGTGGTATCAGTCGGTCGGCACTAAATCGGGGACTGGTATATACCCCAATCTCTGCTTTATTTTTGCATGGTAGTTTTTTGCATATTGGTTTTAATATGTTTGCTCTTTATCAGCTAGGCCGTCTTGTTGAAGGAGTCTACGG
>JAYEJL010000090.1:0-12387 GCA_034660555.1 Thermotogota bacterium
TGGTAAGTCGCAGGGTATTCATTATTTACACCTCAGCGAGGAAGGAATGTATCAAGGCGGCGGCCATGATCTGTTATCGGGTTTATTACAATGCGTACCACCTATAACCGCTCCGATTGATACCGAGATATTTAGAGAGTCAACAGCGAAGGGATACGGGAATTCATTTCAGGAGGACGTTTTTAAAGCCTATGTCGAGGGAGCTTATCCTTATTATACACAGGACGGTATCACGTATGCCTGGTATTCTCCAACATCAGACTGGGTGTTAGCGTTTATTCCCTGGTTTGTTCATCCCTGGTACTTGATGGAGTTTACGAGCGAAGCCCAAAAAGAAGCCATCTTATTGAGAATAAAGAAAAAAGTCTTTAATAAAGAGGCTATGAAGTGGGAAGACTCCGAGGAAAAGAAGCTCCAGGGCAAATATAATCTAACCTTAGAACAGCTCAACTGGCGGGCATGGTGTATAGAGAATCAATGTAGAGGTTCTATTGATATATTTCACCAAGAATACCCCTCAACCGTAGAGGAGGCTTTCCTTAGTTCCGGTCTTAACGTTTTTAGTCAAGAACTATGTGATGAATTAGAGGCTGAGTGCGCTATCCCTATATTAATAGGCGATGTAGTTGACAGGATGGGCAAACCTAAGATTAGACGAAACAAACATGGTCACTTTCGTATATGGGAAAAGCCTGACCCTGATAAAGACTATGTTGTATGCGTTGATTCAGCAGGCGGTTTAAAGCAGAGCCAAAAGGATGCAGGCAAGGAACCAGACCCATCATGTATAGATGTGTTTGAACACATAAGCGGTAAGCAAGTAGCTCAATGGCATGGCAACATAGACTATGACATGATTGCAGATGTAGTTGAGATGATCGGCTTTATTTATAACAAGGCCGTTGCTTGTGTTGAATTAAACAATCACGGCTATACAGTAGTCGCTGATCTTGCTCGAAAGAAATATCCTATGTACGAGACAAAGCCAAATGAGGCCGGATGGTTAACTACTAAAAAAACAAAACCTCAGATGGTTGATTCATTAATTCGTATGGCAAGAGACGGTCAAATCCAAATTAATTGCAAGGAAACCGTATCAGAGATGAGGACGTTCGTAGAGGAATCTGGCAAATACAATGCAGCTCCCGGATGTCACGATGAGAGAGTTGATACAGCAGGTATGGCAGCGTGTATGATGACCATGCTACCACGGAAAATCAAATCAATACAGAGAGATGCAGGGATACAGAACTGGATGAATAAAGGCAGAGAGCAACACCAGTATCAAGAGGTATACGCATGACACCACCGGACAAATGCCCTTCATGTGGACTCGAACACGAGAAATGTGCAGAGGAGGGCTTTAAAGACGGGTTTTTGATGATACCACTACCAATGACAGGATTAGCGTTATGTATATGCCCAAACTGTTTTGCTGTTATGGGGAACAAAGAGTGTTTTGACGTTCAGAGGAAAATCAAAGAAAAGCAGGAATCAAGGATAGTGAGTGTATAATGCCGAAACCAAAGAAAAATGAATCACGGGAATCCTATATAAAAAGATGTATTCCTATCAGACGCAAAGAACACCCTGAAGAATCAAGGGAACGATCAATAAGGGTGTGTTTTGAGATGTGGAGGGCTAAAAAATAATGCAATTACAGCCACTTGGAACGAGAGTTTTGGTAAAGAGAAAGCCGGAAGTAACTAAAACAGCCGGTGGGATATTCATTCCTGACACCTGTACTGAAAAGCCGATGGAGGGTGATATTCTGAGTATAGGGGATGAAGTCAAGAAGGTCAAACCTGGCGAGAAGGTTTTATTTGCGAAGTTTGCAGGTGTAGAGGTTGTGAGTAACGATGTTGGAATGTTTTTAATTATGGATGAAAACGAATTGTTAGGGATTATCATATGATAGAAACACCGGAAAACGGAAAATATCAGGCATTGGTTGAGAAGTGTCTTGAATTATACAAAGATTTCGGTAAGTCTGAATATAGAGCTAAGAAGATAACCGAGATTAAAGACGGTATTAAGAGATACGAACAGGACGCTCCAAAGGTGACATTCCCCTGGGATGATGCTTATAATGTGTACCTACCATTAGTCACTATTACTGTTGATAACTTGGAGCCTCGTTTAGTCGCTGGTTTAATCGGTAAAGAACCTATAGTCTCTTTTGGTGATAATCTCAAAGATTCAGACGAGCTAATCCAAAAATGGTATAATGAAGAATTAAAAACAACCGTTAAGGTTGATGATGTTGCTAAGACCTGTGTGCATACTATTCTAAAAGAAGGTACATGGTTTCCCTATCCTGAATATGATTACAACGAAAGAGAGATGTCTGATTTTGAATATACTGAAGACGGACAGCTTGTAATGGACGGAGACACTCCTAAAAAGCGAATAAGCATTGAAACCATATTTGAAGGCGGTGTTGTCAATACTATACCTTTTAGTGATGTTTACTGCGCTGATGACCTTGGTACAATAAAAGAATGGGAAGAAGCTGATAAAATAATAAAAGTAAGACCTACTTATAGTGAGCTAATGCAAAGCAAAAAATCCTATATGAATATAGGACCTTGGCTGCTCTCCGCTAAGTCTCAAAGAAAACTTCAAGACAAGTCTCCAGACCAGATAATTGCTGGCGTGGATGTAACAGGCAAAGAGATTATAGAGTGCATTGAATGTCATCTATCATATCCCACATCAGGGTTCAAAGAAGATTTTGACGAAGAAAAACAAACCAATTTTACAGAACAAAGGGTTATAGCAACCATAGCGCTAAAGACTAAGACTATAATAAAGTTTGCTATTCAATCAGACATAAACATGAATAACGAGTCTTTAATAAAGCGTGTCAGGTTATACCCGGAAGAAGGTCGGAGTTTTGGAACAAATATTTATGGAAAAATGAAAGCTATCCAGGATGGTAGCTCAGAGATGTTTAGTTTATTAATGAATATAGCTGTAATTTGCATGATGCCATGGTATTTTTATGAAGATGGTTCAGGTGTTCAAGGAAAACAGGAAATCTATCCAGGCGCAGGTGTTAAAGTGCAAGATACCGGTAAGATTCTATTCCCTAAATACAATATAAACCCTACTCAATACACAGGACTTTTAGACGTATGGTTTTCGTTATGGGAAAAATTAGGGGGTATATCAGACCCACAGATTGGTAAGCCCACCGAGAAACAAAAGACAGCTACAGAAATAATGACGGTAGTTGAAGAAGGCAATATAAAACACAACTATCAGTCTAAGGGTTTTAAAGAAGAATTTCTTTCGGTATTAAGAATTGTTTATGATTTGTATTACCAATACATGCCCTACGACAAAATGATAGAAATTGAAGGTGAAAACGGAAAAGAGGAAGCCCCATTTCCAAGAGCCTTAATGAGAAGACCGAATAACTTTAAATTGACAGGAAGTACCGAACGTGCTAACAAACTGATAGAACGAAAAGAAGATGAGGATTTATTTGCTCAATTAAGGGGCGACCCGCTGGTAGATCCTATTAAGCTGATTATCAACTTGCTTGAAAGCTATGGACGGGAGGACTCAAAAGATTACATCAATCCACAAATGGGGCAATTAGCTCAAATGATAGAAGAGAATCCAGAAATTATGCAAATATTAACTCAGTTTATACAAGAGCAAATGGGCGGTGAAGGCGGTGCATAGCTGGAAAGAAATACAGGAATACCGTGAGAAAGAAATCGAAGAGGCCGTTATTCTTATCGGTGATATCTGGAAAGACAAAAAAGGTATTGATTATTTTAGAGGCATGATGGATATGTTTGAAAGAATTATCTTGCTGCCTAAAAAGATGTGTCAGGAAAATGAACTTGAATACATCGAGGATATGGTCAACCAAGATTTTAAGCGAGTCGAGATTAATTTATTGCGAAGGGTTACAAAAGATTGATTGATTCAAGAGAGATACTAAAAGCCATATACAGGATATTAGGCTTTGCGCTTAAAATGGTTGACAAACTATTGAAAAAGGAGCCTATATGAAATAAAGACAAACGCATAAATTTTGCATTGCCTCTAATTCTCGCAATGCAAAACTAACCACGCATTAGCCTCGTTAGGAGAGATCTTAATGAGGTTTTTTTATTTAACCAGCGAAAGCTGAGAGCCGACTTAAACAGTCGAGAGGAGTAGTAATGGACAAAGATCCGGATGAAAAATCTGAGGGAAATAACGATCCTATCAAGGACGTTGAAGATGTTGCAATCGAGGGACTTGAAAAAAAGGAACTTGAAGAAATCGACCTTGATGGATTAGATGAAGAGGAAATCGACGAAGACCCTGACAAAAAGTCAAAGGAAAAAGAGGAAACTGTCCCTAAAAAGGATTTTGAAGATTTGCAGGCAAATTTTAAAAAACTTGAAGGAGACAAGCGGAATTTAAACAAAGCCCTTCACGAAGCACGGCAAAAGAAAGCTGGAAAGGAAGATGCACCGCTAACAGACAAACAACTTTTGAAAATTCTTGAAGATAATGACGATGACCCGCAGACTATCTTAAACGTGGTCAAATACCAGGCGGAACAAGCCGCTAAAAAAGCTTCAGGAGAGGTTGTCTCAGATGCGGAAACGAGGAAAAAAAGCAAAGAGGCTGATACTCTTTTAAAAAGTATGTATCCGTCCCTTGATGATGATTCTTCAGACATGAGAAAAGCGGTTAATGAAACCAAGTTGTATTATGGTCTTGGTGATAACCCATTAGGTGATTTTTTCGCAACCGGCATTCAAGTTTTGAATGCACTTCCTGATCTTATAACCTCTGCTGAAAAACGAGGCGAAGAAACAGCTTTAAAAGGCAAGGCAGATGATAAGCGGAAAAAATCTATAAAAGATAACTTATCGTTAAAGGGAGGCAAGGAAGTTCTCTCAACGGGACTCACAGAGTCTCAGACTGAAACGGCCTCACAACTTAACCTTTCAGACGCCCAAATGAAAACCTTTAAAAAGATTGTCGGCAAGACAGCAACCGTGACGGTGAAGGAGTAAATTATGAAAAGAGAAACGACTGAAAGAAAAGACGAAAAAGTGACTAAAAAAACACAGGCTTTAACCCCTGAAGAGATGGCGATTTTCCAAAGAATCAAAAACGAAGCTGATGATTGGAAAACTATAACAGAGGAATCCGTTGATGATTATTCATTAATGGAAGACCCTTTTAAACTTCCTGATCAAGTCAGAGAATTTGAAGTCAAAAAACAATTCAAATTCAGATGGATAGAAAGAAAGTCTGAACGGCTTGATGAAATCAGAAGTGCAAAAGTTCCTAATAAATGGTGGATTGTTAATGTGGATACCTTTCCTACCTTAGAAAGTTTATGTGATCCAATATTGGGATGCATAAGCCGTCAAGACCAGATGCTTGTTTTCAAGCCTTGGTGGATGCATGAAAAGCGTATGCAATTACTCGATGAGCTTAATGCAGCCCAAGATAGGACGGGAACCTTAGAAGGAAAAGACGGAGAGACAAGAGAAGGCGTCCAGTTTGTAGCGGGGAAACAATCTCCTGATGATCCAAAGCCATTAAGAGGTGCTATTAAAGCAGGTGATAAAATTGAATATGAAGAAACCGGTCAAGATGACAGAAGTTTTGGTGATCTTGTAACCGAATAAAAGGAGGAAAGATTATGGCTACAGGATTAGACAGGCCATTTGGTTTTGAAGTATGGGATGAACTTATTCGTTCAAACCTATATGCTGTTCCTACAGCTCCCACTATTGGAATATATCACAATGATATAGTCAGACATGGTGGAGCGCATCTATCAACAGCAAAAGGGGGACATCTTCCAATAGTTGAAGACGGAGCGGTCCCTGATGGAAATGCTGCGTTATTAGGAACGGTATTGGCTATTTTCGACGAGAACATGGACCCGGTAAGCAGAATTATACCGGCGGAAACGGGAGACAGCACTGTAGCAGGTTATGTAATGGTAGCAGACTCGCCTGATCAACTTTTTGTTGCGCAGGAAGATTCAGACTCCAACGCAATCACTCTTACAGAAGGCGGACAGAATGCGGATTTAGTTTCTGTTGCTCTTTGTGCGGGGACTGCTACTACGGGCATCAGCACACAGGAAATAGATTCGGATACGGCTGGAACTGGAGCTGCTTTAAATCTGAAAATAGTGCGTCCTCACCCAAAAGATACACCAACTGAAGACTACTGCCGGTATATTGTTCAGATAAATGAACATTACTATGGCGATACTATGGCAGGATTATAGGAGGTATTATGTGGACAAGAGCGAGATTTGTAGATGAGTATGTACCTGGTTTATTCGCTGTTGCTATTGATACCTACACCAAGAATCGTGCAGAATCGATGTGGGACAAATTAGTAACAGTAAAAACCTCAGTTAAAAAGAAAGAAGAGAACACCGAACGATCAGGGCTGGACACTCCTATTCTGAAACCTGAAGGGCAGGGAATAACTTATGACACCCAGCTTAAAGGAGCAAAGCAATCATGGATTCACAATGTGTATGCCCTTGGTGTTCGTATAACGGAGGAGGCCGTTGAGGATAACCTTTATGAATTGAAAGGTGGCAGCGAAGGCGACTTAAAGGAGATTTTCCATGATCTTGGCGAGGCAATGGGCAATAACCTCGAAGTGCTTATGGCGAGATTTCTTAACAGTTGTACTGCTACAACCTACCATACGGAAAGAGATGGTTCTACAGCCCTTATTTCCGATTCTCATTCCCTGTTAGGCGGGACTGCGTTTGATAATAAATCAACAAACGCAGACCTTACCTATTCGGCTTTCTGGACAGTATTGGTTGCCGCTGAAAATCAGTACAATCATAGAGGCCACAGGGTAAAGAAAAGGGTTGAAAAGCTGTGGTTTCCGCCTCAGTTAGAAAGGAAGGCTTTAGAAATCCTGAAGTCAACCGATCGTCCTGACACAGCGAACAGGGCTGTATCAGCTTATGCTCAAAGTGGACGGAAAATTCAGGCCATGAATTGGAATCAACTTACAGACACCGATGCATGGCATATGCAGTTGGAAGGGGACGGGATTATCTTTTTCTGGAGACGCAAGACACGTTTCGCAAGAGAAGGGGACTTTCAGACAGGGGATATTATGGTAAAAAGCGATCAGAGATTTTCTGCGGAAATCAATGATTACAGGTGCTTCTACAGCAATGTCCCTGGATAATCAATAGGTTATGGAGTAATATACGGTAACACTTGCTTAATACTTAGCTTGTGTTGCCGTATAGATATAAACAAAAGGAGATAACAATGTCTAAAACACATATAGGAGAGGATTTGTATGTAGGAACCCCCGACTCGCCGGTGCAGATTGCTGATTCAAGCGGCAATTTATTTCAAACTGGCACTCAGGTAACAGCAACAGCAACAGAATTAAACCTTATAGACGGGGTTACATCAACAACTGATGAACTGAACCAAGCTACTGACAATTCTGTTCAAGCTGCCAAGGTTACCCCTTCGAGCGTAATAACTGCGTCTGCTGAGTCAATTCAAACCTCGGTTATCCGTACGGGCGATATTATCAAAACAACGATGGTTATTGATTTGACGGGCTTAATGTCAGTAGGAGTCGGCGGTGATATCATTGGCAAGGCCGGCATTTGTTATATCGGTAGAGTTACCACTGCCATTAATGGAGTTATTTTTGCCGGACAGGTAGGTTGCAAAATAGTTCCTACCACAGGTGATCCTGATATTGACCTATATTCAGCTACAGAAGCAACCGGCGCATACGATGGTGCTATTAGCGATCTTACTGAAACAGCCTTAATGACAGCCGGTGCCTCGCACGCCATTGGTACGGTTAAGCCGTTCACTGCGCTTCCTGCTGCTAATGGGTATTTATACTTAACGACCGGCGGCACTACTGCCGGCACTTATGACGCTGGTACAATTATCATCGAAATGTGGGGAACTGCAAGCTAAGGGTTAGAATGTATGAGAGGCGTTAAAGTATCACACAAAGACGATGACTACCTTGCCACAGGCTCCCATGTTGGGGCTGATGGTGGGTTAATCCTTCGCAATGACGGAGCTGATTTTAAGTCATGCGGAGTTACCGTGGGGGTAGCGATTTACAATGACACAGACGGGTCTAACGGTCTTGTAACGGCAGTGACAGAAAACACCGTAACCTGTACTCTTTCGGATGGAACCAACAACACATGGACGAAAGATGATACGTATTATATTTATAAAACCTCTGCAAAAGATACTGCCATTTCAAATATTTATACCGACAGGCGGTTTGGCAGGAAAGTTGTAAGGGGTGATATATTAACAAGAAAAGGTTTTTTCCCTGAAGATGCCGATCTGGATAGCAAGGATGAGCATGTGTTTGGTCCTGGGCAACCTTACTCTAATCATGATTAGGAGGCAGGATGGATGGAAAAGATTTAAAGCGGCGTGTAAGACAATTTTTAAACGAGCCCTCGACAAGTTCCTTTCTTGACGCAAGAACTACATACGATTTCCTTTATGAAGCGGCTAAAGCATGGGTGATAGCTTCAAAGTGCCTTCGTAAAACTCAAACAATCACTACAGTAGCAGACCAAAGGGCTTATACCTTAGACGGTGATTTTCTTGGTCATTATTTACGTGATGATGACAGAGATTTCTTTATTAAATATAATGATGGTTCTAATGACTATTTCTTAGACTTCAAGACTTATCAAGAAATTATCCACGATAACAACACGGACTCTCAAAGCATACCTGATTATTGGGGTATAACCACAGACCCTACTTTAGACGACCAGATTACAGGCACAGCGAGTGCTGACGGTGATGCTACAGGAGGCAAGGCAAGGCTTACAGTTGCAAGCGCTAAATTTGCTGATGTAACTGCTGGGGACGTGGTGCATAACACTACAGACGCTTCAGACGGTATAATAGCTAAGGTTGTTTCTACCGTAGCCCTGGATGTTTGTCTCTTTGGCGGTACAGATAATGAAATAGATGCCTCAGATACCTTTATAATCCAACCACGGGGCAGACTTCAATTAGTTTTCGACCCTCCACCCTCAACAACGAGCCATACGGTAACTGTTTACGCACTTCAAAGCCCTGCGCCGGTTTACTCTGACTATGATATATATCCCTTTGCGTATGATTATGCAGAGGCTTTGGCTAAGTATGCGGCATGGCTTTATAAATACAGAGACAAAGAGCCTGATTTTGGGAATGCGTGGTATCAATTTTTTCTTGCTCAAGCTAATTCATACGGAGAGCTTTTTAAGGAAGCGGTTGGCAGAGACACTTCAAGAGTAGTGCCGAGGTTTAGATGAAAGATCAAAAACATGGTGTAACTCAAATCTTAAAGCCAGATACAACTCCGTTCAGGGGCGGATGTAATACCGTTCTTGAGACACAGCAAATCCCTATGGGCGGATATTCTATGATTCAGAATATGCGAGGAACCCATCCAGGATTTAAAAAACGCAAAGGGCAAAGGAAACAACACTCAACAGCAGACGGTACAAATAATGTTCTTTCTATGTATCAGTTTGTTAAAAATAGAGTATCAGAAAAACACTTTTTTGCTCAAATGTCAGACAATGATGTACTAAAAGCAACCACAGATCCTCCAGGAGTTACAACAGGGGTTTTTGGTTCAGAGAGTTTTTCCGGCTCGGCGAGTTCTAAACCGGCTTCATGGTCTAATATAAAAGAGACTCTTTTATTTTCTAATGGAGTTGACCAACACCAAATATATCACGGCACACTAACCTACATAGATAGAATTATTCATTATAACGGTTCTGGTGCTCCTCCCACGGTGCCGACTTTAGGATATGACTATTCAGACCAGGCTACAGACGGGCTTACTTCAACTGTAGTGGTTTTAGACTCTTGGGACACATACGCTAACAATGAGTGTGTGTTTGTCAAAACTCCGGTTCCTGTTAATTCGATTACCTTTACAGTATCTAAAGCTAATGCAAACGCTTCGGTTTTATCAGGGTATTACTGGAACGGGTCATGGACACAAGTATCAAGTCTAAGCGATGGCACGATAGATAGTGGAAAAACCTTCGGTCAAACAGGCGCAGTGACATGGACACTTCCCACAGACGCAATTCCTAATTATATGTATGGAGAATGTGGATACTGGATGCAATTTAGAGTGTCAGCAGTCCTTGATGCAGAGGTTGAGGTTACAAAAATTCAATTTGGAAGTTCATGGCAGAGCATAGAGAATGTATGGGATGGACTTCCTGTTTATGTGGTTGAAACTCAATTTTATGATACATCAGCAGATATTTATAAAACCTTTGGATACACCTCGATAGAAATAGACTCAATGGCGGGGACAGACTCGACACCGGATAAACTTTATTTCGCTTCATCAGACCCCATTTGCGCTATATATGTTGATGTAGGGACTAAACCTAATAGCATTGCGGCAACTACAGTCGATGCGGTTTATCATTGGAACGGTACGGCGTGGACTTCTGTTGGAACTATCTCAGACGGAACAAACGGCCTTTCTAATTCCGGTTGGATAACATTCCCACGTGTAACATCTCATAAACTGCAATTTAACAAAAACCGATACTATGCTTACTGGTATTATTTCACAGTCGATAAAGCATTAAACGATGATGTGATTATTTCACTCTACACGCAGCCTTATTTTGATATTAACGATTTTGGCAAGGGGTATTGTAATACAGTATGGAAAGACAGAGCTGTTTACGGGTTTGACCGAGATCAATATATCGCAGTGTCGGCAAAAGGCAATCCTCAGGTTTTAAACGGTAATGACTACGCTATATTAGAACCTGGTGATGGTCGCTCTAATAAGCCCGTAGCGATGCACTCATTCCATAACGAGATGATGGTGTGGCAAGAGGAAAAAGGCCAGGAAGGAGGTTGCTTAACGCTGTTTGAAGGGTATTCTCCAGCCACCTTTGGTAAGTTGGTTCTTTCAGCCAAAATAGGCACAATGAGCGCTAAAACAGTTGCCGTGATTGACGGAGTTTATACTTCCACTAAAACAGACGAAGTTGTGGGTAAAATTGCATTTTCACTTAGCCATTATGGTATATTTATGACCGATGGCAGGTATGTTACTGGTATTTCAGATGACATCCAAAATTACTTTGACCCGCTTCAGAGTGAGTGCATCAGGCGGGGATATGAAGACCAGATGTGGCTTGCACATGATACGGCATATAATGTGCTTAGGGTAGGGTTAGTGTCGGGGAGTTCAGCTACGACTTGCAACATTTTCCCTGTTTATGATTTGGCAGATAAAACCTGGTCGTTTGATTCCTATAAACAAAAGCCTTCTTGTATGACGGAAGTTGAGGCTAATTCAGGGCAAGCTAATACGGTACAACTAATAGGCGGAACTGGAACAGGCACAGTCTATCAAAGCAATTATGGTGATAACGATGTAAGCACGGCAATTGATGCTTATGCGGATATAGAGTTAAATAGCAATGGCAAAGAGATGGAATTAAGAGAGGCTATCCTGACATTAAAAACAGGCACTCATTTAACAATAACTCCCACTGTGGACGGTGTAGATAAAACAGCAATTACAGAAACATCAGTTTCGGCAGTACGTAATAAATACAGTCTTAACTATAAAGGTATGGATATGAAATTGAAGATAGCTAACGCAACTGCAAGCGAAAGTGTCCATCTTTTCGGAATTGGGATAAAACTTTACAGCAATGAAGCGAGGTGACCACCATTAAAGAATATGGTCGCAAGCCCTGGTTGTCCCGTTCTTATTACGAGATGATGCATAAGACTACAAATGCGTCCATGTGGAATCAAATAAAGCAGAAACACAGCGAGCTCGAGAAGCCTTATCACTTCAAAATGGGTGAATATGGAAAAATGCAACACTATTATCCTAATTTACCTGGATTTAGCCCCTGGCTAAGTGATTTAAAATTCGACCATCCTTGGATGAACGAGCAAGTGCCGGATGCTTCTAAAATAGGGCGCGTTTTTTATGGGTTTACTGGCTGTGGTTTTGAGTTCCCTGGGTTGTTTCCTGCTATTGCACGGTGTGAAACAAAATGTGAATATTTAGATGATTGGCATATGCACAGAAATTCACCTGGCGGTGCGAAAGTTCCAGATGACCCTATTGTAAAATGGGAGGCAAAAAATGGTGTTATAACAGAATCGGATATTTTTCATGCTTGTATCAAAGCAGATGAAGATGCCCCTTATGGACAATTCGTAGAATTGATAGCAACAACAGAGTCAGGACTCACGTGCAAAGGCTTTGCGTGGGTTGAAGGTGATGAATGCGATGAATGTATTCCAGATGTTTCAATGGCCTGGGATTCAGGAACAAGCGCAGAAACAGTAGCAAGAAACA
>JAYEJL010000091.1:0-2342 GCA_034660555.1 Thermotogota bacterium
CTATCTTTAATCATGGATATATTATAATAAGTTCAAAAAATAATATCAATTAATTTTGCGTATAAGCAAATCTTTTAGCTATTTATTTTGCTTACAAGCAAAATTATTATACTTCTTTCTCACTAAACTTTTCCCACTTTTTCTTTGATAGTAGTTGAGTTCTCCTTTCATCCTGAGATTTTGAAATATGCTGTTTTCAAATAGCTTTCCCATGTCCAATTGAACGATATTATTGGCAAGGCCTGTATCGCACACATAGACCTTTGGTCTTTTTCTAATCTCTGTATCTTTTCCTTTCGTGAACGGCCTTATTCTTTTTATAAAATAGGTACCTTCAATTTAGTAGTACTATTTGTCAATAATTGTTTACAAAAAGCATCGCTTCTTGTCCAGAGATGGCAGAGGGTCTTCTGAATTAACTTCCAAGAAAGAACAATTGCAAGCTTTTATTCTTCAAAATCCTGTCTTTACCAATTCCACTCGCCTATTTCTGGCCCGACCTTCCTCAGTCTCATTGGAAGCGGCCGGAGCCGAAGGACCCACGCCAATAGGATGAAGCCGGTCTGGGTCTATACCATACCTGGAGACAAGTGATTCCACCACAGCCTTGGCCCGACGTTGGGAAAGATTCATATTATAGTCCAGCGCACCGACATCATCTGTATGACCTACTACATACAGGCTGAGATCGGGATTCTGCCGAAGAAGTCGGGCAATCTCTTCTAAAGTCGGTTCAGAGTCAGGCTTTATATCTGCCCGATCTGTATCAAAGTAGATACCGTAAATAGCTACCCGTCCAGTTCTGGTTATGTCTTCCATCATAGTATCCGCTGTTACCAATCCTGTCTCCATGGGCTTAACTTCAATAAAATCAACTTGAATCACAGGATTTCGTTTAAGTATACTTATAGATACGAATACGGATACATAGACATCTCCCTCGGGACGAGAAAGTTTTGCAGCTATATAGCGCTGATGTTCCACTTCGCTATGTAAATAGTACCAATAATGATAATCACCATGAACATTCCTCATTGCATTGTATGCGGCTTTACCAAAATTCTTTCCTAATTCCTCTCTTTCTCCCGCAAACAGAATTTCAAAACCGGCTCTTTTTAGAGCGGATTCATAGTTGCGATAAATCTCCAGTGTTGAACGATCTTCTGGGGCATCATACTGAATCCGAGTTACCTTCCCTTCTAATTTTTTGCTCTTGTCAAAATTAAAAACCCAATTGTTGTCCTCGTCCCGTTCCCACTCAACCTTTGCCAGCGCAAGAATGTATTCATCGAATTGTTTCACATCATAGAACTTAATGATTGAACCGCGAAAGCGTGAAATCAATGGGTGGTCCTTACTTCCTTTTACATCCTTTTCCTGCGCAAGAGCGATGCTGGTTGTCAACATGAACATCCCTAATAGATAACATATCGCCTTTCTTTTACTTAACATTTTCATTGCCTCCTTTTATTTTTTTGGCATTTCGCCTCATAAAAAAATAGGGACAGCTTGTAGTCCCCATTAAATGCCGAGACCTGACCTCTCCTGGACTGCCCGTAATTTTTTTTGCACACAAGAACTAATTTTAAAATCAGGTATTTTTTTTGTCCATTCTTTTGCTTTCCTGAAACTAAACGACTTCGGAAGATGCAATTCAGAAAAATAACCAAATTGTTTTTTCTTGCGGGTTGATAAAGATAAACAATCAACTAAAGCTTTTTCAGGTTCTGCTATTAAGAAACTCCCTGTCCTTTTGTACCAACCGAATCCATCAAAAAATGAGGGTGCTATACGGTGAACAGAAAAAGTGCCTATCTTTGTATGAATTATCTTTGTATGGCACATTGAAGCAAGAGTGGTTATTTGAGGAATTTGCTCAATTATTCCATATAGATGCAATGCACTTATAAATGAAAGATACACAGGATGTTTAGGAAATAAAAAAGGAATAATAGTATAGGAACTCAACTTTTGGCTACCTGTCTCTGCCCAAATGCCCCTATATATTTTGAAAATCAGTCCTTGTTTTTGAAGAAAATTAAGTGCCTGTGTTGTAGTAGACAGGGATTTTCCAGAGATAGCAGCTAATTCATATGTTGTAAATACTGGTCGATTCAACTGCTTGATAAATATTAGAATAGATTGTTTAGGCATCTTAAGAAGACTAAATGGAATACTTCTCTTAATTGTAATGAAGTATATTCTATACTATCCATAATGGTACTGTCAACTCGATTGTGTAAAATTGCTCTGCTCCAGATTTTGTAGTACAGGTAAGTTACTGGCTCTTTTCCCAATAGGGAAATTCCTCCAATGCAATTCCATCTTCAAGCTGATAAATG
>JAYEJL010000092.1:0-2311 GCA_034660555.1 Thermotogota bacterium
TGGAAAGGTGTAACCTGGAAAGGAAAGATCTGGGGAGTGCCTAATGACATATGTCCTGCAGGTGTATGGTACAGGAAGGATGTTTTAAGAAAATTGGGGTATACCGATGACGAAATACTCAAGATGTTACCACCAGATGGCAGAACTACACTGGATATACTGGCAAAGTTAGCTAAAGAAGCGGTAGATGCTGGTTTGGTTGAATATGGTATTCTCCATAGACCGAGCAAGGGAGCGGGTTTCTACGCAACTCTCCTCCAGTTTGGTGTAAAATGTTATAATCCAGAAACAGGTAATTTAGTTCTTGATGAGCCAGCATTATTTAAATATTATGAGTGGCATTTTGATTTGGTCAAAAAAGGAGTGATCCAACCTGAACCGCCGTCCTGGAAGACTATACACGCTACCTTTGTTGAAGGTAAGACATTCTGTACTTTGGCATCACATGTCGGAACACCAGGAGAGTGGAAGGAAAAGTATGGTTTAACAGATGAGGCTTTGGAGAACGACCTTGGTTTTCTTCCTTTTCCGCCTTCTGTAAAGGATGGTGAGCCTATATCAGTCCATGAGTTTGCTCCATACGTAATAACCAGCCAATGCAAGTATCCAGATATCGCTGCTCTATTAATAATGTTTGCAACTTCACCGCAAGCATGTGCAATACATTCTGCCCATACCTTGCGACCACCATACAGGGGATCTGCCTTAGAAAATCCATTGATTAAAGATAACGAATATATTCAAAGAACTGCTGTCTCAGCAAAGACTATTCAACCTGTACCAGTGCATCCAGATTTCTGGGGTTATATGAGTCGTGCGTTTGATGCCTTGAAAGGTGTCGAAGCTGGTATAATTTCTCCCACTCAAGCTGTAGATGATTTGAAAGCTTTTACCACTACTATACAGAATGTAGAATTTACAAAAAAATGAAATAAGTAAAATAAGAGAGGGCATGAACGCAACGCCCTCTCTTATTTTTAGAAATTGCTTACTCTTATAAATTACTTGAATTTAATATTTATTTATTATTATGATCTGAGAAAGGAAAAAAAATGAGAAAAAATCTCTTAAAATTCCCTTCACATTGGTTCTTTTTGTCACCGAGTGTCGTTCTTATAACCTTTTTCTATTTTATTCCGTTTGTATTAGTCTTCGTTATAGCTTTTACCAATATGGATCAAGCGTTTAACTGGAGTTTTGTGGGTTTTGCTAACTTTTTAAAGCTATTTACTCTTAAGGACCCATTGATACCGAGAATAATTAAAAATACCATTGTTTATATTATAAGTGCACTCCCTTTAACTATTGTTGGGGCACTTTTTATATCTTTGCTTACTATGAGAATTAATCGAACAGCAAGTATTTTTTTCAAAGCCATATTCTTCTTCCCCAGATTGGTTCCGCCAGTGGTATGGGGTTTTTTCTGGATGTGGAGTTTTGAAGGAACACGCTATGGAGTGTTTAATTCAATTTTGGAAGGCTTTGGTATCTCACCAATCCATTGGTTCATCGAATCTCCTATGCTTATTGTGATATGTGCAAATGTATTTTTGGGTATCTCATTGGCTATGCTAATCTTCACCTCTGCAATTGCATCTATTCCTAAGGACTACACCTGGGCAGCAGAGATCGATGGAGCTTCTTTTTGGCAAACATCAAGATTCATTATAATTCCTCTGTTGAAATGGCCAATTATGACTATGACAGCATGGCATTTAATGTCCTTTATGAACTCATATGTGTATATTTTCCTGATCACTGGAGGTGGACCATATCATGCTACTGAAGTATGGGCACTTTATGGATACAATAGTGCATTCAAAAATTATCTATATGGTTATGGAAGCAGCATAATGGTGATACTGGTGATAATTAACTTGATACTCCTTGTAATTCTATTGAAAATCTTTGGAATGAGAAGAATGATTGAGCGCTCAAGGATAGAAGTATGAAAAAAATATTTGGCAAATGGATAATTTATATAATACTTTCCCTAATTGCTACCCCATTTTTGATAATGTATATTGCCTTCTTTGTTCAAGCATTTAGTAAAGGGATATCGCTGGGGATTATTCCACAGAAATTAAGCCTATCTAACTTTAGTTTTCTCTGGAATCCAATTCCCTGGGGTTTAGAGAAAACCAGGATATGGAGTATTTTTTTAAATACTCTCCTTTTTGCTTCCATATCAGGCGTTGTAGTTACAGCTGTGTGTACCTTAGCTGGGTACGCTTTGTCCAGGATCGAATTTGGTGGAAAGGCTTTTTTCTTATCAATGCAATTAATACTTCATGCTATTACCGGACAGATC
>JAYEJL010000093.1:0-2305 GCA_034660555.1 Thermotogota bacterium
AAAATATCTGATACTTCATTTCTTTCAGTTTTACTAAATGGATAATTTCCATGTGTTCGTCTTTTAACATCATCAATATATTTTAAAGGATCCTTTATGTTAGAAGATTCAAGACCTACCTGGCGATAACCAACTATTCGCCCTACCCAACCAGGGTCTCCTAACAATGTCCAGTTTTGACCTGCTCCATGAGCTTGTCCTGAAGATTTAACATTCCATCTTTTTAAAGCCCCTTTTATGTCACTTAGAGTTTCCCCAGATACCTGTCTCGTAAGTGTAGTATTGTTTATATACCAATCATTAATTACAACTTGCATTCTTTTAGGATCACGTATTACAGCCCGTATCTCTCCAGCAAAATCAATTTCTCTCAAAATCTTTAAATTTTTTGTGATATCTGAAAAGTCTTTTGTAGTAAATTGTTTCCCAATAGTTCCCTTACTACCAACTAATGATTTTATGAATTTTTCCTGTGCTTGTAATACTTTATCTGGATCACCATAATGAATATAAGAATCTATTTTATTAATATGTTTTCTCTTATCGGATTCATACATATCCATAATTGATTTAACTGTAGGGTCTGTTTCCTCTATAAGTTGCTTCGGAGTTTTTGATATTTTTAATACCCCATCTCCCCTATTAATCATTTCTTCTACAGCAGCTTGATGTTCATCAGGGAAAAATTGCCTATATAATTCTTCAGCCATTTTCCCTTCTGCCATTCCATTTTCAGCTTCATCAATTACTATGAATTCAATTTTTCCTGCTTCTCCATATTTCGGATTTACAGTATGTTCTACTGCAACTGGACGTTCCATAATCTTTTTATACCTACCTGAAACATATTTTTCATAGTCTTTTCTCGATATTATTCCTTCATAATCTCCAATCACATGTTTCAACCCTCCTTCGGCGACACCCCTACTACTTCCTACGACTTTAAGTCCAGGAATATTTTTTTCCAAATAATCGATGTTCTTACGAACGGTAGGAACATATTCTTCAGAAATATCCCAACCTCTTGCTTGATTTTCTTTTACTATACCTCGTCCTTTTACCTTACTATATATTGTTTTTTCACTAGGACCATGAACATAAATATTTTTCTCTTTTCCCGAAACAAAATCAATAATTTTTGCCCCTTCTGTTTGATCTGTTGTTCTTGTTGCAAAAGATAAAGGTCCTTTTTGTGCTGATTCTTCAATATCATTACCAGACAGATTATAATGTTTTACATTTTCTTCAAACCTTTTTACCTCGGCTTCAGCCTTAGCTAGCATATCTGTAATATCATCAAATTCAGAAGAAAATAAAGAATTTTTATATTGAGTCCTAAGATCATAATAATGTCGTAGTATTTCGCCTCTTTTTCCGGATAATTTTCTTAATGCCTCCCTTTTCTTCATTGAACTTCCCGCTTTTTCTACATCTAAGTCAAGTACCAATTCATTAGCTTCAGACACCTTTTTCCTTAAGGCTTTATAATTAAAAAAAGCATCAGTTAAATCCTTAGCTTTTTCTTTACTCTTACTACCAGATCTTCGTACCCACTGTGCCCACTTTGCCAATGCTGCATGTTCTGCTTTCCCTGCAGCCTCATTACCAAAACTTCCAATGTTTTTCGCTGCTGCTTTTTCTGTATTAATTATTCCTTTTCCCGCTTGTCTTCCGTATCGAACAGCTTTAAGAGCTTTAGCTGTAGCTTTTGCACCAACAGGGAAATCTAAACCTGGTAATAAAGCTGATTCTACCAAACTCTCAGCCCAATCTTGTTCCCACCTTGCTTTATCTCCAATTCCTACTGGAGTAAAAATAGACATATTGGGATTCCCCTGGTAATTAGAAGATCGAATATCTGTACTAGGATAAGTTATTGACCCATATTTTTTTGCCATTTCAGCTGATTCTTCACGTATCCGTCTTTTATATTCCGGATTAAAATCATATAACATACGGTGCTTAGTTGTACCATACTTATCTTCAAAATCATAATCACCCATTGATTCAAGATCAGTTCCCAGATAAAATAGAAAATTACTAGCTTCTTTATTAAATGCTTCATATTGAGTTTTATCTCGTAAATATTGTGGTTGATTAAAATCATTTATGTTCGGGTTTTCTGCCACAACATCAACAGTAGGTAATACTCCCAAATGAATAGGGTCATCCTCATCGAATTCACTTGCAGGTTTACTGTACCATTTATTGTCTTTTTGGTAAAGCCTGTATCCTGCCTCATGTTCTGCTTCTACCATCTTATTCCATGTGGGATGACTAACCCTTTTTAATATCTCTCCTGTCT
>JAYEJL010000094.1:0-2299 GCA_034660555.1 Thermotogota bacterium
AGATGAAGTAATTTCTCTTATAAACATATCATCAAGAAGCTTTACTTTTGCTAAAGAGGCAGTGCTTGTATGATCATATTGAAGATTCAGATAATTCAGGTCCTTAAACCTTTTTGGTCTTAGCGTTAAATCAACATCGTATTTACCCTTGTTTAACTTGGAAATTCCCTTAACTAGTTTATTTATTCCTTTATTGTCATAGGTATCAAAGAATGTAATCCCCCAAATAGTTAATTGATCATTACGTTCCATCATTTCTTTGTAACGTTCATCTGTTTTTACAAATCTTTTATAATCCTCATTTTTCTCAAGGACATCTATAATCTGATCAATAAATAACTTTCGTTTTTTATAAAATATTGTCTTTTTCAAAAAACTTCCTCATCTTTCCGATAACGTTTTTGGTGTTTGTGAAGTTCGCCGAAGGTGGATTTGGGTGAGTGCCATAAGGCACGAACTTTTTATCCTGTATTATAACGCCGCTGTGGTGATCTTTACTTATAATTAGTAAAAAATAATTCTTGAACAGGAATATAACCTTTTCCTTCTTCAGCAGTAAATCTTGCCTTTAAACGTATCATTTTTGGTCTTCCTGCACCCATTTAAGGTTTTCCACGTGTTTCTGAGCTTTATTGTAGAGAAGTTCCAATTCGTTGCCTTGGGGATACAAGTGAGTATCTCGAATTTGAACGCCAAGAAATTGACCATTACTTGCGGGACCGGAAGGGGGATGACTGACAAAGCTTACCAGCGTCCTATTATCCTTTTTCCAAGTATAGACCCGTTCATTCATGTAATCTTGTTGGATTCGGCCATTGAGATAAAGTTTTTCCAGGTAGACAAGAAATACCCTCAGCACTGACTCTTCTGATGAATAGCGTTCAACATTAAATGGACGACCTAAACTGATCACACATTCAACAGCAGTAGCATTTATAAAATTGATAGACACAAAAGAAAACGCTTGGTAGTCATGGAGTTCAAAATTACAATTGAAAGAGACCTTATTAGTGAATGGTTTCAGCACATTAAGAAATTCGGGAGGAATTACTTGGTTAGATTTCATATCGTCTCTGAAAGCACGAATGTCTTCAGCAGTAAATAATTCTGCGCCAAAGTTTTTACATTTCTCCAAAACTTGGGCAGCCGATTTCTGCATCAGTTCGCACGCAAAAGGTATATGGAAGAAGTTGGTTCCTTTTCTATCTATAGATTTATTCATTTGCTTATTAACTCCTATTTCTGATTATATTTTTTTATTTTTAAGCATAAAATTACCAAATAAACACGAATCTTTTATGATGTATTAGGTGAAGTTTATCACCCTAAAGTAGCTTGTGGAATACATCAGGGTAACCATAGTTGACAGCGCCGCGATTTCCAGGATTTCCCGGGTTGCCAGGGTTGCCCGGATTTCCTGGATTACCAATGTTGCCCAAGTTGCCGAGATGTTCATCCACTACCATGTCTTCGTAGAGTTCACCCACGTACTCTCCAGAAAGCCTATGGACGTGCGTTCCATCGATTTGACCTATTGGCGTTCCATCGATTTTATAGATATAACGCTCCATCCAAAAACCAACGGCATTACCACTGCTATCATAAATGTAGTTAGTCATAATCTTACCTCCTTATTATGAAGAATTCCGCTTGATTTAAAATAATCAAACTACTTCGTTTATGCCCGAATATAGGCTAAGTTTCGAAAATTAATCACTAATTTTCCTTGTGGTATATCTTATAGATTCTTAGTTTATCATAAACTATTTTTATTAATTTTACAAATAATGATTTTATATATAGGTAAGTCAAAGGTGTCATTTCCCCGATCAGGTCGAGGACAGGCTTGTATCGGGAAGGATCCCTTTATAGTTTTATAAAATAAGGAGTATTTCCAAGGAAATCAAAGAAATAGGAAGTTTTGTACATTATAAAGGGTAATAATGAAATAATATTGACTATAATATGATTATATGATAATATTATCATATACATCTTAGCTTTACTTGAGTTAAAACCCGTCCTCGACCTGATCGGGGATTCAAAAAAAAGGAGGTGAAAAATAATGGCAATAGTAGTAACAGTCCCCCGTGATTCATCCTTACAGTTTAGACTTGTAGTAGGCACCAATCCGGTAACCGGAGCACCTATCATCAACAGCAAGACCTTTAATAAGATTAAATCTACTGCTATCGAACAGGATGCCTATGATACAGCCACTGCTTTATTGGGCTTACAGAAGTACCCTTTGGATGAAATCAGATTCGAAAAAGAATCCCAACTTACTGAATAATCGTTA
>JAYEJL010000095.1:0-11805 GCA_034660555.1 Thermotogota bacterium
CGTTTTCTACTAGAAACTGTTGTATAATATTCTTTAGTTTCATGCCCTGTATCCCTCCTTTATATAGGTTTGTCCTATTATAGGATACAGGGCTTTTATCTTTTTACAGCATCAATTTTACGCTGTCGTTTTATTAAATGATATATATTGTGAAACAACAGTAATGATGCCATATAAGCTTTATTATTTAAAAAGTGAAATGTTATAATAATTATTGTTCAATTTTTTTATGGAGGTGAAATTTATGAAGAAACTGCTCCTCGTTATGTTGCTTTCCTTAATGCTGGTAACACTAGTGGCAGCTAGTTATACCAAGAATGTTATTTTACTTATAGGAGACGGAATGGGTATTAATCATGTTCTCTTAACAAGTTTTATCGAAGAAAGAGAGCTTCATATGATGAAAGCGCCATATTTTGGAAGTGCCACTACATATTCTGCCAACAGCAATGTCACTGACTCAGCAGCAGCGGGAACATCACTATCAACAGGATTTAAGACGAATAACGGAATGATAGGAATGTTACCAGATGGAACAATTATACCCAATATTGCAGAAATAGCAGCCAAAAATGGAGTAAGAACAGGAATTGTTGCTACATGCCGCGTAACTCATGCCACACCTGCATCTTTCTACGGACATGTTGAAGACAGAGGTTACGAGAATGTTCTTGCTGAGCAATTAGTTAACAGTCCTCTTGATGTTGTTCTTGGAGGAGGCTGGCGTCATTTTGTACCGATAGGCGGAAAAAGAAATGACGGCAAGGATCTTATTGCACTTGCTAGATCAAAGGGTTTCGACTATGTAACAAAAAAGAGTGAACTCATGAATTATGAAGGAGACAAACTTCTTGGGCTTTTTTCATCAAGTCATCTTGATGCAGTAACAGAAAGAAGCGGAGAACAACCGTTATTACCTGAAATGACAGAGAAAGCACTTGAAGTCCTATCAAAAGACGGTGAACCTTTCTTCCTTATGGTTGAAGGTTCACAGATAGATTGGGAAGCTCATGGTAATGATGTATATGGCATTTGGAAGGAAATAGTAGAATTTGATAATGCTGTGAAAGTTGCCCTGGATTTTGCTGAGAAACATCCAAATACACTGGTTGTTGTTACAGCAGATCACGAAACTGGTGGTCTGGGTCTATCAAGTGGCGGTTACACTATGAATTTAGAAAAGATAAGAAATGACTACACACGAACAGCAGACTGGCTTTTTTATAATCACGGAGATTCAATTGAAGAGCTGAAATCTGCTATGAAAAGATACTGCAACGTTGAAATGACAGAAGAAGATGTGGAGCTTTACAAGAGAATGAGTGCTGAATCTTATTATGGCGGTCCCAATTCAATAGGTACAATACTCAGTAATCATGTTGATATTGGATGGACAACATATGATCATAGTGCAGCTCCAGTTCCAGTGTTTGCCTTTGGCCCTGGTGCAGAGAAATTTACAGGAATATATGATTTAACACAAATACCAAGAATGATTGGGCAGCTTGCAGGTTATGAAATGATTTACCCAGTTTATCAGGTTCCATCTCTTGGTGAATACTGATCAAAAAGTTAAGAAAATGCCCCCACTATATGGGGGCATTTTTATTTGATTGTATAATTGATATGAGGTGAGTTTATGAAAAAAATTCTGTTAGCAATAATTATTTTGTTAGTTTTCTCTTGTTTGTTTTCTGCTTCATACAGTATTGAAGCAGATTTTAACCCTGAAGAGCTCACGGTTGATGGCACTGCACTGATTGAATTGAATGGAGAAGAATCAAAATTTCTTTTATTACCAAACCTGAACATGAGTGATAACCTATATCTACATACATTTTTTGAAGGTGGAAGGACAAGGATAGAAATAACAGGCGTTTACGATAACAATCATGATAAGTTATCCTATAATATCGAAACATATCCAGCAACACTTCTTGCCGATAAGAAATTGAGAGAAAAATGCTTCCTTGTAACTGAACAGAGAGACGCAGTTATAATCAGCTTTAGGACTTTTTATGAAGAGAGGTTTGAACCGGAAAATACACTGCAGAAGAGCATTTTTTTGTGGCGATTTGCGTGGTATCCCCTTCATGTTTCGGATACTGATACGTTTATATTAGAACCACATAAGTGGAAATTATCGCTGAACTATCCGGAAAAATGGCTTCCGGTAGTAAATGCTGAAGAAATAGTAAAGGATACCTGGGAAACAGAAAAAGAGCTATCAGCTTGTCCCCTAATTTTTGTAAGAAAAGACGATTACAAAACCACCTCTCTAAATGGGGAAAACTACACGGTAAAAGTCATGCACAAAAAGGGTTTAACCGGAGTGGGTGCGTCAGTTGCGACTTATGCAATGCAGGTATTGAACTCGCTGGATAAAGATTTCGGAAGGCTTCCCTATTCTGACATATTTGTCATTCAAAATCCTTATCCCGGTCTGTATGGAATGACAACAAGTGGCGTTGTGTCGCTGGGGGATGGTTTTTTCTCCACTGTTGATCTATGGATAAATGGGCTTCTTGATCCCCTCAATATGTACGTTGTTGCGCATGAAATCACTCATCTCTGGTTTGGAGTAGGAACGAGTACAGATTTTCTTAGAGGAAATTTTCTTAGCGAAGGAATAACAGATTATATTGCTCACAATACTTTTAAAGAGTTGTACGGTGATGATGATTACTTTAACTGGGATGCACCTGATGTAGTAATGGGTTTACTGAAAGATCTTGGTATTCCGGAAACTCTTTCTGAAGCTGATCAATATCTACTACTGGACATGAAAAGGTCAAAGGTTGAATCTGCTGTGGCTGATAATGTTGGCGAAATTCCTGTAAATTACCAGAGCATTGTTTATTATCAAAAAGCCAAGAGAGCTTTTTTCATGTTGCAGGATTACCTTGGTAAAGATAGGTTGTATGAAATTTTATCCAGATATCAGAAAGAATCTTTTTATGTTCCTATGAGTGCAAATTCCTTTATAGAATTTATGTCTAAATATGTTGATGGGGCAATTATCGACGATCTGTTTTTGAATAAAGACAACTTTGATGCCAGCGTTTACAGAACCCCGGAAGGGATAAAAATTGATCTTGATGGTAGAAATGTACCTGTAAAGGTAGAGGCAATAAGTCCCGAATCTTCGGAAACATTTGTCTTAACTGAGTCAACTACACTCGCACACTTAACAGAGTACGAGCAGATTCATATCGATCCTGATTATCATAGTTACGATATAGAAAGACATAACAATCACTGGCCACCCCTTATAAACAATCCCTTTGATCTAAAAAAAGAACACAACGAACTGGATGCTTATGATCTGCAACTTAGTACATCGATTGCTTTCAACGCTGAAGGAATAGTACTTAATAATGGATTGTTCTTTTCAAAATATCCCTATTACACCTTTGGCCTTTTGCAGTTCTCAGATTATTCTCAAGATATTCTTAGTGAGTATTTTGGAGCCATAGTTCAGTATTCACCGGATAATTACAGCAATTATGAGTTGAAGTTTGATTCTAGAGAGGGCATAGAAGGTTCATTAACGTTATCCTTCCCGGAAAAAATCAATATAGGAGAAAGTGCTCCATATTTCTTACCGCGAACCTCGATAAATGCAAGAGGATTGTATTCGTTAAATTATGATATATGCCTACTTGAAACAGGTATCAGTTTTGACAATGTTATTAAATCAGGAATATATTCTGTGATGGCCGGACTTTTCGGACATGTCGAGGAATATGACCCGGCACTTTTTGAATTCCAATTTGGATACATTCCAGATTTTAATTTGCCCATTTCACCGCATTTATCCCTTTCATATTCAGCAGATATTTTTAATCAGGAACTAATTAACCCATTTTATGATCTGACAAGCCTTGTTGCTACAGATAATTCAATGGACCCGTTATTTTCCAGTATTGACGGTTCTGTTGATTTGTTAAAGATTGAAGCTGGTTTTTCAATGTCTCAGGAAATGCAAAACAGAGTCAACGTATTGAACCTGTTTTCTTTTGGAGGAGTAGGGTTCACTCTGGAAGGAGGTTATAGGTATTTTAATACCACAGATGATACATATAATGTCTTAGAATTCAATGCTACGCTAATGTCAAAAATCTTCATAATAGGTGATACACCTCTCAATCTTGGAATAACATTTTCCGTTTTGGGTGAACCATTTAAGGATCTTCAAACCGTTGCGCTTAAGGCATCTCTTTCTTTGGGAACAAGTATGTATTATGGTGCCAAATTCTCAGGAATAATGAAGAAATTAATCGGTTATAAGTAGGTGATAATATGATCTTGATTAAAGGTGGAGTTATTTACACTCCAGAGTGTTTTGGCAAAGCGGACTTAATTATAGCTGGCGATAGGGTTGTTTCACTCAGGGAAAAATCAACTCAGATTAATAACAATGATTTATTTGATAAAATATATGATGTTTCTGGTAGTATCATTGTTCCTGGTTTTGTCGATGGTCATGTTCATCTTATAGGCGGCGGTGGCGAAGGTGGTTTTACAACAAGAACTACCGGCGCAGAAGAGGGTGATTTTTCAAAGGCAGGTACTACAACAGTTATTGGACTTCTTGGTACAGATGGAATAACCCGGGATCTTACTTCACTTCTAGCAAAGGTTAGGGCATTCAATGAAAGAGGGCTAAGGTCCTTTATGCTTTCTGGTTCATATGGATACCCTGTAAAAACTATAACGGGCAATATTGAAAAAGATATTGTTCTGATACCTGAAATTCTCGGAGCCGGAGAAATAGCAATATGTGATCACCGTGGCAGTGGAATTAATGGAGACGAACTTAAGAGACTTGCACTGGAAGTAAGACGTGGATCAATGCTTGCTGGTAAAAAAGGGACAGTTGTCTGTCATATGGGAGGTTCTCCAGATGGTATGAAACCTTTATTTGAAGCAGTAGAGAGTGGTGAATTACCATCCTCTGTTTTATTACCTACCCATGTGTCAAGAAACGATAATCTTCTGGATCAAGCTATCCACTGGGTGGAAAAGACAGGCGGCTTTATTGATTTTACTGCAGGAGAAAAATCAATACACTACTTGAAAGACATCGTGAAAAAGGATCATTTATTGAACAATATTACAGTTTCCACGGATGGGTGCGGAAGTTTGCCTGTGTTTGACAAAGACGGTAATCTTGAAGGTATCAAGTCTGCGCCTGTTGACACCTTGATGCGAACATTCAGGATGCTAGTCAAGGCAGGCATTTCTATCGAGAATACATTGAAGCTTTTATCATGCAATCCCGCAAAAATCTTTGGTTTGCTGGAAGAAGGCGTCGGTCAAATTAAGGTAAACGGTCTTGCATCTTTTGTCATAATGTCCGGGGACTCTATGGAAATTACTCATGTCTTTGGTTCTGGAAGGCTACTGTACAAAGCAGTTGGTCACGGACCGGTGTAATAAATGCTGTTCTAAAATAAACAAAAATGAAAAAATGTGTCAAAATACCCATAACTGTTCTTATTAGAGAGGCCTGTGGTGTTATAATGAAAGTACATTTAGTTATTCAAGGGGGGACGGAGTTATGAAGAAAGTGATGACCCTTCTTATCATGTTATCACTTGCGGCGTTTTTATTTGGTTTTGAGGATCTTAATGAAGACCACTGGGCTTATTCAGCCGTTAATGAGCTTTATGAAGAAGGTATACTTGAAGGTATCTTTGAGGGAGGCGTTTTTGAAGGAAATACATCAGTTTCAAGGTTTGAGTTGGCGGTTACTTTAAAGAATATCATGGATTATGTTGATAATGGTGATGAAACCATTGTAGAAAAACTTGTTGCTCTTGAGACAAGCGTAAAATCTCTGGAAAGCATCGAAAATTCATTTGAGGACCTTGATGTTAAAACAGAAAGCAATCTCAGATTGTTAACAGCTCTGGAAAAAAAGGTTGAGGAACATTATACCGAACTAAACAAAAAGTATTCAGACTTGAGTGTTAGATTTAGTTCTGTTGAAAAAGGGCTTTCGGGATTCGAAAACAGAGTTTCCGGTCTTGAAAATGAAATGGCAGAGGTTAAAAATAGTCTTTCCCGCGTTAAAGGAAACGTTGGTAATCTTGAAAAACTATATGATTCGTTAGTTAAGAAAATCAACGAAGTTGATCAAAAAGCTGACAAAGTAATTAATACTGCGAATAATGCCATCGAAAAAGCCAATAAACTGGAATCTCAGGTAGGCGAGAATACACGTTCGATGAATAATTTAAGAACAACTATAAACATCTTGATCATCGCGAATGTAGTAATTTTGATTATTGCTTTGGTGGGATTGTTCACATAGGTAAATGAACTGGCCGGGATATTTTTCCCGGCCTTCTCATTTACAGAACACTCGTTTTAATCTTCTTTTTATTGCTTCTCTATTGTCACAGGTAAGAAAAATAGTTTCATAATCAGGTAATTGCTTGATTCTTTTTAAAAAAGTGTTGTCATCTTTTCTAATAACACAAATGCCTTCTTTTGCATTCTTAAGTACGTTTTCAATAATATTCATAAACTGAGTTGATTGTTGTTCAATATACCCCAGTTCATCGATAATTAGCGTTTTCTTGTTAGTAAATGATCTGTTTATGGCTTGCGATACTTTCAGCAATTTATCTCTCTTTGCCTTCATATAGCCATATTTATTTCTTTCTGCTATCAGGGAGCGAGTTCTATGATTAATGATTTGCAGATAAAGGCGGTTTTCTGTATGATCAAAAAATGTTGTAAAGCCTTCAATATCAAGCCTACATTCTTTTACTATGTTTTTAAGAAGAGTGCTCTTTCCGCATTCGCGTTCGCCGGTGATAAAGTATCTTTTCATTTTCATTCACCTAAAAAAAGGAGAGGTTAACCTCTCCTCTGGAGGCGACGGAGGGATTTGAACCCTCGAATAGAGATTTTGCAGACCTCCGCCTTTGACCCCTTGGCTACGTCGCCTTTGCACTAAAGATTTTACCATGCATGGATGGTAACTTCAACAATCGCAAAATAAGGTGTCTGTGCTTGATTTACCCATGTTTAAACCTGTTGACAGCCCAATTAACTTGATGTACAATTTTATCCGATGGGGACGTGGTGAAGTTGGTTATCATGCCGGTCTGTCACACCGGTGGCCGCGAGTTCGAGTCTCGTCGTCCCCGCCAGAAAGGGAACCTTTATGGTTCCCTTATATTTTTATATCTTTTTCGAACAGTATGAACGCCATATGCTGAATGAAATCGTTCACTTTATTCAGCAATGAAACCTCTACAAAGTTTTCACTCAACCGCTTTTTGTTAAAAACAAATCGTGGATCAAGATGTACAACAATCCTATCTCTAAAATGTTTTAAGGCTTCAATTTCATTCTTCAGTTCTTCCTCTTTTTTTCGAAGATCATCTATTATGGGGTAAACAAATAATCTATATTCCTTCTGGGTTTTTTGTTTGATAAAGCTTCTTAATTTGGAAAATGTATAACCCGAATTTCTTAACAGTTTTACTGACCTGGTAGCTGCACTTTCATAAACAGCTTTCCACAATGTTTTTTCTTGCATTTCATTAATGGTATTAAGCAATTCTATGTGGTTTCCCAGCAATTTAACTTCCTGAGAAAGAAAAATTTTTCTTTTTAAAAAGGTATCTAATGCTTCTTTTTTCAGACAATCCTGGATTTTCATAATCTAATAACTCCCGGAAAAAAGAAAATAGATTTCATTATTAGTTTAGCATCAGTTATAATCCTTAACGTAATAGAATAAAGGAGGGAGATAATGAATAAACAAATTTATCCTGATCAAATTGCAGAATTGGTTGATGTTGGGGATTCGATTATGGTTGGAGGTTTTCTGGGTTGTGGAGCTCCTGAAATGCTTATAACAAAATTAATCGATGCTGGCATTGGAGATCTTCATATGATTGCAAATGATACTGCTTTTCCTGAAAAGGGATGTGGTAGATTGATAACAAGTAAATTGGTTAAAAAACTTACCGCATCTCATATAGGAACAAATCCTGAAACGATAAATCAAATGAATAAAAACGAATTGGAAGTGCAACTTGTTCCTCAGGGAACACTTGCTGAAAAAATAAGGGCTGCAGGAGCAGGACTTGGTGGTATTTTAACACCAACAGGAATAGGTACGGAAGTAGAAAATGGAAAAAGAAAGATCGAAATTGACGGTAAGGAGTTTCTGTTAGAAGAGGCCATTGAAGCTGATGTGGCACTGATTAAAGCCAGAGAAGCAGACAAATGGGGTAATCTTGCATATCGACTAACAGCTCGGAATTTCAATCATATAATGGCAACTGCTGCAAAATTGGTTATCGCAGAGGTTGAAGAAATTGTTGAAGTTGGTGAACTTGAACCTGATGAGATTGTAACACCGCATATATTTGTTGATTATATTGCAAAAGCTCAAAAAGGGGAGATAATAAATGATTGAAGACAAAGCAAAAAAGAGAGAAATCATTGCCAAAAGAGCAGCGCTTGAATTAAAAGATGAAGATCTGGTTAACCTGGGGATCGGAATACCTACGCTAGTTGCCAATTACATTCATGAAAATATCAAAGTATTTTTTCACTCTGAAAACGGTATTGTAGGCATGGGGAGAAGCATAGACGAGAATGAAGCAGATCCCGATATGACAAATGCTGGAGGACAGCCAGTTACATATATCAAAGGTGCAGCTGCGATAGATTCTTCTCTTTCCTTTGCCATCATACGTGGAGGACATCTTGACGTTACTATTCTTGGAGCTTTACAGGTTGATGAAAAGGGCCATCTTGCAAACTGGAAGATACCAGGTAAATTTATTCCCGGTATGGGAGGAGCGATGGATCTCGTTACCGGAGCAAAGAAAGTGATTGTTGTAACGACACACACTTCAAAGGGTAAACCAAAGATAGTATCTGAATGCACGCTTCCTTTAACCTCAATAAGAAAGGTTGATCTTGTTGTTACCGAAATGTGTGTTATTAAACCTACTGATGAAGGGCTTGTTTTAAAGGAGCTTGCACCATCTACAACAATCAAAGAGGTAACAGAAAATACAGATGCCAAATTGATAATACCTTATGAAGTACCTGTTATGAACGTTTAAATTTAATATGTCTTTAAAGCCTGCAGAAAAAGAAAGACGATTGTAAGTATTTTTTAACCTGCGGTTTTAATTGATTTATTATGAATAGGTATTTAGTTGTTTATAATATTGATGAATAAATAAAAAGGAGGTTTGAAATGAGAAAACAAAGAAAAGAAGGTTTTTCACTAATAGAATTGTTGATAGTATTAACCGTTATAGCTGCTCTTATTTCAACAATAACTCCCATAGCTATGAATGCCGTTAGAAAAGCTGAAGCACTGCAGGTAGCGATGAATTTAAAAGTACTGGCTTTGAGTGTGGAAAGAAGATTAATATTGAACAAAAGTGTACCCGATAATATTAAAGAGCTGGGCAGAGACATAGATACGGAAAATTATGGAATAGCTTATTCTAAGGAAGAAGGAACCTACAAAGTCGCAGTTTTTACTACAGATGAGGTTCATTTTGATACCCTTCATGAAAATCTTATATCTGCGACAAATACAACCGATGTAATACCTGATGAAGCGGCTTATATACCCGGAGGACTTCAAGAAGACAGTATTCACAAGGCAACTGCGTTGTACTATTTTGAATTACAATTGTATTGATTTCATTATGAGGTAAGCAGCCCTGCTGGGCTGCTTTCTTAACTTAGTTTGGGGAATTTTCTAACAGGGGTGGGGTTTACACGTTAAACCAACCATTCTTCTAACATCTACAATCTTAACAGTCAAAAATTAAGTTTAGATTTTGATTAACGAACGTATTTGTTTACATATAAATCAAGCGGTACAGCATCAATTGAAAGATTTGGAGGAGAGAACATGTTGATAAAGCTTACAATTTCAGGCATTGACGAAGAAAGTCATAGAAACACCGTTAAAGAATTATTAGAGACTCTTCTTGATACTTCAGCAAAGTTAGAAATTTCTGGTAAGACTGCTCATTTCAATATTGAATCAATGGAGGTACTTGAAAATATCGATATTAAACTCAATGAAAGAGGTTTTAGAATATCCAACGTAACCATCAAAGAAAAATAGCCAAACTTGACACCCTTTGTGGGTAATGCTAAAATCATTTTGCCTTAAGGGGTGCGTAGCTCAGAGGGAGAGCGCTTCCTTCACACGGAAGAGGCCACAGGTTCGATCCCTGTCGCACCCACCAAAAAATAGAAGCCTTTGTAGGCTTCTATTTCTTTTTCTTTTTGGGCTTGTCTTTTAGGAATTTGATATCATATTCACCGGGAATCGGCCAGGTGAAGTTAACGCTAATAGTTTTTTTAAGAACTTTTGACAACTCCTTCTGTGTATCAGGAGTTAAAACTCCGGAAAGGTTTTGATAAACATTGATCTCTGCACCGGTAATTTTTTTATCAGTTTCAAAGTTTTTTTTCAGATCACGTACTATCTTCTGATAAACAAATCTTGGTGACTCTATTCGACCGCTTCCATGACAAACAGGACATCTAGAATATAATTTTGAACCTATGGCTGCATTTGAACGTTTTCTGGTCATTTCAAGCAATCCCAGTTCGGTAAAACCCATTATCATTGATCTTGCTTTGTCGTGCATTAATTCTTTTCTAAATTTATTGATTATTTTGGTTTGATCATCTTCAGTTTCCATATCTATGAAATCAATTACAACAATTCCACCAATATTTCTCAATTTAAGCTGTCTTGCGATTTCTGTTACTGCTTCTAGATTTGTATTGATTGATGTTTCTGAAATATCGCTTCCTGAAAGATTGCTAGCTGAATTAACATCCACAACTGTCATTGCTTCTGTATTATCAATTACAATATTTCCGCCACCTTCAAGAGGTATCTTGTTTTTATACAGAATATCCAGTTTTTCATACAATCCTGTATACTGGAAAGCATCATCTTCAACAAAACGTACAATCGGTTTATAACCTGTCTTAAATTTGCTTATACCTGCTACTACATCATGCCAGAGACCTTCACTGTCTATGATTATTTCACCTGTTGTTTCCGTGAGTCTTTCTCTTAATATGTATTCCACAAGGCTTGGTTCTTCATAAAGCAACTTCGGTTTTCTGCTTCTTTTATAGCTATTACTTACTTTTTTCCATTCTTTCCTGATATTATCAAGTTCTTCTTTTATTGTTTCTTCTCCCACTCCAAAGGCTGCTGTTCTAAAGATAACACCTTCGTTGTCCTTAAGGTTTTCCTTTGCCAGTTTTATGAGCCTTTCTCGTTCTGTGGTATCTGAAATTTTCCTAGATACACCAATGTGCTTTGAAAAGGGAAGATAAACGAGCGTTCTTCCTGGTATGCTTACCTTAAGTGTTACCTGTGGACCTTTACTTTCCATAGGGTCTTTCTTAACCTGTACAAGAACTTTACTATTTTTGGTTAACTTATCTTTGCCCAATGAATCCTTGAATCGTAAAAATGCATTTTTTCCGATACCTATGTTAACAAAAGCTGCTTCAAGACTGGGCACAACGTTTTCCACACGTCCCAGATATATATTTCCAGTGTAGCTATCACTGTCCAGCTCTTCAAAGAATATTTCTTCAAGTGTATCGTTTTTGAGTAAAGCGATCCTTATCTCTTCTTCGAAATGACTAAATACGATTTTTTGCTTTCTTTCTATCTTTTTTCACCTCCATGAAACAAGAGAGCCACCGCAGTGACTCTCTAAGAGTTTTATTCTTCCATTTCAATTAATCCAAGAGAACCATTTT
>JAYEJL010000096.1:0-2282 GCA_034660555.1 Thermotogota bacterium
ATCTTTAAGTAAAGTTGTTCACCTTTGTGATTGAGTTTTACAATCTTCATTGAGTTGAGTGAATCTTTTATCTTGTTTGGAGAAGCTTTTATTCCTTTGTTCTTCAATCTGAATTCCAATTCTCTCTCTAGAAGGAATGCAAGGAAACAAAGTACGAAGTGTCCCCGTATTCTTTTCTCTGTCCAGTGAAAGATCGGTCTCACTTCAAGGTTGCTTTTCATTATCCTGAAGGACTCTTCTATTTTCCACAGTCCGTGATGCTTTTGTAGTATCTCCCTCGGACTTACTTTCATCTCACTTGTCTGTATAGCATAGTAACCATCGAATCTCTCGGAATTCTCTATCGCTTTTCTGTCAAGTTCCCATTTTTTATTACCAGTAAGTTTTATGTATTTTTTTCCTCCGCGTTTGTTACTCGCCTCTATCTTTGAAGGATACTTCAGTAGCTTTGCAGTCTTCTGGAGTAATCTATTCCTGTCTGCTCTGTCTTTCTTTGCCCTCTTTTCGGAATAGGTTATTATTAATCTTTCAGAGAGTTCTTCTCCATTAATTTTGTTGTTGTAGTTTATCACTTTGTATTTGAATTCTTCATCGCTTACTTCTGTGTAGCCTTTTTCTTCTAGTGCTTCGTTTATTATCTCTTTGTTCATGCTTTTCAGTCTTGAGGCAACTATGTAACCATATCCCAATGTCTTCAGTTTCATAAGGTTATTCTTATTGTTTATTCCTCTATCGGCTACTATTATTACCCTTCGTATCTTGAATCTTTCTTTCAGTATCTTTAGTGATTTCTCCAGTGTTTTTCCATCGAAGATATTTCCCCTGAATAGTTCATAACCAATGGGTCTTCCCTCACAGTCTACAAATAATCCCATTACCACCTGTACCTGGTTGAACTTACAGTCTTTGCTGTATCCAAATTCTTTTATGTTATCTTGCTTTACACTCTCAAAGTAAAATGTGGTTACATCGTAATAGGCAACATCTATCTCCATGTTGAAGAGGTTCCTGTTCCTGAAGTAGATATCTTCCTCTATCTTCTCTTTGTTCTCGGCCAGTAAATCCAGTGACCTGTATAGACTGTTCAGTTCTACTTCTTTTACTCCAAGATAATCCTGTTGCTTTTGGTATGTCTTTAACTTGCTGCATGGTTCTAGTAGATGTTGTATTACCATATGAAAGACACTATCATTGAGGGAAAACTGTACCTTTGTCTTCGATATGATCTTGTTCATTATCTTCTCTAGTTCAAACTCTTCCCATAACCTCTTGTATACTGCATATCCCCAGTTAACTACTGCTTCACCTTCCAGATTATTGAAATCAACACATTGACTTCCGGAAAGTTCAAGCAATCTCATTCCTATCTTTTCCAGATCCTTCCTATTATAGTTATCTATCCTTCCAGCATTCCATAGTACCTTCTGTCTGGGTACTCCCTGTGCATCTCTGTATGAATGAATTATTTGAAGATATTTATGCCCTCTTGCTTTTGTAATTTTTGCCCACATGACATAATTATACTACTTTACTTATGATATTCCAAACATAATATTTAAAATGCTTATTATATCTAAAAAGACATAACGCCATTTTAGAGTGAATCAATAATAGTCAATATGTTGCCAGTACGTTTTTCGGTTCGCTTTTTATCCACTTACTTCTATAGCCATTTCCAGCTTCCTTTTTGCTTATTTTTCCTTTTTGTTGACAAAGTCGGGAAGCAGAAGCTGGAGGACAATTCTGTCTAATGTACTTGGAAAAAGCATTACTATACCTGATAACGTTGATGAAGCAACTTCAATTGGTGCAGCCATTATAGCCGGAGTGGGGTCAGAGCTTTTCGATTTTTCTGCAATCAATGATTTTATAAATGATGTAGATACAGTAGAACCTATAGAAGATAAAAAAGTGTATTATTCAAAATTGTATAAAACTTTCAAGAAGTCATACAGTTCTCTTATTGAAACATATGAAGAACTTGCAAAGATAAGGAATGAGTAGAATAAAAATCTGAAAAAAATATGGTGAACAATTCATTTTTTTCAATTTTTAAAAGAGTGATACATTTATGACATTTTTTAATCGTTGTTCAAAACTTACCGTATGTTTCAGCGTTAAGCACGTAGAAAATCATATTTCTGAAATTCATTTATCCCGACTTTGTCAGATGAAATTCTAAAAAGAGCCAATAGAGCAAAAAAAGAAAAAGAAAATCAGAATATTGCCACTACCATTCTCTTAGATGCTTAATTCATGTGGTTTAGAGACGTTTTTTAGTG
>JAYEJL010000097.1:0-11663 GCA_034660555.1 Thermotogota bacterium
GGGACAGGTCTCTTCGACGGTGTCTCTCTTTGCATGAAGCTCTATTGTCTCTTCTCCAACAACAGCCTTGATAAGTACCAAATCTGAATCAAGTGTTTTCAGTAACTCTTCCATTTGCTGAATCCCCTCCTTGATCAAATAAAAATACCTTAATTGTACTCCTTTTTGTTAAGGTTTCAGCATCGTTGCGGAAGAACCAGTATATGATAGTCATTCACAGTTATTTCTCCCAACCATCCAATATCAAAGGGTTTAAATACCTCACAACTTTCTTCAGAAATGTTAATTTTAACTATATTACTGTTTCCATCTTCAGACAGTAAAAAAGTATTATCATCTAAGAAAATTCCTGATATGTATTGCAAATGATTGTCAGAAATTTCTGTGAATTTAATCTTTTTGATGAATTTGCCTTCGTAATCGTAAAAATCAACATCATCTGTATCATTGTGAACCGATGCGATCTTTCCATATCCTGCAAAAATATATCCTTTTAGTGAATCAAATGTCCAAACAAGTTCAAATTCACCTGAGGAGTAGTTGTAAGCTTCGGTCAGAGTAAATAGCAATTTCGATGCATCATCGGTGCAGAATTCATGTGCTTCTATACCTGTTAAGGCAGTTCCCTCTTCTGTCATTTTGATGATAGTTCTGTTTTCAAGTGTAAGAAAGAACTTTTCTTCAACAAAATTTTTTGAACTAAAAGCACCTGTTGAAAGGCTCAAAATTAAAAGATAGTAATGGTAATTAATAAAACTTTCTTTTTGTTCATATAAATACCTCCAATTTAGTTTTTTGCCATGAAGAGAATTTAAACTTATAACAATAACTATTGTGTAATTAGCAAAATTACTCATTAATTATACGTCTGATTACAAAATATCCCTATACTTTAACAGCCATCATACTTATTGAACCCTACCAATTCTTAATTGAGTTATAATAGAATACAGATAAGTATTTGCAGACAAAAGCAACTAAATTCGAAAGGATGATAAGATGATCATTAAGAATGTTTTGATTGTTGATCCCGTTAAAGGAAGCTTTACTGGTGATGCTCATATAGAAAACAATATAATCTCCAGAGTAGATAGAAAAGAGGTTGACCCAGATTACATTTTGATGCCGGGTTTTGTAGATTTACACACGCATGCACAAAAAGGTATAGATACAATGTACGCAAAGCAAGAAGATTACGTTCAGTGGGCAAAGAATAATTTCGAGGAGGGCGTGACAACATTCCTTCCAACTACGGTTTCAACATCACTTGATAACATCGAAGTAATAATCGAGACGATTAAAGAGTTACCTCTGTCCATAGCCGGACTGCATCTTGAAGGACCTTTCGTTAATCCTATAAAGAAAGGTGCTCAAAACGAGAAATATATCTTCCCTTCCGAAGGTCATGACCTGAGCAGACTATTGAAAGAACCAGTGAAGTTAATTACGGCAGCTCCAGAGGTAAAAGGGTTTAATACCCTTTACAAAGAATGTAACAAAAAAGGAATTATTCTTTCTTTAGGTCATTCAGCAGGTGATTATGTGGAATTCAAAAAGGCCTATGACCTGGGCGTTAGAAAAATAACTCATTTCCCAAATGCTCTTACACAATTACATCATAGAGAAATTGGCGGTACTGGATCTGCTTTATATCTTGATTTTGATATCGAGATGATTGTAGATGGTATCCACACTGTGCCCGAATTTGTCGACCTTACTTACAGATTCAAAGGAGCTGACAAGATTTATCTAATTACAGATTCTATGGCTGCTGCAAGCATGCCAGAGGGACAATATGAACTGGGAGGACTAGAAGTTACTGTAAAGGGCAACAAGGCAACACTAAAAGATGGCTCCATAGCTGGAAGCACTCTTTTGTTCAAAAATGCTGTGAAGAATTTTGCAACATTTACCAACTGCAGCCTTCAGGAACTTGCTAAAGTGTCCTCCTACAATTCGCTTAAGAGTCTGGGTATGATTGATGAAGTTGGACTCATAGAAGAAGGATATATAGCGAATCTTGTTTTACTTGACGGTAACTACAATCTTAAACAAACAATATTCGAAGGTAACATTGTTTACTCAGAAATATAATTAATTTATTGTGTGACATCAATAATGTTTCTTTTCTACAGAATTGAGAAAATCAGTAAGTAAATCAAGATACTTTTCTTTTTCTTCAAGGTGGGGCATATGAGCGCTGTTATCAAACAGCACCCACTTTGAATCTTTGATTTCCTGTGCCAAAGTGCCTGAGATTACTGGTGTTGATTCATCATAACGTCCATTGAGAATAAGCGTGGGTACGTCAATTTTCCCCAGTCTGTTTGTGACATCCCAATTTTTCAGAGTGCCATTTACTTCGAATTCACTACTACCCCACATTTTATTGTACACTTCATGATTTTTAGAGAATTTTTCCAACGATCTCATCAATGATTCCGGCCATGACTCAAGTCTGCAAACGAATTTCCTGTAGAAAGTCATAATTGCCTTCTCATATTCGCTCTGATCTATATCCAATCTTTTTTCATGGTCTCTTATTATTTTTTGATACTCTTCAGGCAACTGATTAATTAATTTACTTGTTTCTTCACCCCACAATGGGGCACTGGATAGTGAATCAGCAAGAATCAAACTTTTAATACCTGCAGGTTTCTCCAAAATATATTCAAGTACCAGCATACCGCCCCAGGATTGTCCAAAAAGATGAAATTCATTAAGCTTTAATTCTTTCCTTAACTCTTTTATTTCTTTTATAAACAAAGAAGAGGATATTTCCCCTGACTGCTTTTACCTACTATTTTGCACCATGTTTTAAACCCATCAAATTCTATATAGCCTTCACTTGCGACATTATTGTTCATTATTTACTTCTTATAAAATGATCAAAAAGACATTTTCACGAAAAAGTCCTTAGAATTAATGTTTTGTTATTTCACTTATCTCTGTCCAATTATGTTATCTTCATCATCTGTTATATACGTTCCCTTTGTTGAATCAAGCATCACATATTCATTATTCCAGAAATCTTTAACAACTGCGCATTTATCTATATCAATGTCAAAAGGTCCAATGATCACACGACCTCCAGCTTTCTTTAATATCTTCGATAGCTTTAACGACAGAATCTACCATAAAATCTCCTTTCACTTTTCTAGTTGAACTATGAAGCACAAATTCTGTATTGTCTTCATCCATTCCAAAACCTATTGTTCTTTCTGTTTTCCAGACCATCTTTTGCCCCAAAGTTTTCTCATAATACTCCAAACTCTCTTGAAGGTCAGAAACATATAATCTAATACAATCTACTTTTTTGAACAGAGATTTATTCACATGATCATCTCCTTACCAAATAATTTACCTTATTATTTGCCACGTTTCATTATTCAAACCGAAATTTGTCCATATATTTGTCAAATTATTTCTCTACAAAATTTCGTTTCTCTTTTTAGCTAAACTGAATTGCAAAGATCGTCCAATATACAAATTAATGAATTGACTTACCTTAATAATAAATTTCTTTTTAAGAAGATCATATTTCTATTTTGTCTCTTTTTGCATTTATCCAGGCTTATGAATAAATAGATAATAGAATATCCTTTTTTATATTTGATTCGTTCTTATTAATGTACCTGGGTATGGGATTTTTCGTAATGCTTATCATGATTTCCCTTATGTTCTATTTCAAAAAATCTGTTAACATATCATAAACTATTAGCATAGTTATGTGAAATATTTGCATCTTAGGAGAGTATTATGATTTACTTGATTCTGGCAATTCTTTGCAGTTCATCTATTGCACTAATTTTCAAATACAGCGAATCTAAAAATATGAACCGATTTGTAATTACAATGTTTAACTACATTGGAGCCGCAATCACAGCCTTCGTGATGCTGATTATCGATTTTCCTGAAACAGGATCGGAGGGTGGATCTTTCACAGAAGTCATCATTAGATCTACAAACCTTTTTAGCAAGAACAGCAGCATTATTTGGGGAGTAAGCATTGGATTGTTTTCGGGGATACTTTTCTTTCTCGGATTTATTTATTATCAAAAAAGTGTAAAGGAAAATGGAGTTAGCCTTTCAGGAGCCTTTGGCAAATTGGGAATACTTGTTCCGATGACTCTTGGAATGGTTCTCTGGAAAGAAATTCCCTTACCTCTTCAATGGGTCGGTATAGTTCTGGCTATTGCTTCCATAGTATTAGTAAACAATCCTTTCAGGTCTAGAACTGACAAAATCAGACTCTCGTTATTGCTTCTGTTCCTATTCAAAGGACTCGCTGAATTCTCCAATAAATTATTTCAGAACTATACTGTTACAGGCTACAAGAATATTTTCCTGCTTTGCGTTTTTTCCAGCGCATTTTTAATAAGCTTTGCAGTTTTTAGAAAAAAAGAAATCAAGCTGAAAAGAGAAGACATCCTTACAGGTTTGATAGTAGGATTACCTAATCTTTTTTCTTCATTTTTCCTTATAATGGCCCTAGAAGGAATAAAGAGTTCAGTGGTATTTCCAGTTTTCAGTGCAGGAAGCGTTGTTATTATAGGTCTTGGAGGTTTTTTCATTTTCAGAGAAAAGTTGGAAAGAAAAGACATTATTTCACTAATCATGATCTTATTAGCGCTTATACTTATAAACATTAAATGAGGTGATTATAAACAATGCTTTATAAAGTAGCTAAAACCTTTGTAAGTGATATGGAATCATTTATTGAGCTTGAAGAAGGTGAAAGGGTTATCCCATAGAAACTATATAAATGAATGTCTATAAAGGAGAAAACGTTAACGGTATCAAAAGGCTAAATGGCTGGATATGGTGCATAAAAGAAAATGGTAACGAAGGCTGGATACCGGAGGAAAATCTCGATCTTATAGATCACGATTTCGAGGAACTCTACAATGAGGGAATAAAGGCGCAATTCAAAGGATGGGATTTTACTTATCTTGATAACCGCATGATAACCATTGAAGAAATACCCTGGAATTACAGGGATATTGTAAAAAAATACCTTGCAAAGTCATCCTGCTTGCTTGATATGGGTACCGGGGTGGAGAATTTCTCGCTTCACTAGAGTAACTTCCCAAAAAGACTTTCGCTACAGAATCTTACAAACCCAATATTCCTATTGCCAGAAAAAGGCTTGAACCTCTTGGCATTAGAGTGAAGGAATTCCAAAATGATGCGCATTTACCCTTTAAAAATGACTCTTTCGATCTTGTTATAAACAGACACGATTCATACCACCCAGAAGAACTCATGAGAATTATGAAAAATGGAGGTATTTTCGTTACTCAGCAAGCAGGAGAACTGAACAATGTTGAGTTAAATCATTACTTTGACGATCACTCCAGAGATCAAAATAATTGGTGTCTTGAAAATGCAATCACTTAACTAAAAAAGGAAAACTTTGAAATACTGATAAAAAAAGAAGCTTTTCTTAAAACATTGTTTACGGACATAGCAGCAGTTGTTTATTATTTAAAGGTAATTGAATGGCAGATTCCCGGACTCGAACTTGATAATCCCGTCGTAAAAAGCAAGCTTGAGAAACTTCATGAGATCATTATTGAAAAAGATTCATTTAGAACCACACAGCACAGGTTTATGATAATTGGTAAAAAACCATAGAATGGAAGGTCGGAAAAATGAAAAACGAAGATATTGTGAATTACAACAGAAAAGCCTGGAACAAATACGTAGATGAAAAAATTACATGGTCAATACCCGTTAGTCACGAAATTGTTGAAGAAGCAAAGAAGGGCAATTGGAATATCGTACTTACTCCAATTAAAACCGTCCCTAAAGAACGGATGGGTAGGGTTAAGGGTAAAAGGATTCTATGTCTTGCTTCAGGTGGTGGCCAACAGGGGCCAATACTGGCTGCAGCAGGTGCTAACGTGACTGTTTTTGACAACTCTCCAAAACAACTAAAACAGGATAAGCTGGTAGCAAAGAACGAAGGTTTGCGTATAAATACAGTGCTGGGAGATATGAGAGAACTTTCAGCTTTTGAGAATCAGTACTTTGACCTTATTATACATCCCGTTTCAAATTGTTTTGTTCCTGAACTTGAACCTGTATGGAAGGAATCATACAGAGTATTGAAACTTGGAGGATCCTTGTTATCCGGTTTTTCAAAACCGGAGATGTATTTATTTACAGATGAAGATATAGAAAAGGGCAAACTTATCGTTAAAAATAAGCTTCCATATTGTACACTGGAGGAAACAAAAGGCGACATGGAAAGTTATTCAAAAACGGGCAACACCATTGAGTACAGTCATACATTGGAAAAATTATATCCGACGAAGATGGCGACTTTGTTGTACTAACAACAATAACAGTCGATGGTGAAGAAATTATAATAAGGGATGCTGATGGTTTTGGTTTCAAAGGAAACGGCCCTGCTAATAAGACCCGGCATTCAGGTAACAGGCGCGGTGGTTTTGACACAAAGGATAACAGAAACATGAGACAGACAAACGATAACAGACGCTGCTGGTAATTATAAACTGAACTTAAATACAGTTATCTGCGGGAGCTTATTAGGGCTCCCGTTTTTTTGTTTAATATGCAACAATGCTATAATTTCAGTGTTTTACATTATTTGCTGTGTTTAAATTAAGCTTAAATGAATCATAGGAGAGTGATCATCATTAATCCAAACACAAGGGTACTGAACCGTTTAATGGGAAATAGTGTAGATAAGCCACCTAATTTGAATATTATTATGGCATTTGCAGCTAAATATATTGGAGTAAATTACAAAAAGTATGTAACTGATTATAGATATCTTGTGGATGGAAACATAAGATGCTGCGAAGATTTTGGAATAGATATGGTAAGTGCTATTTCAGATCCTGTAAGGGAAACCTACGATCTTGGAGCAAACGTTACTCTTCCTGAGGATGATGTTCCTTATTGCGCTGATCCTATTCTTAAAGATTACTCAGAACTTAGAGAACTTGAAGTTGTTAAACCAGAAAATGGTAAAAGAATGAATGACAGATTAAAGGCGATTAGACTGTATAAAGAAAAAGTAGTCGATTATTATCCTGTTCTTGGATGGATAGAAGGTCCCATGGCTCTGGCCAGTAATCTTAGGGGAGTCATCAAAGTTATGGAAGATTTCTATGAAGCTCCTGATTTATTGAGTAATTTACTTGAATTCTGCTACAGGCAACAGGTCTTGTTTGCAAAAGCCCAGGTAAATGCAGGAGCAGATTTCATAGGAATAGGAGATGCTGTTTGTTCTTTAATAGGACCCAACCGTTACAAAAAATACGCGTTACCCTGGGAAAAGAAAATTATAGAAGAAGTACATGATCTAGGGGCTAAGGTAAAACTACATATTTGCGGTGATGTAACACCTTTACTTGAACACCTGCCCGAAACTAAAGCAGATATTATCGACGTTGACTGGATGGTAAACTTCAAAGATGCTGCTGAAGTATTTAATGGTAAATGTTCTCTGTGTGGAAACTTTGACCCCGTTAGGGTTCTGCGAAATGGAACTCCTGATCAAATTAGATTAGCAACAAAAGAATGTGTGAAAATGGGGGATGCAACAACCTTCATAGCTGCAGGATGCGAAGTACCAAAAGAAACACCTGAAGAAAACCTTTTAGCTGTTAAAGATGCATTAGAAGAATTAAAATCATAATTTTCATTATCACGCTTTCCTATTTCATGGACTCTCACCAATCCTTAACTATAGGGTTTTCAGATAATATAATAAGTACATAATTTATGTTTAAGAGGGGAGTGGGTCGGGATGTCAGGATCAATAAAGGTTTTTCTTACTATATTTATACTGGTTTTTGTCTTCGCTGGAGCCCTGGTTGTTTTTTTAGTGGTTTCAAATCCATATCTTGGGGAAAGCGAGCAATACACCATACAGAGCGCTTTAATAAAGCAGGAAATGGACGAAAATGGAACGTTTCATGTCCACGAGACTATTGATTACGAAATGACTGACAATTTTAGAGGTTTATACAGAAATCTTCCTGCGGGGAGATATGTAGAGATTTCAGATATTGAGATCTGGACCGAAGGCAGAGAAGCCCAACATATAGAATTTCTGGATAAGGATAAAGATTCCTTTGAAGCCAGGATATGGCTTGTTCCTTATAACTCCAGTAGACAGTTAAGCCCAAATGAAGCGAAAAATATTTCACTGCATATAACGTATAAAGCCAGGTATGTACTTGAAGTAGGAAAGGACACATCACAAATATTACGACAGTTCTGGGGCGATGGCTGGGATTCAGTCGCAAGAAATATCATGGGCATTTTTGTTTTTCCAGATACTGTTGACATAGAAGAGGTTTATTTACATCCACCAGCAGAAGTTACAGAAAACGGAAATACACTGGAAATCTTTGTTGAAAAACTTCCACCCAACACCTTTGCTGAAGCAAGAGTAATTTTGAACGGCGAAACAGATGTGGCTTATGCTGCGAAAAATAACGAATTATCACTTACTGAGGTTAACAAAATAGAAAATCAATACGCAACCATGTTGGTTTTGAAGAAAACGTTACCTTATGTTCTACTTGGCATTGTTGTTGTTTTGCTTATTATTATTTATATCCGCTATGGTAGGGAACCAAAGGTATCTTACGATGCAGATTATGAAAGAGAAATCCCCTACGATGACCCTCCCGATGTTGTGAACAGCATAGTTAAACATTTCTCAAGGGGAGTAGATGACGATGGGATTTCTGCAACACTTATGTCACTATATAAAAAGGATTATATTAACATAAAAGGCGATAAGAAAAACCCGATTATAGTAATTACTCAAGACAAAAACACAGATTCTCTAAGTTCCACAGAGCGAGCTCTGCTTGAAGTTCTGGACACGGGAGCAACAAAAGGAAAATTTGATTTTAAAAAAATCAAGAAACTGGTGAAAAAAGACAGAAAATTGGCCATAAAATTCAACAACAAGATGAATAGCTACAAAAGCGAAGTCACCAAACAGGCAAAGAGTAAAAATTATACTGTTTACAAAGGCAATGTTTATGCTAGATTAGTAGCGGCACTTGCGATTGTGGTGGGAGGAGTAATATTTCCTCTCTGGATTTCCAGCCCACCAACAAGAATGCTTATTCAAAATGCTTTGATCATGATCCCGGTGGCATGGATATTTGGATCAGTGATATTTTTGTTTCCAAAGGTTGTTTTTGCCCGACGGACCAAGGAAGGTACCATATATCACAAAAAATGGATGGCGCTGAAAGAATTCCTCGAAGATTATTCATTGATTTCAGAAAGACCACCAGAATCTATCATTCTATGGGAAGACTACCTGATCTATGGGACTGCCCTCGGTATAGCTGATAAAGTTGAGAAGGCATTGCAAAAGCTTGTTCCAGAAAATGTCTGGATTGAAGACTCGAGACACTCTAACATGTACAGGGCTTCTAGTTTCATTGGAGCAGCATCCATAGGAAGTATTGCATCTACTGCAGCGTCAACTGCCTATTCATCAAGCTCTTCAGGTTCTGGTTCATTTGGATCCGGTGGAGCCGGTGGTGGCTCTGGTGGTGGCGGTGGTGGAGCTTTCTAAGATTACAATTAAATTCTCTCGTTTGTTAATAATGCCAATGGACTGTATAATCATAGTAATAAACAAGATGAGGTTAAATCTTAGCAAGAAGGATGGAGATAATTATGATTGGAGTAATTGTTGATTCAGGAACGGATATTCTAGAAGATGCAGCAAAGAAGGACTATGTTGAAATTGTTCCTTTAAGGGTCATAACTGATAACGGTGAATACAGAGACAATATCGACATTTCTACAGAAGATTTGCTTGAATATATGGAAAATAAAATTCCTAAAACGTCACTCCCAACCAACGAAGATATTACAAACGCATACTCCCGATTGTATGAGAAGGGTTGCAGAGAAATTATATGTATAAATATTTCTAGTGGATTGAGCGGTACATCAAATTTTATGCAGGTTGTTGCAGAATCATTCAAGAAAGAACACAATGATGTTCGTATAGAATTCGTGGATACAAAGAGCATTTCAATAGGTTCAGGTTTAATAGTAAAAAAGATCGTTGACGATATTGATTCAGGAAAGAGTTTTGATATCGTTCTCAGCTCAGCAAGAATTTGTGTCAATAACAAGGTAAAGGTTTTTTTCACTATTCCAACTCTGAAATATCTAAAAGCTGGTGGCAGAATAGGAAAGGTATCGGGAACTATTGGTGATTTCTTAAACATAAAACCTGTGATAACAGTCGGAAGTGATGGCATATACCATACCGTAGAAAAGAAAAGGGGTATGAAACGCACCGTAAGTATTATGTTTGAAAAAATGATGGAATTTTTAGCAGATAAAAAAGCCCAGTACGTCGCTGTATATTCATCTGATAAAAGTGAAAGCACTTTAGAACATGCAAAAAGCCTTATTGAAAAATTTAAAGAAAAGGGATTTAAAGACATTTTTACAGGAACCATTTCCCAATCACTTGTTGTGCATACAGGTAAAGGTTTAGTTGGTATAGCAGCGCTTGTACGTTGATCAATTTAGTTCCCAACGGTTCAGAAAAGGCAAATCAGTTGATTTGCCTTTTCTACTTGATATCTCTGTCTTCTGTTATTGCATTATGCAACTCATGGCCACATTCTTCGCATTCTCTGTCATACCATGAAAAAGAAGTTCCGTATTGAGGACAACTCCAGCGATTTTTCTGGTTTTCAAGCCACTTTTTAATGCCAAGTTCTTTTAAGGAATCAAGATTCTTAAAGATCGCTGAATGATGTGGACTATCATCGTTTTTGAAGGCTTGCAGCTTTTCACATGGATATTCATTGCACTCAGAACAAACCTCTACATGGTGGTCAAGAGCACATTGCTTCAATTCACAGTTTCTGCAGAAAACGGATACGTTTCCCCTTTGCAACCTTCGCAATACAGCTCCTCTTTTTCTCTTTTTATTTTCTCTGCAAGTGCGTCCAGCTCACCCCTCTCTGAAGCCATAAGGAAAGGACAAGAACCACAGTAAAGACCACTATAGCTTGATACCTGAAGGTCATTATTTCACCACCTTTTTGATCGCTTGCATCTGGTAATTTCAATGTTACAATAATTTTCGCACAGTACACAGAAAATATTATAAGTACTTAGAGAGTTTTCCCTTTATTAGATTCTTCAAAAATAGCAATGGTATAATGAAGAATAAATTTTACCATTTTGGGGGAATGATTATGAGAACCATAATTCTTGATGGGAATACTTCATATAAAGCAGTTTCTCAAGTACTTAACTCAAAGGTTTTGAAAGAATTAGTTGAAGAAATAATTTATGATTGTGTCAAAAGAAATTGTGAATTAATGCCATTCTTGGAAAAATTCAGGAACGAAAAGGGAAAATATGAAATTTATTCTATTATACATTTACTACAATCTCTCTTTATGAATAAACTGGAATACGTTGATGCATCAAGTTACTACAATTTTCCCGATTTAAAGGGTAACAAGGAATCCATAGCCATTTTTGTAGAAATGCTTTACAATGTCTGGAGAACCAAGCACCGCTTCATGATCAAATATGAAAAACATACCGAAGGAGAATCAAAGTACTACAAACAGATGATGCTAGCTGAAAGTAATTCTGAGTTGAAGAATCTTGTG
>JAYEJL010000098.1:0-2272 GCA_034660555.1 Thermotogota bacterium
GTATTATATCTATTGTAGATGCTTATGATGTGATGCTGATAGAAAGACCCTACAAAAAAGCAATGACAAAAAAAGAGGCAATACAAGAACTTAAAAAGAATGCGGGCATTCAGTTTGACCCGGAATTAACGGAGAGGTTCTTAAAGATAGTAGAAAAGTAAGACTTAAAAGGGAAATCAGCTTGATGCAGTAAGCAAAGGGATACCAGGAAAGAATATGCCAATTTGGAAGCATAAACGAAGTAGTTCGGTTATTTTGAGTTAGGTGAAATAGCCAGCATTTCTCAGGGGAGTAGCAAATGTGCGGTATCCAAAAAACTATTAATGGTTTAATAATTGAGGAATAATTATGATTGACAAAGTAAAAAACCCTTGGCGTATGAAAAAAGGGGTGATTATTGTTGATATTGAAACAAACTGGGCAGATGATTGGACTGAACAAGGGAAAAGAAATAGAACTTTAAAATGCGGTGTAGCATATAGCTATGATGATGGTAAATATTACAAATTTAAAAACCCAACAATATTGGTAAAATTACTGAACGATGCTAAAGCAATAGTTACGTATAATGGAGAAGGATTTGATTTTCTTGTATTAGAAAAATCTGGTTTGAAATTGAAAAAGCATAAAAAAAGGTGGAAGCCTGTTGGTATAAAGTCTTTTGATATAATGCATACCATCATGGAAAAACGCCCTGAAAAACACCGTAATAAAAAATATCCTAGTCTTGATGAGATGATTCATCAACACTATGGACTGAATAAAACAAAATATAATCCCGATGTCTTAGAAGAGGTTATGGAACATTGTTTTAAAGACGTTGAATACACAAAAATGTTGTATGAAGAGAATATTTGGAAAGTACCTGTTATCGAAAGAGTAAGTAAAAAGCGAAGATGGGATAATTGGTATGACGATGATGTTAGTGGCGTTGTATGGGATGGAGAAAACTGGACATATGTTGCAGATTTTGGTTGTCCAGTAAGTAGGCCAAGCGGATTTGACTTTATTCAAGGTAAGGTCCCCTCAGAAATTGACTGTCCGCTATGTGATAAGGGGAAAATCTCCTTATATAATGTTGTTGCCAAATGCCGTACAGACGAAGAAACATGTCCCAATTGTGGGGGCTTGATTAAATTCGCTCCAGGAACTCCAATCATTATTTCTGCAAAAACAAAAGAAGAAGTCGTTAAAAACGTTTGTCCTAACTGTGGGAAGCGGTTAGATGGAAGTGGATATGAACACTATGGTTACGGAGCAGGACATGGGTTTATAAGTAATGGGAGATCAATCTGTCCAGCTTGCGGTAAAGGTTGCTATGAATGGGAAGATGATGATACCCCCGGATTTAGAGATCATTGGAAAGGTAAATGTTGTTATTGTGGGAAAGATATTGATGAATGGTATATCGAACAGCATAATAGGGGAACTATGAAAGAAGAATAAATAAACGAAAAAGGATACCGCACATGAAGAGGAATGACAATATGGTTGAAATGTGGGCAACTCTGCGGAAACCTTCGGTTTCCTTGCCTCGCCTTCGGCTCGGTCATATAACAGGAAGCGTTGATAATATGTGGTTTCTAAATTTTTTAACCAGCAGGGATAATTTCAACGCTCTTGTTCGTATGCATAAATCCAGCTTGATGAAAATCAAAGGTGTTGGCAGTAAATATGCAGAGGCTATCAGGAATTGGCAAAAGCACTCTTACTTATCGGAAGATTCAGACATCATTGGTGAAATGGTTATAGATGATGCCAATCGTATGCTGGCGATTATAGAGAAGATTAAGAAGATTGAGTTTCGTATTGAATCACTAATTTCTCAATCTCAACTGGCTAAAACCATCCAGAGTATTCCAGGTTTTGGTATTATATGTTCTGCCGAGTTGGCTGGAGAAATTGGCACAATGAAGCGCTTTAGTAAAGAAGATAGTTTAGTAAGATACATTGGAATGGCACCTTTGGATAACAGTTCCGGTCAATATACAGGAGCTAAAGGAGGAAAACAGGTAAACAGGCGTGCCAAAACAACAATGATGACTGCTGCTGCAAGACATTATGCTTGTGTATCTCAACCAAAGACATACTATGATAAAAAACGAGGTGAAGGCAAAAAACACAATCAGGCTGTTCGTTCATTGGGAAGACATCTAAGCAGAGTGATTTGGTCACTTGTTAAACATCGGAGAAAATATACTATTCAGTGAAAAACTGAATAATAATGGGGGGAAAGATAAAAATAATACTTGAAAATTCGAGCGGGATGTTC
>JAYEJL010000099.1:0-2260 GCA_034660555.1 Thermotogota bacterium
CGCATTTTATTTAAAAATCTATACGAAAGAATTCCAGTTGAGAATTTATATTAAGTTCTTTTCAAAAATTCTGTTAATCGTAAGAGAGTCGGGTTTTCTTATCTTTAAGAGTCGGCTTAATTAGTTCTTTCCACTCTTTTGAATTCCATGTACTCAATTTTTTATGTATTTTGTAATATTTCTCTGGTATGGGATGAGTACCAACGATAACTTTTAAGCCATATTCTTCCTTAATGAACTTACGAAAATAGTCTATATATTGACATGGAGGATAACCTACTATAAACCCCGTCGCAAGATGGATGACTTCTGCTCCATTTTTTTTCATCTCTTCTGGTGCGTATTCGATATTTCCACCAGGGCAGCCGCCACACGTTGTAAAACCAACAACTTCTATCTTTTTCCCTTTGTAAATACTGAACGCTCCTTCTTTGTTACTGAGTGCTCTGAAACACTTACCACCTGCACAGTCGTGGTAGCGGTCGCAAATGATGATACCAATTTTAACGGCTTCTTTCATTTAACTTCCCCCTTTTGACTATAGAATAGCACATTTTTTCTCAGGAGAAAATTTTATGAGTTTACCTTCCAAAAAGAACAGTAGCAGTAAAAATATGTATGATTTTTACAAGAAAATCAAATGAATTTTATATAGAATTATATGAAGAAAAATGGTATATTTTATGCCCTTTTAAGTCTTTCTTGTAAGAATGTTTTTTAATACTGGGGAGCCTATAATTTCGAAAAATACTACTTCTATTATTATTGCTGCAAATACTGTGTTTCCGTAGTGTGGTAGTGTACTTTTGGCTTAATACTTCATGAATGGTTCGTTTTTCTCTGGAAAAGTTTGTAAATACTGCGCTAACCAGTAAAGATATGAGGATTACATGCAACTTAAGCAAAACGGATAAGCCTATGGTTATAAAAATAAACCCTAGCGTAATTGCGAAAAGGGTCCTTAATTTTCTGAACGAATTTGCGATAAAACTAAAGAGAACGCCAAGCCCTATACCCAAAGCTATGGAAAGTACAATTTCTTTTATGATGATAAGCGCAAAACCATTTTTCAAATGTTGAAATTGTATCAAGCTTTGCGCAATTGGCAAAATTATGAAAAACGCAAGTTCTGTAAATAAGTCATCTAAGGTTACTATTCCTTTTAAATATTTGGAAAGGAGTCCTTTTATGTTGTATTCCCTGGTGACGAGAATGATAATATCAGGCGCAGTAGCAACGCCAATGAATGCGACAACCATGGCTACAGCGCTGGGAATATGTATAAAGAATTTAAGTCCGGTAAAAATAATAAACCAGGTAAATACAGCTTATGTAATTGTGATTATGAATACTTTTTTCTCTATTTTTCTTAGCCTTTTTAGTGAAAATTCCATTCCCATTTCAAGAGATATCACCGAGAGTGCAAACTGATCTATGTAGATAGCGATTTTTGCAAAATATGGGCTTAATAGATAAAATGCAGCGCTATTTCCTATTATGAAGCCAATTAATATATATCCTGTGACCATAGGGAGTTTTATTTTGTGAAAAATTCTTCCCGAATAGATAGCTAAAAAAGCAATATTCCTATGGATAGAAATGTATTCATATTTTATTTTAATGAATTTTTTGCAATTTCCAAGATATTTTACAATTTAATTTTGCGATTTATAATGAAGTTAGAGCAGACGAGAGCGTGATATGATTAAAAAGTTAAGCAATAACCTAAAAAAATTATTATTGGAAGAAACGAAGCGATAAATAAAATAATTGCTGCTCTTTTACCTGGCGGACATATTCTTTTGGAAGATATATCGGGTACAAGGAAAACGATGCTTGCAAAAGTAGTTTCCATTTCGTTAAATGCAAGGTTTAAGCGAATTCAATTTATTTTTGGTTTACTTCCCACTGATATTATCGGTATTACAATCTTTGATAGAGCGAAATATGGAAATGATGATATAATTGATAAAGAATTTAGAGAAGTGCAAACAGTTGCACTAATTTTTGTTGAACTGTTCAGCCCCATAAGGAACTTAATTTTGTATTTGGGGTCCTATGCATTATTCTATACTGTTTAGTTTTGAGGGGGTATAAAAAATGGGAGAAAATATATATTTAAGGGTTTTTGAGAAATTGGAAAAGATTCCGCGTGTCAAACTTGCTTTTTTACCTACACCTTTGCAGAAATTAGAAAGAATTTCACAGTTATGTGGAGTAGAGATGTATATGAAACGAGATGACCTTACTGGCGTAGAAT
>JAYEJL010000100.1:0-46115 GCA_034660555.1 Thermotogota bacterium
AGGAAACGTAAATGTTGAAGATGATTCATTGATAGTGGATGGTGAAAAGATCAAAGTTTATGCTGAAAAAGACCCATCGAATTTGCCCTGGGGAGATCTGGGTGTAGAGATTGTTATTGAATCAACAGGTGTTTTTAGAAGCAAAGAAAAGGCAATGCCACATATTAATGTTGGCGCGAAGAAAGTCATTGTAACAGCTCCTGCTAAAGGAAATATTGATGCCACGATAGTTCCTGGGGTCAATGATGAAGAACTAAAACCCGAGTATAAAGTTATTTCTGGTGCATCCTGTACCACCAACTCAATTGCACCAGTAATAAAAGTCCTTCATGAGAAATTTGGTGTAGAAAGAGGCTTTTTGACAACTGTCCATGCTTACACTGCTGGTCAAAATACACTTGATGGACCACACAAAGATTTAAGAAGAGCCAGGGCTTGTGCGGTTAATACAATCCCCACTACAACGGGAGCAGCTAAAGCTGTTGGTTTGGTTATACCCGAGATGAAGGGCGTACTTGATGGTATGGCTCTGAGAGTACCTGTACCTGACGGTTCAATTACCGATTTAACAGTAATAGTCAAGAAGAACACCACAGCTGAAGAAGTAAACTCTGTAATGAAAGAAGCGAGTGAAAATGAACTTAAAGGTATTCTTGGTTATACAGAAGATCCACTGGTAAGTAGTGATATTGTTGGTTCGACTTATTCGGGAATCTTTGATTCAGGCCTTACCTTTGCAAACGAAAACGTGGTAAAGGTTTGCTCATGGTATGATAATGAATATGGATACAGCTGCCGTGTTGTGGATTTAGCTGAAAGGATGGCAGGTTAATATAAAGGGGAGCCCAGGACTCCCTTTTTACGTTCTAAATGAAGGAGTGAAATGAATGAGCAAAAAAAATATAAAGGATGTTAACTTACAAGGTAAAAGGGTTTTAATGAGAGTTGATTTTAATGTACCCATTAATAAAGAAAGTGGTGAAGTTGCAGATGACACAAGAATAAGAGCTGCGTTACCCACAATAAAATATGTCATCGAAAATGGAGGCAAAGCAATACTAATGTCTCATCTGGGTAGACCCAAGGGAGAAAGAAAACCTGATTTCAGTCTCAGGCCGGTTGCAAAAAGATTAGAAAAATTAATCGGTAAACACGTAACTTTTGTTGAAGACTGCATAGGTGAAGCTCCAATGAAGGCCATTAATGCGATGAACGATGGAGAAATAGTTTTACTGGAAAATGTAAGATTTTATCCTGGTGAAAAGAAAAACGATCCTTCTTTTGCAAGTGAGTTAGCAAAATTTGGTGACATACACGTAAACGATGCATTTGGCACTGCTCATAGAGCACACGCTTCAAATGTTGGAGTGGCTGATCATATGGAAAGTATTGCGGGCTTTTTGATGCAAAAGGAAATTGATATGCTTGGAAAAGCCGTGAGTAATCCAAATCATCCTTATGTAGTAATTCTTGGTGGCGCAAAGGTTTCAGATAAAATTGGTGTCATTGAAAATTTAATGAATAAAGCTAACAAGATATTGATTGGTGGCGCAATGATGTTTACTTTCTTGAAATCTCAGGGCAAAAAAGTTGGTGATTCTTTAGTTGAAGATGATAAACTCGACCTTGCTAAATCTTTATTATCAAAGGCCAAGGAAAAAAATTTAAAGCTTGTGTTGCCCGTTGATACAGTTATCGCTAAGGAAATTAAAGCTGGTACTGAAAATAGAACAGTTTCATTCGATGAAGGTGTTCCAGATGGTTGGAAGGGACTAGATATCGGACCAAAAACAATCGAACTTTTCAAAGAAGAGCTTGATGGAGCAAACACTGTGGTCTGGAATGGCCCGATGGGTGTTTTTGAAATTGAAGATTTTGTCGTAGGAACGGAGAAAATTGCAAGAGTGCTTGCTTCTATGAAAGCTGATACGATAATTGGCGGTGGAGACAGTGCAGCTGCCATTGCAAAGTTCGGACTTGAGAATGATGTTACTCATGTCTCTACTGGAGGTGGTGCTTCTTTGGCTATGCTTGAAGGTTCTGAACTGCCAGGCATCAAGTGTATTGCTGAAAAAAATTCCTCAAAAAAAAACTTAGAAAGCTGACTGTTGCTGGAAACTGGAAAATGAATAAAACACCAACAGAGGCAAAACTATTTGCCGGTCATATAGCATCATCTGTTGGAAACGAGAAGGAAATTGACATAATTGTTTGTCCACCGGCTATTGATCTACCTTTTGTTAGTGAAGTATTAAAGGATACCAGTATAATGATTGGTGCCCAAAATGTTCATGAGGAAAAAAGCGGGGCATTTACTGGAGAGATTTCGCTAAATATGCTGAAAGACCTTGAAATAACACATGTAATTATCGGGCATTCAGAACGCAGGCATGTTTTCGGAGAATCTAATTCACGTATAAACAAAAAATTAATTGCCACAATCAATGAAGGATTAACGCCCATATTTTGTGTAGGAGAGACACTGGAAGAAAGAGAAATGGGATTAACAAATAACGTTTTAGAGCGACAGATAAGAAAAGGACTAAAAGACATAGACAAAACTTCCGTTGAAAAGATGTTGATTGCATACGAACCTGTTTGGGCTATTGGTACAGGGAAGGTTGCCAAACCAGAGCAAGCAGATACAGCCATGGGCTATATAAGAAAGTTGCTTGGAGAAATATATGAAAAAGAACTGAGTGGAAAAATACGATTATTGTATGGTGGTAGTATAAAACCAAACAATATGGACAGTCTTATAAAAATGTCCAACATTGATGGAGGATTAATCGGCGGAGCAAGCCTCAAAGAAAGTTTTATGGAGCTTGTGTCAATAGTGAAGAAATATATATAAAAGGTTTTTTTCTTAAGGAACCGCTAAGGCGGTTCCTTTTATTTTATATAATTACTTTCAATGCTATAATTTTTAGACAAGGGGGTGAATTTAATGGAAATATCTCAGCAGCTCGAGCATGTAGTAGACAAACTTGTGGATGAGTTTAGAAAGATAAATAAAGAAAACATTCAGCTTTGGAGTCAATTAGAAGAACAGGAAAAGAAGAATGAAGAACTTGAGAACAGGGTAAAAGAACTTAAAAATAAACTGGAAGAAGAAAGAGAAGTACTTGAAAACTTAATAGAACGGGTAAAAGAAAGTTTAGATAAAGTGAGAACCAAAGAGGGAGAAGTAACATGAGAAGATATGTGAAATTACAACTGGGTGACAAAGAATTTGAGTTTCTTACTACTGATCCTGATGAGTTTGTAGAAAAGGTATTTAGCGAGATACAGAGAGAATACGAACTGCTCGAAAAGCATTCGTCAAATGTAGGATTTGAAAAGATTATTGCTGGTATACTGGTTAACAAGGTAGGCGAATTAATAAAAACGGAAAGTGAGTTACAGAGATTAAAAGAAAAATACAATGATGTGCTTTCAGAGCTTAACAGAGGACGTGGAAAAATTGGCAAAAAAAAGGATAGGGATCTTTGATTCCGGGATTGGTGGTATAACTGTATTAAAAGAACTTTTGGATAGCGATATAACAGGTGTGACTTTTATATATGTTGCAGATACTGCACACGTTCCATATGGTTCAAAACCCAGGCGATTATTGCATGGATATATTAATAATATATTGGATTTTCTTATTAAATTTGATGTTTCAAGCATTATTTGTGCCTGTAATACTTCCGATTCAATACTTTCAGATGAAGAAAAAAGCTCACTTGGCGTAGATTACATAAGTGTAATAGACAGTGCTGTTGGGTTTCTTTCGCGTATTCTCAAAGGAAAGAACAATATCGCGATAATCGGAACAGAAACAACTGTTAGAAGATCGGTTTATTTGAGAAAACTCATTTCCCTTAAGCAAATAAAGAATGTTTATCAGAAAGCGTGTCCTCTTTTTGTACCTATGGTAGAGGAAGGTCTGTGGGAGGGAGAGCTTGTTGAAAAAATTGTTTCCTTCTATTTGAACGACATTAGAGATATCGGGGTCGACAGGTTGATACTTGGTTGTACCCATTATCCTTTTCTGAAAAAGGCTATAGTAAAGTTTATCGGAAGTGAAATTGCAATCGATGACCCATCAGTTTACCTTGCAAAACAATTTAAGCAAGAACCGGATAAAAATGAAGATGCTGAGATCGGAGTCGAATATTATGTTACTGGAGACCCCAAAATGTTCGAAGAGCAACTTTCAATAATAGATAATAATCTGCTCACATATCCTGTAAAAAAGATAGAAGAAGTTAACTCTGGCTTGGATATAAATGCCGGGTGAGATTATATGAAAAAAAGTGAATTATTTGTAATAACAGGAATGTCCGGAGCGGGGAAAACATCCGCTCTTAAAATACTGGAAGATTTTGGTATATTTTGCGTTGATAATGTGGCACCATCAGTTATAAGAGATTTTGTTTCTGTTCTGATTGAATCTAAACTTAAAAGACTTGCCATTGTAATTGATGTTAGGGTGATTTTGAAGTTTGGAAGCTCCGAGGAAATTATAAACCAGCTAAAAAGTCTCGATAATGAGCTTTCTATCAAAATAATATTTCTTGATGCTGATGATGACATAATTATGTATAGATACAGGAAAACCCGAAGAGCTCACCCCCTTTCAAGAGATTATTCCCTAAAAGAAAGCATAGAAAAAGAGAGACAGCTAATAGCTCCGTTAATGCATGAAGCAAACTTCGTTTTGAACACTTCCAACCTTGAAATTCAGGATTTTAAAAACCACATCTTAAAATTAATTCGACCATCAGAAGGTGAAATTCCACCAATGAAACTGATTATTGAGAGTTTTAGTTATAGTTACGGTATACCAACGGATGCAAATCTAGTGTTTGATGTAAGATTTCTCGCGAATCCATTTTACATACCAAAATTAGCGGAGCTGTCCGGTAAAGATCCAAGGATCAAAGATTTTCTTGAGAAGTCAAAGGTTTTGAAAAAATACATGAAATCTGTCAATTCAGTTATCAAAACTACACTTTCGGAATTTAGCAGTACAGGTAGAAATCAGCTCAAAGTTGCAATAGGATGTACTGGCGGAAAGCATAGATCGGTTTATGTAGCAGAAAAAATATATGAAGAGCTGGGGGCCACCTTTGGTGATAATGTTGATATTATACTACAACACAGGGAGTTGTAAGTATGTCAGATGTAGTAGTTATAGGAGGCGGCACGGGTCTAAGCACACTTGGACGTGTTCTTAAAAGGCTTCCAGTTAACTTAACATTTATTGTGACAATTACAGATGATGGAGGGAGTTCAGGTCGACTAAGAGAAGATTTGGGTATGCCCCCTCCAGGTGATATAAGAAACAACCTTTTGGCTCTGGCAAATGATGAAAACCTTCTGGCAGAGGTGTTCAGTTATCGCTTCAAATCTGATAAACTATTGAGACACTCTCTGGGCAATTTGATTTTGGCAGGATTAACTGAAATGAAAGGAAGTTTTCCTGAAGCTGTTGCGGCAGCTTCTAAGTTACTCCGAATAAGGGGAATAGTACTTCCGGTAGCAGATGCGCTTATACATCTGGTTGGAGAGTTCGATGATGGTACTATATTGAAAGGTGAAACGAATATTACAAATAAAGGATGTTCGCCTAAAGAATTAAAACTTGATAGATCTGTGAAGGCATTACCGGAAGTTGTGGAAGCTATAGAGAAAGCTGACTACATACTACTGGGGCCAGGTAGTCTTTTTACGAGTGTAGTAAGCAATTTTCTTGTAGACGGAGTAGTGCAAGCAATTCAAAAAAGCAATGGAAAAAAAGTGTATATATCGAATTTGATGACCCAGCCTGGTGAAACAAAAGGTTTTACCCTTAAGAACCATGTATCAATAATTGAAAAATATTCAAAAGTTAGTATTGATAAGATTTTTTGGGTTGATTTATCAAGTATTGAAAAAAGAGAGCCAGAGATTTTTGAAAACTACAGAAGTAGAGGAGCAGTACCGGTAAAAAACGATATGAAAGATGACAATAGGGTCACTAGAATTAAAGCTTTCGAAGAAAAACAGTTAGAAACAAACGAGGAAAAGCTTGTATTAAGACATTCTGAAAAATCAATAATTGAAATAGCAAAAATATTGGGAATTTCGGAGTAGAGAAATTATGAGCTTTTCGGATAAGCTTAGAGATGAATTAAGTCATATAACAGTAAATAATCTTCTTGAGGTTAAATCTGAGTTCTTAGGATTTGTAAAATCAAGAGGGAACCTATTAATTAGAGATAAGAAGAAATATCTCACAATTTATCTTTCGACAATGAGTTCGCTGAAAAGGTTATATATACTGGCAAAAAAGCTTGAAATAATGGTTTATGAAGGTCAGATAACTGAAGAAAAACGTTTTAATCATAGAAAAGGCGGAGAACTATCTTTTGAATATGAAGAAGTAGAAAGATTACTAAATAAAGCGAGCATATCAATCACAGATAATGATTTACCAAAATTCGTGAAGGAAGATCCAGCATATTTTGGGGCTTTTTTGAGGGGATTGTATCTGGCAGGTGGGTCAATAATTGATCCATCGAAGGGATACCATCTTGAAATTACGCTGGATACCAGTGAAAAATACATAGAGAAATTACAGAAGCATCTTTGGGATTCGTTTAATATAAAATCGGGTTTTGTAACGGTTAGAAGCCACTACAAGTTTTATATAAAATCAGCAAGAACAATAATTGAATTCCTTTCATTAATGGAAGCGCATAATATTGTATCCTTACTCTTGAGAACCGTAGAAGTGAGACAGATTAGAGGAAATGTTAGCAGAACATTGAATTTTATTACAGCAAATGCAAATAAATCAGGTCAGGCTATGGCTTCTCAGGTTAAAGCCATAAATAAAGTAGATGAGATTATTGGTCTTGACAGTCTCGATAATGAACTTGAAGAACTTGCCAGGCTTAGATTAAAATACGAATATCTTTCTTTGAGAGAACTAGGAGAAATGATGGATCCTCCTATGACAAAATCTGAGGTTTACAACAGATTGAAAAAAATTAAGAAAATCGCTGGTGAATTGGGGGAAGAATAATGAAGTGCCCTTTTTGCAATCATGAAATTACGAGAGTAATAGACACACGTTTAACAGATAATAATTCGGTTGTGAGACGAAGAAGAGAGTGTGAACATTGTAAAGGTAGATTTACCACCTATGAACGCTTTGAACGAAGGCCAATATTCGTCATCAAAAAGGATGGCACAAAACAGAATTTTGATAGAGGAAAGATTCTTGGAGGTATTGCTAAAGCGTGCGAAAAACGGCCTGTTTCTCCTGAAGAAATGGAGCATTTGACTGAAGAGGTCGAAAATGAGATAATTCGAGAAGGAAAAACGGAGATAGAATCGCATGAAATTGGTGAATATGTTATGGAGACACTTAAGAAAAAAGATCGTGTCGCTTATGTAAGATATGCTTCAGTTTACAAAGAGTTCAGAGATTTGGATCATTTTATGGATATAATAGGTGAACTGAAAGATGAATTAAAGAATCGATGATGGAGGGATTTTGATGGCAAAGAATGACGTAATATATTTAACGAAAGAGGGGTACGAAAATCTAAAAGAGGAGCTCAATACCTTAAGAAAGAAACTTATGTACGAAATTGCTGAAAGAATCAAGGAAGCAAGAGAACTTGGTGATCTTAGTGAAAACAGTGAGTATGATGAAGCAAAAAATGAGCAGGGTCGAATTGATAGCCGCATTAAGGAACTGGAGAATATTTTAAATAATGCTGAGATTATCGAAGAAGAAGGCGATGGAAAAACGGTTAAGCTTGGTTCTAGAGTAGTTGTGAAGAATATGAAAACCAATGAAAAGAAAGAATTTCAGCTTGTCAATTCCCATGAAGCCAATGTTTTCAAAAACAAAATAAGTGTAGATTCCCCTATTGGTAGATCCATTTTGGATCGAAGTGTTAGTGAAAAGATAACAGTGAAAACACCTTCAGGATTGGTTAAGTATCAGATTCTTGCCATTGAAAAATGAACAAGTGGGAGGATTTTTAAATGAATGAAGAAATCAGACAACACAAATTAGCCGAGATCGAAGAAATGAAGGAAAAAGATATAGTTCCGTATCCTTATAACTTTAATAAAAAGGATAACATCAAGGACATTTTGGAAAGATTTAAGGATCTTGAAACTTCTGAAACACTTGAAGACGAAAGTGTAACCACAGCTGGAAGAGTAATGGCTTTAAGGCATCATGGAAAATCGTCGTTTTTTGAAATTAAGGACGAAACTGGAAGAGTACAGGCTTATATAAGAAAGAATGAAGTTGGTGTGGAAGCTTTCAACAACTTCAAAAAGTATACAAGCCTCGGTGATTTTGTTGGAATAGAGGGGTTCCCCTTTAAAACGCATACGGGAGAGCTATCAATATACATAAAAAGTTTTCAGATTTTAACAAAGGCAATAAGAACGCTGCCCGAAAAGTGGCACGGACTTAAAGACAAAGAGATTATTTATCGCCAGAGATACGTCGAAATGCTCTCAAATGACGAAGCACTAAAAAGAGTAAAAATGCGCTTTGAGATGATGAAATATGTAAGAGAATTTCTTAACGATAGAGGTTTTATTGAAGTACAAACACCCATATTGGAATCAGTGACAGGAGGAGCTTCAGCCAAACCTTTTATTACGCACATCAATCTGTTCGATGAGGATATGTATTTAAGAATTTCTCTTGAGTTATATTTAAAACGCTACCTAGTAGGAGGTATGGAAAAAGTTTACGAAATCGGAAAAAATTTCCGTAATGAGGGAATGTCTTATAAACATCATCCTGAATTCACCATGATGGAGCTTTATCAAGCTTATGCAGATTATAAAGACATTATGGAATTAACTGAGGAATTGATTAGTAAGGTAGTTGAAAAACTAATGGGCACAAAGAAGATCACGTATCAGGGTAAAGAAATCGATTTTTCCACACCCTGGAGAAGGGTGCGTTTTGTTGATTTTATTAAAGAAAAACTGAATGTTGACGTACTTGAAGATACCAATGAAAGACTTATGGAGGTTCTGGAAGAGAACAATAGTATACCTGAACTTAAAGAGAGAAGTCATCTTATTGAAAAATTATGGGATCTGGTGGAAGATGACATTGTCCAACCTACTTTTGTTATGGACCATCCTGAAATAATATCCCCGCTTGCCAAGATTAATAGAAACGATAAAAGATTAACGGAGCGCTTTGAGTCTGTAATATATGGTATGGAATGTGGAAACGCGTTTAGTGAACTTAATGATCCTGTAGAACAGTTAAAAAGATTTCGAAAGCAGGTTGAATTACGTGAAAGTGGAGATGAAGAAGCACAGATGATGGATCTTGACTTTATAAGAGCTCTTGAGTATGGTATGCCTCCAACAGGTGGCCTGGGTATAGGCTGGGACAGAATACTTATGCTTGTTTCCAATTCAACAAGCATAAGAGATGTAATACCATTCCCGCTTGTAAGGCCAAGACCTTTTGAAGAAGAAGAGTTTGAAGCAGAAAATGACAACACATAGTCATTGGGAGGTGCTCTATGAAGTTATATGAAGAGCTACAGAATGAATTAAAGAAATCTTTGAAGAGCAGAGACAGTTTACGTGCAAATACAATAAGGTCAGTCATTGCCGCAGTGAAAAATTATCTTACATCTTCAGAGGAAGCAAAAGAAGAAGGGGCAACAGATGAAATAGTACAAAAACTAATTATGAAAGAAGTTAAAAATAGAAAAGAATCTATAGAACAATACGAAAAAGCTGATAGAAAAGAACTTGCAGAAAAGGAGCAAAAAGAAATGGAAATTTTAAAGGAATTTATGCCAGAAATGTTATCTGAAGATGAAATAAGGAAGCTTGCAATAGAAACAATTGACGAGATCGACGCTAAGGACCCTTCAGATCTTGGAAACGTAATGAGAAATATTATGCCAAAAGTAAAGGGAAGAGCGGATGGAAAAGTTGTAAATAAAATAGTAAGAGAGTTGTTGGAGAGCCGTTAATGAAGGTTGAGTATATCATTGCTGAAATCGGTAGTACAACAACGATGCTTTCAGCTTTTTCTACCGACGGAAGCGGGAAATTGATTTTTCTTGGCCAGGGTGAATCCTATACCACAGTTAATGAAAATGATGTGACTATTGGTATTGAAAGGGCACTTAATAAGCTAAAAGAACGACTTGAAGCAAAGAATCTTACCTGGGGTTCCTTTTTGGCTACCAGTAGCGCTGCAGGAGGCTTAAGAATCACCGTTCATGGACTTGTATATGATATGACTGTAAAAGCTGCAAGAGAGGCAGCTCTAGGCGCTGGTGGAGTAATACAATATGTCACTGCAGGCAAGATCAGAGAAAAGAATCTTGAGTATATAAAAAAATACAATCCCAAACTTATTTTGTTTGCTGGTGGAGTAGATTATGGGGAAATGGAAACAGTGCTTCACAATGCTCGGTTACTATCGAAATTGGATATTGATGTCCCTATAGTATATGCAGGTAATGTTGCTGCGAATGATGAAATAAACGATATATTTGAAGGAAATGGTAAGAACATTATCATCACAGAGAATGTCTATCCAAGAATTGATCAGCTGAATGTGGAGCCTACAAAAGAAATTATTAGAAATGTATTTGCCAGAAATATTGTTAAAGCTCCCGGTATGGAAAAAATATATTCTGCAATTGATAAAGATATTATCCCAACTCCAGCAGCGGTTATGTTAACCACTGAATTGCTTGCTGAAAGTATGCACGATGTTATGGTTGTAGATATTGGTGGTGCAACTACTGATGTGGATTCGTATACAAGCGGAGATTCTGAGATTCAAAATATGTTGATATCCCCTGAGCCTCTCGCAAAAAGAACAGTGGAAGGTGATCTTGGTGTATTCATAAATGCTGAAAGAGTAGCCAAATATATTGGATTAGATAAGTTAAAACAGGAATTTTCAGCGTCAGAAGAATTACTAAAAAATGTATCACCGTATCCAAAAAGTAAAGAACAGGAAAGGTTTATATCAAGACTTGCAAGATATTGTTTCGAAGCTTCGGTTAGAAGACATGCAGGTAAAATAAGACGCCTTTTTGGTCCTCTCGGAAGGGTTGAAGTTGCTGAGGGGAAGGATCTAACTGCAATAAAACAGGTAATTGGTACCGGTGGGGTCTTAACTAAGTCGAAGTACAAATTGCAGATTATGAAAAATCTGGAAATTCTTTCAAGAAAATATCCGGATGAACTGTTCCCCAGAACAGATGTGAAAAAGGGAGTGGACAAAAATTATATTTTTGCTGCTATAGGAGTACTTTCAACTGTTGATAGACAGGGGTCCTTGGATTTACTATCTGGCGGTATTGAAATGATAGATTGAACAACATCAATCAGGTCTCAAGAATCTTCGTGCTGATATTTGGATAAGAATAATCCCTGAGATCAAGAGGATTATGTTTACTCCAAAGAAATAATTCCAGCTAATATTTTCTACCCCCGTAACAAATCTCATCAATTCTGCAACATATTTTACAGGCATGAACATGGCTATATAACTGAAAACCTGTGGCAATAAATCCAGCGAAAAATATACTCCCGAGAAAAAGAGCATAACAACAAACAAAGCAGTCGCAACTGAATCAGCTGTTCTGGCCTTCGTAAAAATCATCACAAGAACCAAACCCAGTGACATCATACCTAATGTAGAACATACGATGGTTAAAACAAAAGGGAACCACTTTACAGTGAAATGAGAACCAAAAAGATATCTGTTAAGTCCGAGCATTAAAAAAGCTGTCAGGAAGCTTATTAACAATCTTGAGATTGTAGCACCCATAACAAAATTCATTGGCTGTATAGGAGTTGCAATAATACGTTTTAAAACTCCTTTTTCTTTGTAGTATCCAAAAATAGAGATTACTGAAAATAGACCTGAAGAAAGAACAGATATTGCAATAACGCCAGCCATTATAAAATCGCTTTCTGAAACTTTTTCTGACTCACCTAGTGACACAGAATAGTTCTTAACTTCAATTGTTTTCTTTACCTGATTCACTGCTTCTTCAATTTGTGTTTTGTATGTATTTTGTAGTAATTTAATTGTGCTGGTTTTCGAAATGTCTCCTTCTTTGTAAATAAATATGATTTTTCCATTTTCCACAATTATTCCGGTGTCAATTGAACCTTCTTGAACGTCTTTATAAAGTGTTTCTTTTTCTTCGTAAGATGAAAGGGTAACCCCTTCTGAATGAAGATCATCTTGTGATATTTTTTCAATACTTTGGTCGATGTAAAAACCAGCACTAATGTTTGAAGGTTCTTCAGATCCTCCAAAAAAAGAACCAAACATTACCAAAAAGATCAGTGGGAAGAAGAAGGTAAAAAAGACCTCTACTTTATTACGAAAAGTCTCTTTAGTAAAAGCATTGGAAATGGTTAAGAACTGTTTTATTCTATTCATAACCCATCACCTTTTTAAAATTTGCAGTAAACAGTACAATTGATGCAGTTAGCCAGATTCCGGGTATAAGGAATAAAAACGCAGTATTTATTGAAGAAACACCATACCCAATTGATGTTCTTAGTAACTCAACAAGATATGTGGTCGGTAGTGCATAAACCAGCCATCTTAAACTCCAGGGAATGTCAAAAACTGGAAAATATAATCCACCTAAAAACATCAGTTTCTGATTCGCAATTTGGCTGAACACCATTGCTGTAGAACCTTTTTTAGTAAATGAAGCGATCATAAGACCGAATCCTAAAAGAACAATAGATGAGTAGAATATACTGAATAGGAAACCAACGTTGAAAATAACTGAACCAAGGTCATAAAAAAGCAAAACGAAGGTATAAAAGATCACCAATGATATGAATATCAAAGAAAAAAGCTTTAAAATTTGTGCACCCAGATAAGTTATCGGGGTAATTGACGTTGTGTATAATTTTTTCGTGATACCACTTTCTTTCGTCTCTATCATAGATAATGGTCCATTGAACAATGAAACAGCAAGAATCAACATTATGATTACACCTGGAAAGAGATATGTGACATAATCAAACGATTCTTCTGAAGATGAACTGGAAATAATTTCTTCATTCAATTCAAAATCAATATAACTATCGCTGCTTCTCTTTGAAATCTCAAGATTTACCTGTTGCATGATTTGGCTCATAATATTCGATGCAAGTATTGATATTTGTTTTCCAGCAGCATGATAAATTTCAGATGTAATTTTATCTTCAGAAATATCTCTGGTCATTAATGCTCTTGCCATTTTAATGTTTGTTCCTTCAGGTATGACAAACAAAATATCAATTTGTTTATTTTTTAGAGCTTCGATTCCCTCAACTTTGTTTTCATAAGTCTGTTGTTTGTAAGGTCCGTTATCTCCGGATATATCGTCAAGTATTTGATCTATAATAGTGCCGAATCCGCTTAATTTTTCTTCTTTAACAACTCCAAGCTCAAGCACTGGCAAACCCGAGCTTTCAACACCGGCTATATTACTGAATATAGAGGTAAGAACAAAAAACAAAAACACTGGAAAGATCATGCACCATGCTATGGCCTGAAAATCTCTAATTTCATTTTTAAAAAGTCCTTTAAAAAGAGAGAAAAATGAATGCATTTTTAAACTACCCTCAATCTCTTAATGAATGTCCCGTGAGTGTAAGGAAGACATCTTCAAGATTCGGTTTTCTGATCATAATGTCATTTAACATGAAATTATTTTCTTTGGCAATATCAAATAGTTTAATGAGTGTTTTTTCAACGTGTTGTTATCGAGTAACGCATTTTATCAATTAACTTCAGACCACTGAATTTTTCTTTAATTGCATTTACTGAATTACTGTTCTTTATATTGGAAATACTAAATTCAACAATATTATCATGTTCGATTGAGTTAATTAATTCTCTTACAGTACCACTTGCAACTACTTTTCCATGATCAATTATTACAACTTTATCGGATAACTCTTCAGCTTCTTCCATATAGTGAGTTGTTAGAATCACTGTTTTACCGTTTTCTTTCATACTTTTTATAGTCTCCCATAACATTCTTCTAGCCTGAGGGTCAAGACCTGTAGTAGGTTCATCTAAAAAAACTATTTCAGGATCATTTACCAAGGCGACAGCGACTGCAAGTCTTCGCAGCTGTCCACCCGAAAGTTCCTTTATCCTGTTTTTTCTCTTTTCATTTAAGGAAACGGTTTCAATAAGCCTATTTGTCGATACCCGGGTTTCAAAAAGGCCACTGAAGAATTCTATTGTTTCGGTCACTGTAAGATTTTCCAAAAAGTTTGTGGTTTGTAACTGGACACCTATACGGCGCTTTATATTTCTATCAATCCTTTTAGTATTTTTCCCGAAGTATTCAATATCTCCTGAATCACGATTTCTCAAACCAGCGAGAATTTCAACTGTGGTTGTTTTACCAGCACCATTGGGGCCGAGTATACTAAAACATGTTCCCTTGTCCACGGTTAAATCGATACCATCTACCGCCTTTACACCGGGATAGTATCTTTTTAAGTTTTTGACTTTCAGTACCGGTGAATTCATTGCTGAACGTACCGGTAAATTCATTGCTGAACCTCCCATGAATCATTGAAAAGAGTATATCACTTCTTTACATTAAGAGAAAGCAATTTAAAAAGTACAATAAGAATAGTCCAATAATATGGAGCGGGCGACGGGACTCGAACCCGCGACTCCTAGCTTGGGAAGCTAGTGCTCTACCAGCTGAGCTACACCCGCATATGCAAAATTTTAGCACCCTTCATATCACCTTTCAAGCAAATGCATCACTGTATAGAATTTTGTAACGAATAATGATTGAGTTAGTTGTAAGGGCTTGAACGTCTATTTTTTTTAGCTTTATGTCGTTAATGAGTCTATCAGTCATTCTAAAGCCTTCAGAAAGTAAAACTGGTTCAAAGGTTACATACAATTCATTCACCAGTTGCTGATTCAAAAACTGCGTATAGATACTTCTTCCTCCACCAATAACTACATGTTCGTAGTTGTTTTTTTCAAGATATAGGAGCAATTTATGGGGAGACATATTTGTAAAAAAAAGCTTTTCTTTGATTGACTCATACTTTTCCGGGTTACTTGTCATAACAATATTTAAACGTCCAGGCAGGGGTTTTCCAATATTATCAAAGGTTTTTCTACCAAAAATCACTACACCCGATTCCTGTGTAATATTTTTGAAGAATGTTTTATCCTGTTTTGAACTCCAATCTATACTATCCTTCTTACCCTTTGAAATAACTCCATTTATTGAAGATACCACTACCATTGAAATAATCAACGCATTCACTTCCTTACGAATAAAAAGTATATTTTCCTGTTAGAATAATTATACAGGGTCAACAATATGGTTTATGAAGGGTGTGAACCTTATCAGAAATAAAACTAAAACAGTTGTTGCAATATTGATTTTATTTTCTATCATTATATTTATTTCATGTTCAAAAAACAAATACACGATAAGTATTAAAGATGTCACAGTAGATGGCACTGAATGTACATTTATTCTAACAACTGATGAAAGCAATATTGACGATATTACTGTACTTTTTACTGTAGATCACGAACCAAGTACAGCTCAAGATGGCCACCTTTATGATAAGTTAAATTTCACACACACTTTTACAGAACCTGGAACCAAAACTGTTTATCTAACCCTCTTAAAGGACAAAAAAATGATAACTGAATCGTTAAAATATACGTTGAAACCATTTCACAAAGAAAAGTTATCACATTTAGAGTATCAAATAGAAAACGGAGTTTTAACGATTGACATATTTCCAAAACTTGAAAACACAGTTTATTCAGTAGATGTTAATGGTGACCTTTATGAAAACTACGCAGGAAAATTCAGTGTTCCTGTTTGTAAGGAAAATATTAGTATAAAAGCAACTGCCATTTATAATAATGAAGTGAAATTTGAGGGCATTTCATTAACTGTTCCAGCAAGTGCAGATGAACCGCCTGAAATGTTCATACCGCTGCCAGAAAATGGTTATAAAGGAAAGTGGATCCCTTTTGATGTTAACGATGACTGGGATAAATATGAGAACCTTACTATTAAAGCAAAAATTGACGAAATACCTTTACTTTTAAGTGATAGTAGATTGATTCCTGAATACGAAATCCCTGAAGGGGAGCACACTCTTAAGGCAAGTGTGACAGACTCAGATGGTAATATGAAAACGATTAACAAAAAAATCAAGATTGTCAAGACGTTTGAAGAAAACGTTCCCGAACTATATATTGAAGAAGGTGGATACTTTAGGATTGCATCCTGGAAAAATGTTGAACCAGATACAGAAGTGAAGATTGAAAGTTTCAAGAATGGAAATTGGGAAGAAATAATAAAAACAGAAGATGACAGTCCTATGAGGATTTCTGCAGAATTTGTTTCTGAAAACAAAGGAGACCTTTACAGAATAAGTCTTGCATCTACAAAAACGCATTACTTACCTTCAGTTCCGGTATTTGCAAAATCGGAACCATTAAGACGATTAACGTCAACTTATGTGATTTCATTGATGGGAGCGGACACACTTTTTAGTGCCGGGGAAGATTATTATCTGCAGGGTCGCATAGCTGTGGGTGAAAATAAGCATTTGAGAATTGAACCTGAAGTAACCGTTAAGATTGGAAGGGGTAGTTCATTACTGGTTAATGGTTCAATCGAAATGGATGGCAGAAGAGGAAAAATCAGTTTCATATCTCTTGCTTCATCTGATGGAATACGAGTTGGTTCTGGAGGGGTAATGCTAGCAAGGAATGTTGATTTTGGAAACACAAATATAGTTGGTGATAAAGGATCTATAATTATTTTAGATAACTGCAGTATCAATGGTTTATTGGATTTTTCAGGAGAATATTTGCAGATATATAATAGTAATTTGGATGACGGGCTGATCATTGAAAATTATGTTGATAGCGTTATATACAACTCTGAAATAAATAATGGTTTTGAAAACAAGTATGTGAAAAATGTTTTAATTGTAAACTCAAATATAAAATGTAATACGGGAACGATAATTTTTTCGAAAATGAGTTTTTATCAAAGTACAATAGAGATAGATGAGCTTTCCTTAAGGAATTTTTCCACGTTGAATCTCTATCACAGTAATTGCATGACAGATTTGATAAAAATAAACAATGGTTCAAGCATATACATAGACACCTGCGATTTTCAAAAAGGTTCTTTATCAATTGAAAAAATATCCAGAGCTGTAATTCCAGAAAAATTGAAAGATATATTAAGTGTTAAAACGGATGACAAATCGACGCTTATTTTTTATAAAATTGAGTGATGACCTTGTTTAATAAATTTAGAGAAACATACCTGAAGGATTTAAAGCTTGATTTAAGTTACACTGAAGCAAAGCCAAATCATGCCACAGTTCTACTTGGATGGTATATTGAGATTTCGAAGAAAACTAAAAAGATTATTGAACTTGGTTGTGGAAGCGGAATAATTTCCCTCTATTTAGCAAAAGATAATGCAGTTGAAGTTACGTCAATTGATAAAAATGAGCAGCTAATTGAAATTGCCAGAAGAAATGTAATGAATAATGATCTAAAGGGTAATATTAATGTAAAACAGCTGGACATTGGTTCTGTCAGAAATGAATTTCAATGCGGGAGTTTCGACATGGTTATATGTAATCCCCCACATTTTGCGCACTCGGGTTTAAAGAGCTCAAAGGAAACGAGAAATGAATGGAGAAGGCTCAACAAGAATTCTCTAATGGAATTTGCTAAAGCTACAAGATGGTTGATAAAAAATCGAGGGGTGTTTTACTTTATTATTCATCCCAGAGATATGGCTGAATGGTTAAGAAGTTTTGATGATAATAAGCTGGGAATACATAAAATGAAAATTGTTCATGGTAAATTAAAAAGACAAGCTCAACTTATCCTAATAAAAGGGAGGAGCAATTCAACGTCAGAAATTGTTATTGAACCTCCTCTAATTCTAAGAAAGGATGAAAGTGATGTTCATTAGTTTTGAGGGAATAGATGGCTCAGGGAAATCTACTCAGTTCAGATTATTTAAGAAATATCTGGAAAAAGAAAAAGAAGATTTTGTGGTTATTAGAGAACCTGGAAGTACTAGAGCGGGAGAAGATATAAGAGAAATCTTGTTGCATAAAGAATACAATCTTTGCCCGGAATCTGAACTACTACTGTTTTTAGCGTCAAGAGCCCAGATAGTTAGAGAAATTGTTATTCCAAGTCTTCAAGAAGGGAAGGTAGTTATCGCAGATAGATTCCTGGATTCATCGCTGGCTTATCAGGCTTATGGTAGGGGACTTCCTGTTGATCTGGTGAAAAATATTAATAGTTTCGCGGTTGACAGTTGTTTACCAGATTTAACATTTCTTATTGACATCTCTGCAAGAAAGGCTATTAAAAGAAAGCAGAAAAATACAAGAAATGATAAAATAGAGACAGAAGGAGCAGAATTTTTTGAAAGAGTGAGGAATGGTTATCTAACAATTGCTGAAGAAAATAGGGATCGGGTATACATATTTGACGGAGAAAAATCTCCGAACACACTTCATAAAGAAGTAGTCAGAATATTTAGGAAACAAAAAGGAGGTTTCGTGTAACACACGGAGGTGACATGATGTATTTTGATAAATTCTCAGAAGGAGCAGCACAGGTTTTTGTAACAGCACAGGATGAAGCCAGAAGTTTGGGCCATCCTTATGTTGGTACCGAGCATCTACTTCTGGCAATATTAAAGATCGACAAAAGTAAAATAATAAAGGTTCTCCGAAATAACGGAGTAACCTATGATAGAGTTTTGAGAGAGATCACAACTATGGTAGGAACTAATGTACATCAATCAGTTGTGGGATCTCCTCAAATGACACCAAGAGCGAGAAGGGTTATTGAACTCGCTCATGATGAATCACGTATGCTAGGACAAAAGAAAATTGGAGTAGAGCATATTGTCCTTGGTATTGTAAGAGAGGGAGAAGGAATAGCAGCTCATATACTGAAACAGATGAATATTAGCCTGACAAATTTGAGAAAGGAAATAATTGAAGGGGTTGCCGGTAGCACGGATGAGCGCAGCAGCAATGAGTACTACAATTCTAAATCCTCCAGTATGCAAACCGATTTGAAACAACTGGAAGGTTTTGGGACTGATCTGACTGCTCTTGCAGAAAAGGATAAGCTTGATCCAATAATAGGTAGAGAAACTGAAAGAAAAAGGGTTATGGAAATACTATCAAGAAGAAAGAAAAACAATCCCGTACTAATAGGTGATCCTGGTGTTGGAAAAACAGCTATTGTAGAAGGATTATCACAAATGATTGTTAAAGAAGAGATTCCTGAAACACTTAAAGGTAAAACAGTATTCGCTCTTGATGTTGCTTCACTTGTGGCTGGAACAAAATATCGAGGGGAATTTGAAAAGAGACTAAAAAAGCTGCTCCAAATAGTTACAAATAATGGTGACATCATTTTGTTCATAGATGAGATGCATACTATTGTAGGAGCCGGGTCAGCTGAGGGTGCTGTTGATGCAGCAAATATTCTAAAACCTGCTCTGGCCAGCGGTGCCATACAATGTATTGGTTCTACTACACCGGATGAATACAGAAAATATGTTGAAAAGGATGCTACACTTGAACGACGGTTTCAGAAAATATATATATCTGAACCAAGCGTCGAACAAACAATTAATATACTCCATGGTATAAAACATAGATACGAATCACACCACAAGGTTAAATATTCAGAACGAGCAATTGAAGCTGCAGTCATTATGTCAAACAGATACATAAGTGACAGATTTCTTCCAGATAAAGCAATAGATGTTATTGACGAAACCGGTGCAAGAGTAAGATTGAGAAAGCTTACCATGCCTGATAGATTAAGAAATATTAAGAAGCAGCTTGAGAAAATAAAAACAGAGAAAGAAAAGCCTTCGATTTCGAAAGGCAGTCAAAATGCTATTCAACTTGAAGAAAAAAAGGAAAATCTTGATTCGCTTTTCAAGGGTAAATACAAAGAATGGAGAGAGAATGTAGACAATGAAGTAATAGAAATAAACGAAGAAGAGGTTGCAGAGATTATCTCTAATTGGACCGGAATCCCCTTGAGAAAATTAGAAGAATCGGATAGTGAAAAACTACTAACGCTTGAGAGCGCTTTGCATAAAAGGATCGTTGGTCAGGACGAAGCAATAACTGCGGTAGCAAAGGCTATTAGAAGGGCAAGAAGTGGGATCAAAGATCCAAGAAGACCCATAGGAACATTTCTTTTCATGGGTCCCACAGGCGTTGGAAAAACTGAATTGGCTAAAGCCCTTGCAGATTATCTCTTTGATGATGAACGTTCTTTAGTTAGATTTGATATGTCGGAATATATGGAACGTTTCTCCATGTCCAGGCTTATTGGTGCTCCACCAGGATATGTTGGATACGATGAAGGTGGCACACTTACCGAAATGGTTAGGAAGAAACCTTTCTCGGTAATACTCTTTGATGAAATTGAGAAGGCACATTCAGATATTTTCAATCTCTTATTGCAAATAATGGACGATGGTCATCTAACGGATTCTCAAGGAAGATATGTGGATTTTAAAAACACCATAATTATAATGACAAGTAACCTGGGAGGAGAGTTTATAAATAAATCTAAAACCGCCATTGGTTTTGTTGATACGACTGATGCGAAATCTGTGGAATATGAATCAATGAAGCAATCTGTACTTAATGAAGTCAAGAAGACATTTAGACCTGAATTTCTTAACAGACTTGATGAGATTGTTGTCTTCCATCAATTGACAAGTACACACATAAAACAAATAATACAGATTTTGATGAGGGATATCAGGAAGCGGCTAGAGGAAAAATCGATAACAATTGAACTCTCCGAAGAAGCTAAGAATTTCCTTGTCGATAAAGGATTTGATCCTGTATATGGTGCGAGACCTCTAAAAAGAGCAATGCAAAGATATGTTGAAGATCCGCTCTCAGAGGAGCTGCTCAAAGGTCGTTTTAACGAAGATGATCATATTATCGTTACCATAAAAGGAGAAAAACTGTCTTTTAGAAAACATTCTAAAAAAACCGAGGTTAACGCCAGTACATGAGTAAGAAAAGCAATCAGTATTATGTTTGTGATAATTGTGGTTACGAATCTCCAGTTTGGTTTGGGCGTTGTCCATCTTGTAAGGCCTGGAATAGTGCTGTAAGTTATAGAGTTCCCAATAAAGGTAAAAAAAACAATGAATTTCAAAAAGAAGAAATTAAAAGCGTGTCATTAGATAAAATAGATGGGGGAAAAGGATTTAGATACAGAACGGGACTTGATGAATTAGATCGTGCTATGGGTGGAGGAATAGTCCCGGGAAGCGTTACCTTATTGAGTGGAGAACCAGGCATAGGAAAATCCACATTGGTTTTGCAGTTATCGGATAAAATATCAAAAGAAAAAAACGTTCTTTATGTGACAGGTGAGGAATCATTAAGGCAGATTAAGCTCAGGGCAGACCGACTGGATTTGCATAATACAAACAGAATTGATGTAATAACTTCAACAAATATCGATTTTCTTGAAGATACTGATGTCGAGAAATACTCATTGATTATATTTGATTCTTTACAAACTTTGAAGCATCCTGAGGTTGCATCTCTACCTGGTAGTGTTGTTCAGGTTAGAGAATGTACAAATTACATAGTGGGAATTGCGAAGAAAATAGATGTGCCGGTCTTTATCGTTGGCCATATAACAAAAGGTGGACAAATAGCTGGTCCTAAACTCATCGAGCATCTTGTTGATACAGTGTTATATTTTGAAACGAACAAAACCGGTTTTAGATTCATACGAACGATAAAAAATCGTTTTGGACCCGCAGATGAAGTTGCTGTTTTTGAGATGAAATCAAATGGACTTGATGAAATTAAGGATATATCAACGATTTTTCTTGATGACTTTTCTTCTGCACCTGGTAATATAATTACAGCAGTAAATGAAGGTTCCAAGATTTTCTTGATAGAAGTACAATCTCTTGTAAGCAAACCTATTTATGGAAATCCGAGAAGACTATCTTCCGGGATTTCATTAGACAGAGTATTGCTTACATCGGCGGTATTAACTAGAAGAGCGAAGTTACCACTTGACAGCATGGATATCTATGTGAATGTTGTTGGAGGTATACAAATAACTGATCCTGGAGTCGATCTGGCAGTTGCATCATCATTAATCTCTGCTTTTCTTGATAAAAGTTTAGAACAGGGAACAGCTGCTTTTGGAGAGATCGGGCTTGATGGCTCAATACGCTCTGTTTCTTTTTCAGAGCGTCGTATAGAAAGATTAAAAGATTCAGGCTTTAAAAATATTTTATCTCCCGACAGAGGAGAAATCTCAAATATTGGTGAACTTGCAGAGGTAATTGGGGGAAAACATGGTTTATCATGACGAGATGTTTGAGAAAATAAAGCAAGTCGCACCCGGGACAAGGATACGATATGCCCTTGATCTTGTAGTTGAGGGGGAAACAGGTGCACTTGTATTCTTTGTGGATGATTTTGAGAGTGTGAAGGAACTGTTACAACTTGGATTCATGATAGACGTTGACTTTAATCCAGAAAGATTTTACGAACTATCCAAGATGGATGGTGCAATTGTTGTTAGTGAAAATATGTCAAAAATAATTGCAGCAAATGTGCAACTTGTACCCGATCAGAAAATCGAAACCTCTCAAACTGGAATGCGGCACAGGACAGCCGAAAGAATGGCTAAGCAAACCAATAATCTTCTTATAGCTGTTTCAAAAAGACGAAAAACCATAACTATGTTTTTGGGTAACAACACTTACTCGCTAAAATCCCTGGAACTCCTTCTTCCAAAGGTAAGCCAAATCATAAGAACAGTGGAGCAGTACAGCATGGTTTTTGACAGATCTCTTGATGAGCTCGATAAACTTGAGAAAGAGAATGTTTTAATGCTTTATGATGTGCTTGAAACTCTGCAAAAAGGTTTAATGGCTTTGAAAATATCTGATGAAGCAGATTACACAATTATCGAATTGGGTGATTATGGCAATGTCCCTAAAATGCAACTCTCTGAAATTGTATCTGGTATTAAAGAATCTCTTCAGTATTTAATTCTGGATTTCAATAAAGAGCTTATTCAATCTGATAAAGCCAGTGAAATTCTAGAAAAGATGCTTTCATTAAGTCAGAAGGAGATATCAAATCTTATAACTCTCGGAAGAACACTGGATTACGAATTATCTTCAACTTCTCAAGCTGTGGAAGTTCATGTGAAATCAAGGTGCATTAGATTCATAAAGAAAATTCCAAAGATTCCGATGCAGGTTGCTGTAAATATAGGCGCAAAATTTGGTTCTCTCTCCAGGCTCTTCAATTCTACTGAAGACGAATTAAAGGAAGTTGAAGGTGTTGGAGAAAAAAGAGCTACTTCCATTAAACATTCAATCGATGTTCATTTGAGGCAACGGGAGAACGAATAATATTAATCGAACAATTCTACATTTTTATATATATCTTTGATCTCTTTGTTTGAAAACATCGTTGGTTTACCATTATTAAGTACTTTATCGCCATTACTCCACACATCTGTTATATCAAAAGCTTTTAGAATGTTATTCATGAAAGAAGTAAAATTTGTATTGATCAATTCAAGACATGAAAAATCATTCTTCTTTTTGGCGTACACAATATCAGAAGGATAACCTTCACGAAGCAGACCAGTGACTTTGCCAAAATGCTTTTCAAGTAATTTGTAGTTATTTGTAAAAAGCAATTTTTGAACTTCGTAGTCCAGTACTCTTTGCGAAAAATGTTTTGATTGTCTTTCTGCCAGTATTAATGCTTGTACTTCATTCTGCATATCGAAATCCAGAAATCCTGATCCAAGGCAAACCTTCATACCCCTTCCAAGCAAATCAGATACATTGGGTTCGAATATTTCGGAGTAAAGCTCTGATCTGGACGATTTAATGACAAAAAGATCTTTGTTTGCTAGAATGTCTTTATCCGTTTCAGTGAGGTTTCCACCATATATTAGACTGGTTCCGGAACCTAGTAATTCAGCTTTGATTATTCTATCAATTATGTGCTCTCCCCACAATGAGAGTGATTCTTTATCAATTTCCTCCATATCCAGTATTACAAGATTCAAGTTAACTCCGTTGATGTTTAATTTTTTAAGACTGGCTAACTCTTCCTTGCTAAAATATGGAAGCTCAACTACATACACAGTGGGATGAAAAAAAGCATCTTCTTTCTCTGTTACCCAGTTCTCTACAACATTGTTGATATTATCTTTAAAAACCACTGGACCAATGCTAAGTTGAATGTTACATTTATGAGCCAGTTTCTGAAGGGACTTTACTGAAAGACCCTCAGAATAAAATATTGGACCGTATAGTGTAGTTATACCGCATGATAAAGATTTTGCAATAGCGGTTTTTATTGTATATAAATTTAGTTTTTCCCATGTTTTGCCCTTTGCTTTCTCGATAAGTGATTTGAAGAAATTAACTCCGCCAATGCTGTCTGATATCACATCATCATGGAAACTTCTGAGAGATGTATAAATACTTGCGTGTGCGTTTACAAGAGCCGGAAAAACAATACCATCATGTCCATCAACTACTTTTTCTCCAGATGGGACATTCATATTAGCAACGGTTCCCACGGCTTTTATTCCATCATCATCGAACTGTATGTATCCCTTTTTTATAAATGGTAACTGGTGATCATTTGTAAAGATGTTCACATTTTTAATGATCATTTAGTCCCCCCCAATTTTTTGGGCGTTTTCTCTCAAATTTCCATACAGTAATTGCAAATCTTATCAATCTGAAAAGGACTTTCATTCTTCTTAAGGGATTTTTCAATATTCGATAAAGCCATTCCAGACCGTGCTCTCTCATCCATAAGGGTGCTCTTTTTGTAAGTTCTGCAAATACATCGAAAGACCCACCCACACCCATTAATATGGAAACGTTCAATTCATCAAGATGATTTGATATCCATATTTCTTGCTTTGGAACTCCCATAGCAACAAAAATAATAGATGGATTTGACTCGTTTATCTCTTTAACAATTCTATCACTTTCACTTTCATTAAAATAACCATGATGAATACCTGCAATTTTCAATGCTGGGAACTTTCTTTTAAGCTCTTTTGAAGCTCTTTTTACCGATTCCTGTGATGAACCAAGGAAGAAGACTTTTCTGTTTGTTTTTGAAACTTCTTTACATAAGTATTCCATTAATTCGATACCGGGAACTCTATCGATTTTTCTTTTTTTTAGGATTTTTATCGCTTTTACTATTCCGAATCCGTCAGGTACGATATAATTTACTTTCTTCAATGCTATTCTATATTCGGGTTTATGTAAATACTGATCTGCGATCAGTGTGTTTAAAGTCAAAACAAATTTTTTCTCATTGTTTATTGAGTTTAAGAGTCTTTTTGCATGTTCTTCTATTGTACCTTCTGCAATTGTAAAGTCCAGGAACTTCAAATGTACACCTCCTGTAAATTAAAAAAGGAAGGCCGCGCCTTCCTCTGGTGCCGAGGGCGGGAGTCGAACCCGCACAGGGCTATCAACCCCAACGGATTTTGAATCCATCGCGTCTGCCAGTTTCGCCACCTCGGCTTACATAATAATTTACCACCAATGAACCATGCTGTCAAGATTTCAGTTAGAACTGAAAAAAGTATCTTAAAACTAAAAACATACCTGCTGAAATAAGCCCAGAGATAACCGGCGTTTCTAACCATCCAAAAAGTATTCTTTTTAAAGATCGTAGATTGAATGTTCTAGATCCTCTTGCATAACCAGCACCCGTAACGGAACCCACAATGGCCTGTGATGTTGAAACCGGGACTCCTATTAATGCGTAAATCCAGACAGTTACAGCCTCTCCAAAAACCGCAATAACTGATGAAAAGGAGTCGAGAGCAACAATTTCCTTCCCCACTGTCATCATTACCTTTTTACTGTATATCAAAACACCCAATCCTATGCTTAAACCGCCTAAAAGAGCGGCGATTTCTATTGGAATTATATCAGCGAAAATCCCCGTTACATTACCTACGTTATTTGCACCAAGTGCATATGATCCATATGCTCCAATTACGATCGCTGAAAGTTTTAGGGTCGCATCCTGAACCTGCAATGATCTTATTTTATGAAAGAAGGTTGCAAAGAATTTGTAACCTATAAAACCGAAGAATATTCCCCCGATAGGTGTTCCAATCCAGCATAAAACAACTTTTAAAAGTATCGTCCAGTCAACGCTTCCCCTTATTAGTCCTATGCCAAGTATTGCGCCAACCATGGCTTGCGAGGAAGAAACCGGTAACCCTATTCGAGTCATCAATGTAACTGAAATCGCTGCTGCAAGAGAAGCTATTGAGGCGGTCCAAATAGTTTGTGAGCTGAGTTCGCTAATTGTCTCAAGACCTCTAGAACCACCAACCAGAGCACCCAACAATATAAAACCAGCTGATATAAGCGTGGCTACTCTAAATCTTACTATTCCATTGCTTACTGTTGTTCCAAAAACATTTGAAGCATCATTAGCTCCAAGAGACCAGCCAAAAAATAAAGCAGGTAACAATGCTATATAAATTTTTATTCACTCCCAACAAAAACATTTCTTGATATAGTTAAGTATTATAGCATAACAATGCCTCTCAGAAACAATTCATAAATTGTTATGCATTTGTTAGTTTCTTACTTATTCGATTTTGTTCTTTTATATAATTTTCTAAATCGTTGTCATTGATTTTTCCATTGATTATTCTCTGTTTTCCGTTAATCATCACAAAATCTACTTTACCGGGATCGCACATTACAAGAGAAGCAACAGGATCAGACAAACCACCTGCAAGTGAGAGTTTGTTTGTTTTAAAACCTATTATATCTGCTGCCTTACCCTCTTCAATTGAGCCAATATAATCGTCCATTCCAAGAACTCTTGCTCCTCCAATGGTTGCCATAATGAGAACATCTCTTGGTGTAAGGGCGTTTGCTCCTTTCACAACCCTTTGTAACATGAGTGCATTTCGTATTTCCCATAACATATTACCTGAGTCATTTGAAGCACTACCATCAACAGCAAGCCCTATCTTCATGTTTTTGTTTTTCATTTCCATAACGGGTGCTATTCCAGAACCAAGACGCATATTTGATGTTGGACAATGAGCAAAGCCACATTCTGAGTCAGCAAGTTTTTTGATGTCTTGCTCAGAAAGCCAAACAAGATGTGCAAACCATGTTTCAGGTTTAAGCCATCCAACCTTTTCCATATAATCTACAGGTCTCAAACCCTTAGATTCAAGGCAGAATTCTTCTTCAGCTTTCGTTTCAGCAAGATGAGTGTGTAACAAAACACCGTATTCTTCAGCCAGCTCTCTTGTCTTTATCATTAATTCTTCCGTAACTGAAAAAGGAGAACATGGTGCAAGTGCTATTCTTAACATTGAATATCTACCTGGGTCATGATACTCATTTATAATTCTTTCAGAGTCCTCAAGTATTTCACGCTTACTCTGCACAACGCTATCGGGTGGTAAGCCTCCGTCTTTTTTTGAAAGAGACATTGATCCACGCGTTGGATGAAAGCGTATACCACAGTGTTCAGCTGCTTTTATTTCTGTGTCAATGAATCCTTCTTTACCTTTTGGATGAAGATAGAGCATATCTGTAGTAGTCGTGACACCGGTGGTCATCATTTCATATATACCTATTATTGCACTGTTATAAATTGCATCGTTATCAATGTATTTCCAGATTTCATATAAAAATGTAAGCCAGTCAAATAGCTTAGATGAAGAAACATCGCGTATATTTCTGAAAAGAGATTGAAATAAATGATGATGTGTATTTACAAATCCAGGTAAAACCACATAACCTTTTAGATCAATAACTTCGTCAATATTAGTGGATGGAGGATTACCCTCGCCTATCTTTGTGATAACATTATTATTGACAACAATATAAGCATCTGTTAATTCAGCTCCGTTCCTGTCCATAGTGGCCAGATAATCAATGTTTTTTAGTAAAATCATAAATCCACCTCCGGTAGAATTTTACCACGTTACATGATTGTAATTGTCGACTTATGAAATTTTTGTGTTTTGGTTGTTATGGTAGAACAGCGTATAATATAATGTTAATCAATATTTGTAGTAATGAAGAAAGGATGATATTTTTGAGCAGAAAAATCTTACAAAGAGCTAATGAGCTTAAGGATGAAGTTGCTGGGTTTCTAGTTGATCTTGTAAAAATCAAAAGCTATTCAGGACAGGAAAAGAAAGTTATAAAACGGATCGAGCAAGAAATGAACAAAGTGGGTTTTGATGATGTGAAAATTGATGGAATGGGTAACATACTGGGTAAAGTAGGAAATGGAAAAAAAGTAATTGCAATGGATGCTCATATTGATACGGTGGAAGTAGGTAATCCTGATCTCTGGAAGGTGGATCCATTTTCCGGAGAAATAATTAACGGAATTATACATGGAAGAGGCGCATGTGATCAGAAAGCAGGAATGGCTTCAATGATTTATGGAGTGAAAATAATGAAAGAACTGAACCTTTTGGATGATTTCACTCTATACATAACAGGAACGGTTATGGAAGAGGACTGTGATGGATTATGCTGGCAGTACATTGTCAATGAGGATGGAATTAAACCGGATTGTGTTGTTATAACTGAACCAACTAATTTAAACATCTACAGAGGTCATAGGGGTAGAATAGAACTACAGATAAAAACAACAGGAATGAGCTGTCATGCAAGTGCACCAGAAAGAGGAGAAAACGCAATATATAAAATGTCCAAAATAATAAACGAAATTGAGAAAATAAATGATCATCTTTATTCAGATGAATTTTTAGGAAAGGGAACCATTGCTGTTACCCAGATATACTTTCAATCTCCATCGCACAATGCAGTACCTGATGAATGTAGAATTCAGCTTGACAGGAGACTAACAGCAGGAGAAACGCGGGAAAAAGTAATATCGGAGCTAAAAAAGGCAATAGAAAAATCAGGCGAAAAAGCTGAGATACTAGAACTTGAATACAGTAAACCTTCTTATACCGGAAAAATCTATCCAACAAAGAAGTATTTTCCGTATTGGATATTACCTGAAGATCATGAAATTGTACAAAAATCCTACAATACATTTGAAGAAGTTCTTGGTTACAAAACGAATATAGGTAAGTGGACATTTTCAACTAACGGGACAACGACAGCAGGGATGTTCGATATTCCCACAATTGGATTTGGCCCTGCAAATGAAATATATGCTCATAGCCCTGAAGATCAGGTGCCCGTTGAGCACCTTGTAAAAGCAGCGGCAGTATATGCTGCTCTGCCCAAGGCATTATCTGAATAATTTATAAGTTAGGAGGTTACCAATGAGTAGCTTACTTAGAGGTCGTAGTTTTATAACAACGCAGGAATTCAGTAAAACAGAATTGGATTTGATGCTTGATCTTTCTAGCGATTTGAAGAGGCGTTTTGCTGTTGGAGAACCAACTCCATGGCTCAATCTAAAAACTCTATTTATGATTTTCTTTGATGAATCTACTAGAACAAGGAATTCCGTTGAAGCCGGGATGACACAGCTTGGAGGTCATGCACATTTCTTAAATCCAAAAGTAATGCAAACCGCGCATGGTGAGGTTGCACGAGATACAGCTATGATACTTTCAAGATATGGTCATGGGATAGCCGTTAGACACTGCGCTTATGGAATAGGAAATGCTTATCTCAGAGCACTGGAAAAATACTCCGATACACCCATTTTAAATTTACAGGATGATTATTATCATCCAATGCAGGTTCTTGCTGATATCATTACAATTAGAGAAGTGTTTGGAAATAATCCAAGTGGACTAAAGGTTGGAATAAGCTGGGCATATGCGGAAAGTCATCTAAAGCCATTGTCTGTACCACAGTCTCAAATACTGTTGTTCCCGAGATATGGACTTGATGTTACTCTCGCGTACCCCGAGGGATTTGATCTTATGCCTGAGATGGTAGAAACAGCGAAGAAAAATGCAGAAAAAAGTGGTACAAAATTCGATATTTCCCACAATATGGATGATGCCTTCAAAGATGCAGACATAGTAATACCCAAATCCTGGGGTGGATTCTTTGTATCTGAAGATGAAAGTGAGATAATGAACGAAACAAGAAAGCACAAGGACTGGATATGCACACCTGACAAGATGAAATTAGCCAATAAAAATGCAATATACATGCATGCATTACCCGCTGATAGAGGCAAAGAAGTTGTAGATGAAGTGATAGATGGAGAACAATCGGTAGTCATTGATGAGGCAGAAAACAGGTTGCATACAGCCAAGGCGGTGATGGCATTGACAATGGGCGGTCGTCCATGATCAGTGAGCTCTGTCTAAAAAATGGCTCAATTACAGATGGAACAAGCTGCATAAAAGGTGATATTCACATAAATGGCGATAAAATAGTTGCCATAACCCGTGCAGGTGAAATTGATTCTGAAAAGTATATAGATTGTGACGGTTTGAGCGTTATGCCCGGGTTTGTTGATCCTCATGTTCATTTTCAGCTGGATGTTGGTAATTACACGTCTCTTGATGATTTTTCTTCTGGTAGTGAAGCAGCAGTTTCAGGCGGTGTAACCACATTTATTGATTTTACCCAGCCTGTTAATCGATATTCTGATATCATAAAATCAATAGAAGAACGCAAGATGGTAGCTGGTAATTCCAGAATTGATTATTCACTGCATTTAACACTGGCTGGAGATCCTGATTTTACTCCTGAAGAACTTATTGAGCTGGCAATCCGCGAAGGATTAACGTCTATCAAGATATTTACAGCTTACGGTGATAGTAACAGACGTACCGATGACGGATATCTCAGCAGATTAGTTGAATTATCTGGTAAAAAGGGCGTCGTAATAATGATTCATGCTGAAAACGATGAAATGATAAAACATAACATGAATTCTGCTAAAAGTTATTTGCCAAAGGAATTACCCGTGATAAGAAATTCAAAGAGTGAAATGCTTGATGCTGTAAAAATAGCAACGATGGCGGCAGAATCAAAAGGTCAATGCTATATGGTACATGTATCAAGCGGAAGAACAGTCGAATTTTTGAGTGAACATTTTAAAGAAACTCTTAATAAATATTTGTTTCTTGAGACATGTCCGCAGTACTTTTCGTTAAATGAGGAATCTCTTTCTGGAGATAAAGGCTTTCTTTACACATGTTGCCCACCCTTGCGAACTGAAACTGAAAGAAAGAAGATTATAAAGGGATTGATGGAAGAGAATATAAGGTCCATCGGTACCGACCACTGCCCTTTCAAGGTCGAAGAAAAGAAAGCCAATAAGGATGACATTAAAGAAATACCTTTTGGAATAGGAAGTATAGGATTTACATATAGTTTGTTCAGGACATTTGTATCCAAATCTGCTATGGATGCAGCAAAGACATTGAGCAAAACACCAGCATTTTTAATGGGCCTGTATCCAAATAAAGGGTCTCTTTTGCCAGGATCAGATGCAGATATTGTTATTGTAAACCCTGAAAAAGAATGGGTAGTAGGTAAGCCAGTTTATGGAAGATCTGAATATTCACCATATGAACATATGCGTCTAAAGGGTAAGGTTAAATTTACTATTTTAAGAGGAAAAATTGTTTTTGTTGGAAACAAGGTAACTGCAGATGAAGGTTATGGGGGATTTCTAAGCAGGGACAGAATATTCTGGAGGTAGAAAGCTTGATTGTAAAGGATGTTTCCATTTTCACAAACGATGGTTCTTTCATCGAGAAAGGCTATCTAAAAACTAACAATGGAGTAATTGAAGAGGTCTCTGAAGGGTCACCGGGTAGTACGGAAGAAAAGGTATATTCATTCCCCAATAGAATACTGATGCCCGGACTGGTTAATGCACATACGCATATCTATTCAGCGTTCTCAAGAGGTATGCCATTAAAAGGATTCTTGCCAAATACATTTACAGAGTTGCTTGAACAGATGTGGTGGAAGGTTGACAGAGCCCTAACTATGAAAGGGAATGAACTTAGCGCTTACCTTGCATCAATTGAATCGATGAAAGCAGGAGTAACCACACTAATTGACCATCACTCTTCCCCAAATGCTGTTAAAGGTTCTCTTGATACGATTGCTAACGCTGTTAATGAAACAGGATTAAGATGTTCGACAGCTTTTGAAATTTCTGATAGGAATGGCAAGAAAGTCCGTGATGAAAGCATTGATGAAAACTTCAAATTTGCTGAAACAAAAAATAAATTTAGAGCACCGTATATAGGTTTACATGCTTCTTTCACATTATCAGATGAAACGCTTGAATTGATATCTGATGCAAATAAAAAGAGAATTCCGATACATGTTCATGTTGCTGAAGGACCGGAAGATGAGGAGAATTCAATTTCACTACATGGTAAAAGAATAGTGCAGCGTTTTTATGATGCTGGTTTACTGACTGAGAATTCCTTGCTTGTCCATTGTATTCATACTGACGAGAAGGAAGATGAAATAATTAGGAATAATGGGTGCTTTGTAGTGGTTAATCCCCAATCCAATATGAATAATGGTGTCGGTTATCCCGATTGGAAGGGAAAATTATCCAAAGGAACAAGAGTATGTCTTGGAAATGATGGGTTTGGATTTAACCTCTTTATAGACGGTCGTTTCCTGATACTTGGAATGCACAATGACACAAAAGATCCGAAAACTGCTGATCCTTTTGATTTGCAAAAAACCCTTTTCAATTACAATTATCAGCTTACTTCAAAGATTTTTGGATTGAAAATGGGAAAAATAAAGAAAGGATATGCAGCTGATTTTGCTCTTTATGATTATAACCCGCCAACAGTTCTAAACAGTGAGAACTTTCCCGGACACCTTTTCTTTGGTATAGGAGATAATCCAAAGGTTACGGACGTTTTTGTACATGGTAGGCCCGTTATGAATTCTGGTGAAAGCGTGCTTATTGATGAGGAGAGATTATTTAAAGAATGCAGGGAATACAGCGCTGAGCTTTGGAAACAACTGTAAATATGGAAGGATGATTGAATGGATTTGACTACAACTGTCTTCAATATGGAACTAAAAAATCCAGTAATGCCAGCCTCGGGACCATTAACCGGTGATGATAAAAAAATGCTGTTTATTGCTAATCAGGGAGTTGGTGCAGTTGTGACAAAGACAATTTCTACAAAGGCAGCGGAAGTACCAAGGCCCTGTATAATCTCTGGAAACAACTATGTGATTAACGCTGAGTTGTGGAGCGAATTTAATTACGATAAGTGGATTGATGAATTTTTACCAGCTTTCAGAAATAAAAGCGATTTACCTTTGATTGTAAGTCTGGGTTATTCGGTTGAGGATCTTAAATTCCTGGTACCGAAATTCAACGATTTTGCCAGCGCTTTCGAGCTATCCACACATTATGTTGCAAACGATCCTGAACTAATGAGTGAATTGATTAGAACTGTCAAGTCTAAAACAGATAAACCTGTAATTATCAAGTTTGATCCTTCCGTAGAGGAACCTGGCAAAATGGCACGGGTAATTGAGAAAGCAGGTGGTGATGGAATAGCAGCGATAAATTCACTGGGTCCTGTTTATCCTCTGGATATTGATGAAAAACATTCACCACTTGGAAGTAAAGATGGTTTTGGCTGGATATCTGGTCCGGTAATAAAAATGCTTTCACTTGCTATGGTGAAGAAAATAGCGTCAAATTGCGAATTGCCCGTCATAGGAATAGGTGGCATCATCTCTGCTAAAGATGTCCTGAAATATCTTATGGCTGGCGCCACTGCAGTTCAATTGCTATCAGGAGCACTTATTAGAGGTAAATCAATCTACAAAAAAATCATTTCTGATCTGCCTTCTGTAATCGAAAAACATGGATTCAATTCTGTTAGAGAAACTATCGGGATTTCTAACAATGAAATGGAAATTTCCTATGCGAAAAAAACTCCCGTTATCGATCACGAAAAGTGTACTCTATGTGAATTATGTGTTGATGTTTGTCCATATCATGCTCTTTCCATTACAGATAAGGTTGAAGTAAACATTGATGATTGTTTCGGATGTGGTCTATGTCAGAGCAGGTGCCCTGTAAAAGCCATAGGAGGGGTGCTTTTTGAGTGAATACCGATTGAGATGTATCAGCTGTGGTAGAGAATTTAGTAAGGAAGAGGTTGAATACACATGTCCGGTATGCGGTGACCGAAAAGGCACTCTTGAGGTCCTGTATGATTATGAATTTCTTTCGAAAAGAATTGATAAAAGTATCTTCCGTAAGTACTCCAATGAAGGAATATGGCAATTTAAAGATATTCTTCCTGTTAGTAAAGACACGACATTTCCTGCTTTGGAGGTAGGCAATACCCCCACCTACTTTGACAAGGATATTGCAAAACAATTTAACTTGAATAGTTTTTCGGTCAAAGATGATGGACGCAATCCATCAGCCTCATACAAAGATAGAGCAAGTGCAGTAGCTGTGGTGAAAGCTAAAGAAAAGAATTACGACACCATTTTTTGCGCTTCTACTGGAAATGCAGCAAGTTCTCTGGCGTGTTTTTCAGCCGTCTCAAATCTTAAATGCATTATATTTGTACCAGCAACATCTCCAGAAGCAAAACTGGCCCAAATGCAGGTATATGGCGCAAATGTAATCGCGATTGATGGATCATACGATATTGCCTTTGATATTTCTATGAAAGTTGGGTTGACAAATGGGTGGTACTGCAGGAACAGTGCTATAAATCCCTATCTACTTGAAGGTAAAAAAACAGGTGCACTGGAGTTAGCTGTACAGTATAGCTGGAAGCTTCCTGATTACGTGTTTGTGTCCGTGGGTGATGGAACTGTGTACAGCAGTTTCTGTAAAGGATTTTATGATCTTAAACAACTTGGATTGATTGAAAAATCACCCATAGTAATTGGAGTTCAAGCGGAAAAAATTTCTCCCATAACAGATACCTTTCAAAAGGGGGAGCCTTTTGAACCGATAGATGTAGAAGGGAATACGGTTGCTGATTCAATAGGTGTCGGGAAACCACGGGATGTCATAAAAGCAATAAAATATGCTAAAAGGTTTAATGGCAACTTTGTAAAGGTAACTGATGAAGAAATACTGGATGCAGTTGCTCAGTTAGCAAGGAAAACTGGCGTTTTTGCTGAACCAGCTGGGGCTGCATCATTTGCAGGGTTTAAGAAGTATGCGGGTTTGAATTCGCTGGAAGGCAAAAATGTTAGTATAATTGTAACGGGAAATGGTTTAAAGGATCTAAAATCAGCTATGAAGAAGGTCGGTTCTGTTAAAATATATCCAGCAGATGAAAAGGTTATCAGGGAGGCTTTCCGATGAATATAACTTTCAGATTAAATGGTGATGAAATCACTGTGGATGTCAAAAGCAATCGAAGAGCTCTTGATTTTATAAGAGAAGATTTGGGGCTAGCAGGAACCAAAGAAGGTTGTGGTGAAGGTGAATGCGGAGCCTGCACCATAATAGTAGATGGAAAAGCTGTTAATTCCTGTCTAATGTTTGCTGTAGAGTTTGATGGTAAAGATGTTTTAACCATTGAGGGATTAGGAGAGAAAGAGCTGGATAAAATACAAAAGGCGTTTGTTGACAAAAATGGAATACAGTGTGGTTTCTGTACTCCGGGAATGATAATGTCGATAAAAGCATTGCTTGACAAAAATCCAGAACCTGACGAGGAAGAAATAAAAACTGCTCTTGAAGGCAATCTTTGTCGTTGCACGGGTTACTATAAGATAATTGAGGCCGTTAAATATCTCAGTGGGAAATAAAAAAACTGGGGGTGCCATACTTGCAGCTGGTTTTTCCAAAAGATTCATTGGAAAAAAACTTAGAACCTATCTGGGAGAGAAGCCTCTACTGCAATGGATTATTGATGTAGTATCAGAATCATGTGTTGAAAGTTCAGTAATAATAATAAATGATACTTTTTCAAAGGATAAGTTTGATAATAAAAAGCTGGATATTATAATAAACGAAAAGCCTCAAAAAGGAATATCCAGATCAGTTTTTTTGGCTTTGAATTGGGCATTAAAAAATAAGATAGACGGCCTATTTCTAACAACTGGGGATATGCCCTTCATAAAGCCAGAAGATTTTGAATTCTTAATTGAGAAAAGTGAATACTATCGAGACAATGTCCTAAGTTGTTCTTATAAGGGTACGAAAGGTTTCCCGACGTTTATTCCTGAGAAGTATTTTTATCTGATGAACGATCTTGAGGGAGACCGGGGATTTTCACAAATTATAAAAAAATATAAATTACCTCATAAAATGATAGAAAGAACATGGCGAAATATTTTTGATATCGATACACAGAAGGATTTTGAAAAAGCAAAGGAATTATTGAAATATGTCTGATACTGTAGAAGATATTTTGAAGCAAAAGAATATTGTGGTTATTGCAACAGTATTTAATAGCAAAAGTTCAAGCTTTAGAAAAAATGGGCAAATGTTCGCATTAACAAGGCAAAATGAATTTATTGGTAATTATGAAGGAGAATTCGGGGTATACATCAAGGAGCGTTTGTTAGGAGCGAAGAAAAAAACGTTAAGTTTCATCGATACGTTTACTCAGAGTAGATCGAACGCAGCAGATTCAGGAGGCGTGTGTGGAGAGAGGACAAAGGTTTTCTTTAATTATATTGGTGAATCTCCTATGGTAATTATATTTGGGTGTGGTGACCTTGGAAAGATATTAGCGGATATTATGAAAAGCACAGGTTATAGAGTTCTTGTTGTTGATGATGACGAAAGCTTTTTAAAAGATATTGATGATCGATTTGATAAGAAATTGATAGACTATGACATAAAAGAAACATATCCGGACATTGAAGAAAAAGACTTTTGTGTGGTATTAACAAGAGGGCATCAAAGGGACCTTAAGGCATTAAAAGTAATTTTTTCTTACAATCCAAGATACATCGGAATGATAGGATCAGCAAGAAAGAATGAAGAGTTGCATGAAGAGTTTATCAAAAGCGGTTATTTTGAAGAACAATGGAAAATGATAAAAACTCCAATTGGACTAGAAATAAACGCACTAACGCCCGGTGAAATAGCTATAGCAATAGCAGCGGAAATAGTTGATGCAAAAAACAGAATAAGCCAGGAATAAGGGGGTACAGAAGTGGCATGCAAAGTATATGTACCGGAGAATGAAGAGGCGTTGCTTGACAGGTTGATGGAACCCGGAAATGTGATAATGGCTGGCGGTACTGATCTTATGGTTAGGTTAAGAAAGGGAATCGTACTTCCAGAATCAGTTGTTTGTATGACAAAGATACCCTGTATGAATGAAATAGAAGATCGTGGAAACAAAATAAGATTGGGTTGCAAGGTAACATATTCACAAATTCTTGGCTCAAGAATGCTTTTAGAAAAATCGCCTTTGCTTTTAAAGATAGTTAGAAAGATTGGAAGTACTCAAATAAGAAATAGAGGTACACTGGTTGGCAATATCGTAAATGCTTCTCCTGCAGGAGACTCCATCATCGCGATGGTATTATCCAATGCGACAGTAAACATTAGAGGGCCTAAAGGTGATAGAAAAATGGATCTGGAAGATTTTATTTTTGGACCGGGAAAAACCGCATTGTCTGTTGGGGAGTTTGTAAGAAGTGTAGATTTTGAATCAACTGAGGACTGGAATAATATCTTTTTTAAAGTGGGTCAGAGAAATGCAATGACAATTGCTACAGCTTCAGTTGGAATACTTTACAATAGAAAAAATATTCGTGTCGCTTTCGGTTCAGTTTCTCCCACTGTTGTTAGAGCCACAAAAGCTGAAAGGCTTTTTGAACAGCATGGGATACAGGGAACGAAAAGAGAGGAATTCATTGATAAATGTCTTGAATATATTTCGCCAATAGATGATGTTAGAGCGTCAGCATGGTATAGAAAGGAAGTAATAAAAGGTTTAATTGAACGTGCATTAAAGATTATCGAAAGGGGTGAAGGGGATGCTTCTTAACGTAAAGGCATATCATAAACCTCGTAGTATAGATGAGGCATTCAATATCTGGAGCGACCACAAAGATGAAGCGGTTTTAATCGCGGGAGGTACAAATGTTGCTTTAATGAAATCCCATATTCCAAAACATCTTATAGACCTTAAATCTCTGGCACTAAATGATGTAAAAGAAAAGGGTAATAAGATAGTTGTTGGAGCAATGATCGATATCGAAAGCTTCAGGAAAAACCAGATAATAAGAAAAAACTTTGGCGACTTTTTCTTTAAGTCATTCGATGACATAGCCAGCCCTCAGTTAAGAAATATGATAACTATTGGTGGTTCTGTAGCTGCAAAGGTAGGATGGTCCGATGTGACTACATGTCTTTTAGCCACTGAAAGTCGCTTAATGACTTTTGGAATAAATGGTTATCAGAATATCAACATAACTGAATTCAATCATTTACCAAGGGATAAAAAGCCCATTATAACCCACATAATACTAAACAAAGAAGATTTTATATACGGGTTTAGAAGATTTACAAAATCCGCCTTTGATATTTCTATGGTTAACGTTGGAATTGCATTGAAGATCGAGTCAGATATTGTTAAACGATCAAGGTTTGTTATAGGTTCAAGACCTCAAATGCCTGATAGATTTTCGGATGTGGAAGAAGGTATTGAAAATCTCAAATTAGATGACAATTTACCAAATATTGCACGGAACCTTGTGTTCGAACATTTTACAGGCGGCAGTAATTATCTTGCTTCGGTTGAGTATAGAAGGCATCTCGCTTCAGTTCTTACTGAGAGGATATTAACCGAATTGGGTGGTGTTTAGATGAAAATCAAACTGACAGTTAACAAAAAGATTCATGAAGTCCAGATAGATCCCGGTGAAATGTTGCTGGACGTTTTAAGACGGTTGGGATACAAAAGCGTGAGAAGAAGCTGTGATTCAGCGAGCTGTGGTAATTGTACTGTTTTACTGGAAGGAAAACCAATTCTTTCGTGTATAACATTCGCTGCATCAGTTGATAACTGCTCAATAGAAACTGTTGAAGGTCTCTCGGAAAAAGAAGAGCTTCATCCTATTCAGGAAGCGATACTTGAAGCAGGAGGCAGTCAGTGTGGATATTGTATAAGTGGGCTGACACTGACAATTAAATCTTTTCTTGCTGAGAATCCAGACCCGGATGATAAGGAGATAAAGAAAGCTCTGGTGGGCAATCTCTGCAGATGCACGGGATATGAATCCCAGATAAAAGCTGTCAGACTTGCAGCGGAAAAACTCAGGGATGAAAAGAGATGAGTGAAAGAAAAGAATTCAATTATGTAAATAAGAATGAAATCAAGGTTGATGGTTCTGCAATATTAAAGGGCAAACCTGTTTATACAGATGATTTCGATTTTCCAGACGCCTTGCATGTAGTTCTTGTTCGAAGTACATATCCTCATGCAAGGATAAAAAGCTTAGATAAACAAAAGGCATTGAAGGTACCTGGAGTGGTTGAAATTCTGACATATGAAGATGTTCCTCAGAAGATTTTCACAAAGGCTGGTCAGGGTTTTCCAGAACCATCTCCTTATGATAGCTTCATTTTAAGTAGAAAGGTACGCTATGTTGGTGACCCGGTCGCAATAGTTGCTGCAGAAACTATAGATGCAGCTAAAATTGCTGCGAGTAAGGTAAATGTTGAATATGAAAAGCTTGAACCTGTACTTGATTTCAAAAAAGCTACCATGGATGGAGCACCGGTGATACATGATGAAGAAGGCACAAAAGATATACATGACCCTTCAAGAAATATTGCTTCTCATTACGAAATGGAAGTGGGAAATACTGATGAAGTAATGGGAAAATGTGATTATGTTGTTGAAAAAACCTATCATATAAATACCCAGCTTCATGCGATGATGGAACCTCATGTGTCCATAAGTTATTATGATACGAATGGACGACTTGTTGTAATCACATCCACGCAGGTGCCTTTTCATGTCAGAAGAATCTTGTCGATGATATTCGATATCCCTATAAGGAAAATTCGCGTTATTAAACCGCGAATTGGTGGTGGTTTTGGAGGGAAGCAAGCTGTTCATGTTGAACCATATGTGACTGCTGTGACGCTTAAAACAGGGAGACCTGCCAGGATGATCTTTGAACGACCTGAGGTTTCCATGGCGACAAATATCCGACACGAAATGGAGTTTAAAGCGGCAGTAGGCGCATCAAAAGATGGAACGATCAAAGCGCTTTCACTTGATGGCCTTTCAAATACAGGTGCTTATGGAGAACATGCGCTAACCGTTTTCATGGTAGCCGGCTCAAAAACACTACCACTCTATAACAAAGTGGAAGCAGTAAGATTTAGAGGAGACGTTGTTTACACCAATTTACCACCCGCTGGAGCGTATAGAGGTTATGGGGCTCCACAAGGTCTTTTTGCACTTGACTGTGTTATCGATGAACTAGCCCAGGAACTGGGAGTTGATCCACTTGAACTGAAACGAAATAATTCAATAAAAGAAGGAGAAACATCTCCTATATTTAAAATTATGGGAGAAGGAACAGAAGGCGTGGAACAGATAGTTCGTAGCTGTAAATTAGATGAGTGTGTAGAGAAAGGCAAGAAAATAATTAACTGGGATGAAAAGATAAATCGTAAAGAGAAGCCAGGTAAAAAGGTTAAAGGTGTAGGATGCGCGCTTGCAATGCAAGGTTCGGGTATTGCAAAAGTTGATATGGGCGCAGCATCTGTAAAAGTTAACGAAGATGGTTCCGTAAACCTTCATTTAGGTGCAACTGATCTGGGGACTGGCAGCGATACAATAATGGCTCAGATAGTTGCAGAAACCCTTGATATTCCTGTGAAAAAGGTAATTGTGTATTCTTCCGATACCGACATGACCCCCTTTGATGTTGGAGCCTACGCGTCGAGTACCACCTATGTATCGGGTAATGCAGTAAAGAAAGCAGCTGAAAAGCTTAAGAACAGGATAAAAGAAAAGGCTGCTCATTATCTGAACACAGATGTTGACAATATTGAGGTCAAGAATCAACACGTATTAAATAAAGAAAATGGCGAAAAAATATCTTTCAGCGATCTTTTTACCAAACTGTTTTATACATTTGAGCAGGAACAGTTAATGGCATCAGCATCATACGTAGGTAATGAATCACCACCACCCTATCTGGCAACGTTTGCCGAAGTAGAAATTGATCTTGAAACGGGTAAAATTGATGTTTTAAAGATCGTTTCAGTTGCTGATTGTGGTACTCCAATCAACCCGATTCAGGCAAAAGGGCAACTGGAAGGAGCCACCATGCAGGGACTGGGCTGGGCTCTGTATGAAGATGTTAAATATGATGGCAGAGGAAGAATGCTAACCAACGATTTCTTCACCTATAAAATTCCGTCAAGGATGGATTACGTGAGTATGGAATGTCATCTTGTTGACAGCTATGAACCTAGCGGTCCATTTGGCGCCAAGAGCATTGCAGAAATCGGAATCGATACACCTATACCTGCTATAGCCAACGCAATATACAATGCAACAGGTATAAGATTGAGAGAAGCCCCCTTCAGTAGCGAAAAATTGCTTATGGAGATATTGAGGAAGGAGATTTGATATGAAATTTAAAACATTTCTGATATTTTTTATACTGCTTGGCAGTCTGTTAGTTTCTAAAAACCTTACTGTCTGGGTTAGCTGGGAAGGTTTGTCCTTTTTTGAAGAAAAAGCTGAAGAGTTTAATAAAGATACGGGTCATAACATAGAAATACTCTTTGTACCGAACATGGAAGAAAAATTACTAACATCAATCAAAACAGGTAATCTACCAGATCTGGCATTGATTAAGGATGTGCATTCGGGATATTTGTCTCATGTAAATACTTTATACAGAATAAAAGATGAAGATCTCGAACAATTGGGTACATTCAGAAAAGATGATCTGAAAGTATTTTCGGTTAATAATGAAATTGTTGCAATTCCATATTATGCAGATCTTCAGGTTGCTTTCGTTAATCAGAAGATTTTGAAAGAGTCAGGTCATGAGCTTTCATTTGATTACACCATTGATGATATTAGAGAAATCAAAGATGATTTTGAAAATAGTGAAATATTTCCCGCAGCCTGGGATTTCATGTCACCATATGTTTTTTATCCCTTTGCAGTGCATGACGCGGAGTTAATCGATGAAAATGGAAAACTACAAATGGATACTGATTTTCTTGCTGAAACTATACGCAATATAAAAGAATTATTTGACGAAAATATATTTGAAAGATATGAGAGAGGTGCTCTTATTAAAGGTTTCAGTTCGGGAAAAATTGCTATAATACTTCAGGGAAGCTATCTTAGTCCTACTTTTGAACAAAATGAAACAAGCTTCGAAATTTTGCCTTTTCCAGTGATGAATGATAAAAGGATTAAGGGACTTATTGATGCAAAGGGATTTGCGATACTTAACAGGACGAAACAAGACATTGCCCTTGAATTTATAGTTTTTCTATACAGCAATTCGAATTCTTATTGTGAAAAATACTATAAAGTACCGCTATGGACTGAATCCAACTCTGAAAAACTAAAGGATCTAAGAGCTGTCTTAAAAGAGAGTCAATACATGGAACAAAGTGAAAATTTTCAACGCTTATACTTTAGGGTTATGAGAACTGTTCTACAATCAGTTTATTCGGAAACAATGACTGTTGAAGAAAGCCTTCAGAATGCACAGGAATTTGTGAATAAGAATTGGTAGATAATTTATGTCACTGTTTTTGATAGCAATATTACTCATTCTATTCTTATTGATAATTATTCGGGGAAGGTATTTTTCACTTCCCATTCTTTTTGCTTTGTTACTGGTTGTAATTCTCCCAGTAATTTGGGCTTTTGGGGTTATGTTCCTCGACTATGGTCTATTCAATGATCCTCCTAGATTCGTTGGACTGAGGAATTTACATCAGGCATTTAATGATAAAGGATTCAGACTGTCAGTTCAGATATCATCTTTGTGGACCTTATTAAAGACAACAATAGAGTTTTTTATAGCCTTCTTCCTTGCTGTTAGCCTAAGAAAACTATCTAAATCTGGAAAATTAATACTTTTCTTTCTTGGAACAGGCTGGTTTTTACCTTCATATATCAGTGTCTCTGCATGGAGAGCAATCATTCAGGGTTATGGGAGCCATTCGATACTGAATATTATTTTCAATACAGGTATCGATATTTCGATGCAACCGATTTCAGCTTTCATTATTTCACTGTTTGTAAACATCTGGTTATCTGTTCCCATGACAACGCTCCTTATAATAGCCATGCTGCAGTCTATTTCTAAAGAAACATTTGACAATCTTTCAGTTGATGGAGCAAAGGAATTTGTGGTGTCGAAAATTTGCTTTACCAGTATCAGAAACATACTCATACCTTTTTACTTTTTTCAACTCGCAAGAGGCTTAAAGGGTTTTACAGGCATATTTTTGCTCACCGGACAGGGACCACTCATACCAGGAGGGTTTACGCCGGATACAATTGTAGGCTCAACAACGGTTTTAAGCGTGGCGCTCTTTGAGAAATTCCAGATGTCTCAAAATTACGGTACTCTCGCAGCATATAGTGTTCTTGTGAGTCTTGTGGTGCTACTATGGTCGATAGCAGCGCTTGTTTCCAGAACAAATAAACCTGAAAGACATAAAAAAACGTTTTATTTGGTAATAATTGCTCATTTAGCTGGCATATTTTACCTGAATCTAAATCTGTCATGGTTGTTTGTTGTTCTGTTATATGCGATAAGTCTTGTCCTTTATTATAAAAAGATGAAGACATTCAGAATAGCAGCGTTACTCGCGGTTTTGCTAGAAATAGCATTATTAATAGTATTTATACTAAGCGATGGATGGCAGGGTATTAACCCTTCTTCAATGTTGAGTATTCCGCTGGTGGTGCTTTCGCTGAGGTTCCGAACAGCTTTATTGAATCTGGGTTTTCCTAGTTTAATAAAATGGATAATGAAAGCGGTTCTTCCTTTTTTATCGGGTTTTGTCCTATTATATGTGGCTTTGCTGGCACTTTCAAGTAATAACACAATTGTTCCAGATTTTAGTAATCTTACTTTTGAAAATTTTTCCCGTGTATTCTTTGACGATCAGCTCTGGATAAACATCTTGAACACATTGAAAATTGCGGGACTTACTGTGATGTTTCTTGTTTTCATAATCTTACCTTTTTCATATAGCTTTTCACGTTTCAATAAACGATTGAATATGATAATAATGACAATTCTTCTGTTCGGAAGCGCTTACACAGGAATGCATACATTGCTACCGCTGTACATGCTCTTCGATAGACTCAATCTTGTTAATACTTTCAGCGGTATTGCTCTTGTGGTAGCTGTTCAGGTTTTACCCGTTGGGGTTATAGCTCTTAGTTCTTTTCTTAGGAGGATACCCAGAGAGTTTAGAGAAGTGGCTATGTTAAATGGCATGAAAGAGGGTTCGTATTTGCTCAAAATTATTTTGCCATTGAGTTTACCGTTAATTGTCGGTATAGTTATCTTAGCAATAGTAAATGCCTGGAATGCCTTTACAGTTCCTCTCATCTTTATTGATAAAATGAATATGTTGCCATTTTCCATAAAAATATACGAGTATGCTGGTGAAATTGGTAGTTATTATACAAAGTGGAATCTTTTTGGAGCTGCTTCAATTATAGGTATAATTCCATTGATTTTTCTGTATAGAAGAAGCCAGAAGTTTTTGTACGTTCGTTATCTGAGTGAAGGCGGTGTAAATTATGAGTAGCATAATGGATAGAATGATTGAGAAGGTTTGTAATGATTTTGGAGATCTTAAGGTAATCGATTACATTGTAGGAACGGGAATGACTGCTGTAAAATTGTCTGATGAAAGTGTTGGAGTGGCTCATATTTTTAGAGAGGAATTACCAGCTGGTTGTATGATATTTGATGAACTTCTGCCTTCACCAACGGGAATTAAGGATTTTATTAAACAATCTGATTTGTATCATCCAGTTACCGTCAGTCTGGCACTGGCGACGATAAATGCAGTTTTTAACAATATGAAAAGAGATAATGAAACAGAGAGGGATATTTTTGAACTTGCAGAGATACAGGGAAGTGACGTGGTTGGTTTTGTGGGTGATTTTCGTCCACTTACCAGAGCACTTAGAGATAAGGTCAAAAAGCTGATGGTTTTTGAGAGAATTCCATCAGAAGACTATCTACCTGACTGGGCTATTCCGTGGAAAATAAAAGAATGCGATGTAGCTATAATCACAGGTACCACCATAATGAACAAAACCCTTGACAACATTTTACAATCCGTAGATACGGACAGAGTTTTCATATTTGGACCTTCCACCACATTATTGCCTGACATTTATCCTGAATGTGTGAAAGCCATTGGAGGAACAAGAATTATAGATGGAGACAAAGCAATGGATATAGCCTCAAAAGCTGGAGGAACAAAAAACCTTTACCGGATGAACGCTGCGAAAAAAATCACGGTTAGGATTCATTGAAAAGCCGAGAAGGACAAAGAAGACGAGAAGACGAGAATCTGAGAGCCAGATACCAGAACACGTCCATCGTCCATCAATGACGTTTCGTTCAACGCTTGCCGTTAGCAAGCTTCGTCGTGCGCCAAGAAGGCAAAGAGAAGAAGATTCTCTGAGCCATGCTTAATCAGAGATGAGGGAGGGCCCCTCGAAGTCGTCATGCAGGTGAAGGCTTCAAACCACCGTAAGCTGCTGTGGTAAAGAGCCATGGTGGTGAGCGTTACGGAAAAGGCAGGACAACGATCTTGTCAGGTGAGTACCAGAGGAGACGAATACAAATGAACCACCGTGAACGTGTCGTAAGGAATTGTAGTGTCATCGAAACCGGATTGGGGCGAAGAATCCGGTATAAGTCTGGAAGGAACCTGCTTACTGTCCAGATGGTGGCCGGCATAGAGGTGGCGTGACCCTGGTACAGGCTCTGATTAGGAACTTGGGAACCTGTTTCTGGATG
>JAYEJL010000101.1:0-2241 GCA_034660555.1 Thermotogota bacterium
TACGCCTAACATCATAAATTTTAGCTGAGAGAGAAAAGTACGGGCACCAATATATCTATCTGAATATCTTCCGATTACCAGTGGTGCAAAAACAAAACCGATTATATATCCACCACTCCCTGATAAAAGAAATATATTGCCTGAAGCTCCACCCGCAAACCAAGGTACTCCAACTATCCCCAAACCCAAATAAATTATCTGGCTGATTGAGCCAAATGCTCCTCCACAAACTACGCCACTTAAAAGCACACCTAAAACCTGACCCGTAATGGCACAGGTGTAAACGGTAAACGAATACAGACTTTGTGCTAAAAGTCCAGTAACACAAGCCATCCCAAACGCCATAGCAATCTTGTTTACGAAAGCTAAACCATAACGCCACTTGAAAAATAGGTATCTTGTTTTAAGATAATTATCAATTATTGCTATTCTTTGCACAGGTTGCCTCCTTTCTTATTTTCAAAGCCCACAATTGCAGATAACGTTCTGGGCGTATCTGAAGTTTGTGGAGCGTTAGCGGAGCAAATTTGGGCGAAGGCGATAGCCGAAGCCAGATACGCTCTGTTATACGAACCTGATAGGGCTGTAGCGACCGAAGGGAGCGAAAGGTCATGGATGAAACATTTTCTCCCGTTTCTTAAATTAGCACTTGGCATAATCACTCAATCCTGTTTCCCTTTTTTGCGTTATGATACTCACATAAGACCTGACCATTTTCAACTATAGTTTGACCCCCTTTGGAGTGCGGAAGTACATGGTCCGCTTGAAATTTACTCCAACTCACTCTAGCTTCAACTTCACTTTTTCCTTCCTTTAAACATTCCTGGCAAAGACCGTCATCTTTTCGATATATTTTTATTCTCTGTGCCTCATCAAAAGTTCTTTTCTCATCCTTAACAAATAACTCATATCCTTTGTTTTTAAGATTCTCAAAAAATATTTGACGAATAATCCTGTCCCTGCTTTCAATCTGAGCCTTGCTCTGTTGTCTGTTGCTAATAAAAACAAGGATGTCTTTATCATCTTCTGAACGTTTATCCAATCGAGGATAAAATACATTGATGATGAAATCTGAAAACAGATTATATTTATCTTCAGTAAATGCATAATATTTCTTCAAATGATGAAGCAATAGGTAGGTCGATATAATAAAATACTCAGTGCTGAATTCTCTAATACCGCTCTTTTCATCAACCATAGAATCAGATTTAAAAATATTATAAAAGGTCTTCATGTATCCTAAAACAGCTTTTGCCTCATCAGTATCTTCAAAGGAGTAATTTCCGATGCCATCTTTAACTTTGTATTCATCTACTAATTCAGACACGTTTGATTCTTTAATATCTGTTGGTCCATCTTCACGTTCAAGTAAGAGGAACCTAGCCAATAAAGCTAGGTGTTGCATCCTATTATTATCTCTATAGATAATTTCAAAGAACGGATGTTTATGCGGGTTATTATCTAGGGGGGCGTAATTTTCATAATCAAATGTAATATCATCAGAATATTTTACGATAAAATTTCTAGTTAGACTGGATAATCTTGAATGTGCAATCTCCATATAATTTAATGATTCTCCTTGTTGTAAACGCCAAAAAATCTCTGTTGCTATTTTCTGATGTTGTGGATCTTGTGGGTCCTCTATTCCTTTTATCCTATCAACATCGAATACAAGCTTCTTATCAACGAATCTTTTAATTTCCGTAGGAAGTTCATCATACTTCTTGCCTTCAATATCTTTTTTCAAATCAGCTAATGAGTCTGGCAATTTCAAATTATTACTAAAAAAGTTCTTCACAGTAAGAATTCTCTGTTGACCATCAATAATCTCACTTTTTGTTTCTTCTTCATTTATTCTCACATCTCTAATGACTATTTTAGGGATATAATATCTCCGAAAAAGGCTATCTAATAAAGCTCTTTGTTTTGATATGTCCCAAACATTCTTCCTTTGGTATGGTGGTCTAATTACATAATCCTTCTTATAATCATAAAAATCTTTTATTGGAATTCTTTCCCCCGGTATTACGTTATATTCTGGTTTAGGTTCGTACATACTATTTACCTCCTTCAACTAATCTCTTTTTTCTTACTTAAACCTTTATCCAATTTTGCCCAATGCTTCGTTTCCTCCATAATTTCGTATAACTTCATTATATCCGACATCAATGTCGTATATCCATACAAATCGGAATGATATCCGAAACTTACTTCGTATATACATCCCTCTGTGCGACTGTT
>JAYEJL010000102.1:0-11470 GCA_034660555.1 Thermotogota bacterium
TTCCAGGTACCCGGAAGTAAAGTAACCCCCAAGTCATACCAGTACAATGACTGTTCTTTACAATATTCTCTGTAATTAATTACTATATCAATGAATTCATCTAACTTATCGAAATCCTGCTCGATAACGGTTTTTCTTTGATTCAAATAGCTGATATACTGATCCATTTTTGGTGTTATCGTACTGAAAATCCTTCCAATCAACCTTGGTGTCTGTCTTTCGCTGAAGTAAATCATCGATGATTCGTAGTAGTCAACAGCATTTTGTAGCATCTGGATCTGAGAGAGATATCTTAAATAAAGAACATTAATTTTCTGTTCATCAATAGCTTCGCTATTTTCATTAATGAATTCTTTATAAGGAGCTGTCCTTAAAGATTTTTCGGGAAGTGGAACAATTTCTAGATTTCCATCAAATTCCTTTTGTATAAATGAAGTAAAGTTCCCCTGTTTATCATCCGCAGTAAGCACTTTGATAACCTCATCTGAAGTAAGATTCCTATTAAGTATTTGAGGTTTCGTTCCAAGTCCACCAAGATACCATAATGGCTTACCAAAAACAGGGTATACCGCTGTTGAAGTTTTGAAAAGAGAAACTGCTTTACTGAAGTATTGATTAGATTCTTCAAGTAAATAGTTGTACTGTTCGAGATTTTTCTCAAGGTTTTCAGAAATCTCCTGAATTTCACTCTGCCTTTCTTTTTCTGCTGCAGCTATGAAATCCCGCTCTGAAAGATTTGAGTATTTTTGCTTCAACGTAGAGCCTTTGGCTGCCATATAGTTTGTTAGATTCTTCAAGTAATCGAACTGGCCCTCAAAATTCTCCAGGTCAGATTTTAATTGTTTTACCTGATCAACATCAACTTTCATACTTTCTTGATAGTAAGCATAATAATATTGTTGTGCTTCCTGAGCCTTTCTAAAGTAACCTTCACCAAGATAGGCAGTGAATTTAAGAAAGATCGAAGGGATAAAAAGAACGAGAAAAACTATAAGTAGCAATGATCTTTTTATGTTGATTGGTTTCAGGTCTCTATTGAAGTACGAACCGGTTACAATTGCTACAATAAATACCCCAGCCATTAGATTTGGCTGCATGTGAAGCGGAAATTCAAACATTGTGTGAACAGATAATGAGAAAATCGCGGCTCCCATTGCCCCATACATAAGCAAATCCGACCGATTTGTTAATCCAAAAAGCACTCTGAAGTATCTCGCAACAAGAAAAACCATAAAAAGCACAATGAAGATGAATCCTATTAGACCTGTTTCTCCCAGAACCTGCAAAAAGTCATTGTGAGTTCTCTTGAAATTATTCCAGACAGTCATATAACTCGGATTTGACTGAATTACATCAGGCGAATACAATAAATGATTCAGCTGAAAAGTCCCTATCCCTGTTCCAAAAAGAAGATGCATTCTGTTGGAATCGTCAACCCATTGATAAACAGAATTCTTCCACGCAGAAAATCTTTCGCTCCATGATCTGGTAGAGGTAATCGCTGAGCCTATTCTTCGTGTAACATTTACCTTCCCCCCTCCAGAAACAGGAGTTGGTGTTAAATACAAATAAGAAGTAACAATAACCAGGACCAATGCTAAAATCACAAATACTCTGCCGATTTTAGCAAAATCATCTTTTTTAAAAGATTCCATTTTCCTAGAAAGAAGTAGGTAAACTGCTATAAAGATTAGATTTCCAACAAGTATTCCAACCATAACAGTCCTTGTTTCTGCAACAAAGATAGCTGCAAGCATAGGTATCAAAAATGCAAGCAATACAGTCTTTAAAATTGTTACTGAAAGCTTACTCTTAAAAAGCTCCTTAAGTGGTCTGGGATTTACAAGGAAATATATCACCATGGGTATGGTAAGACCCATATAATCGGAAACAAAGTTTGGATTCCCGATGGTTGATCTCATAGCGCCTCTAGTTAAACTGTCACCTGTCTTACCAAGAAACAAATCATAACCTATATAAAAATTCAACAACCCATTAAAGGATACCACTGCAGCGGTTATTATAAATACAAGCATGGCAAACTCGATCTTAGTTTTTGTTTTGAATGCATTTGATATATAAATACCTGTAATAACAACAATCAAAGCATAGATTGCAATATCAAGTGTGTATCTGAAATAATGGGGATTGTCTTGTAGTAAAGGGATAATAGAAAGTAAAGCAGCTACACCAAATCCAAGAGCAGCAATATGAACATTGTTGTAGTAAATTTTCAATGAATTCTGTCGCTTTTTTAGTAAACTAATTATCAAAATAACCGCAAACCCAAGAGAGTAAATGAAATGTTTACCCGTTGATGGTTCATGGGTAAAACCCTTCAAAATAAACAACGGTATTACCAGTATCATCGTAAGGTAAATGACAGTTTCAATATCAAGATTTAACTTCTTTTCTTTAACCATAATTATCTCTCCTTAGCCCAATCAACCATCAAAAAGTGTCATTAAAAAACCATAGTTGGCAGAGTAGTTTTTTATCGTTAAAACCACAGCTATGAGTTTTCGTGATTACTCAATCACCGATAACATATACATTGCCCCACTACAAGTATCATTGAGTAAGGGGTAATATTTTCGGAATGCTTATAAGAACTGCCCCAATAATAACATTAACTAATTCTAACATTCCAGTACCAAAAGACATCAAAAAAGTACTATATGGTTTATAAACAACACCTACAAAACTATCAGTTGCTGATATCCCTCAGGAATATTTTGTATGCCGATAGCCAAAGCTATAGCTAGCGCTTTAATGCAAATGTCCAGCTTTGAAGGCCACAGCATCTGGTAATTTTGCAATGCTATCGCAATAACGAATAACCATATTTAACTAATTTAGTTGTTTATTAAGGTTCTTCATAACTCTTTATAATATGTTAATCTTGGGGAACTTGTCCATTAAATCAACAGAAATACCACTTTGCAAAAATCCTATTATCATTTTTAGTGCTACTAATTTCTATAACGTTATAACAAGGCCTAATGTGGGAACATCCATCATAACTGCATAAACATAAGAAATATCAAACATCTTTCTGCTGACACCCTTTTTAAAAAACAGGAAAGGAAGGGCACCAATGGATGTGGCCATCCCAGCAATTGCGCTATATACAATACCTGTTAACGCCCCGTTAGAAAACACTATTTGTTGCCTCTAAAATAGTCGAGAATATTCTTTGATTTTTTTCTATTTTTCTTTTTGCCCTTTTCATCGTAATAATAGTAATAGTAGTAACTTGAACTGTTCTTTTCTGCACCATTAATAAGAATTCCGAAAATATTCACACTGATATTTTTAAGATTCTGCGTTGAAATCTTTAATCCATCTCTAAGTGTCATTCCTGGTCTTACCACAATAGCAATACCATCAAGTTTATGTGCCAGCTGTGAAACATCCGAAGTTATTAAAGCAGGTGGTGTATCAACAATTATTTTATCGTAACGTTCTTTAATCATTTTTAACTGTTCATCCAGTTTTAGAGATGAAAGTAAAATTGTTGGATTTGGCGGTATTTTGCCATGAGGAATGACATCAATATTTTCATCATAATGAATTATGGCTTCATCAAGCGTTATATCATCTGTTAAAAGGTCTGCAAGTCCTTTTAGTTCATCATAACCGTTAATACTTTTCATTTTAAGCATTTGTTCAATTCTGGGTCTTCTCATATCAAAATCAATTAAAAGTGTTTTATTTCCCTTTAAAGCAAAAGCATAAGCAACATTTGCACTAATAAAGGTTTTCCCTTCACCTGGTGTAACAGATGTAATGCCAAGTATCTTATTATCCTGTAACATAAAGTCTATATTACTTGTAGCAAGTTTAATTGCTTCAGCCTGTGCAGAAACAGGACTATTTTTAACAACCAATTCATCGCTTAGTTCTTCTTCAGGTATGAGCGGAATTCTTCCAATAATCTTTTCACCACTATAACGCTCTATCTCTTCTTCTGTCTTCAATGTTTTGTCAAGATACTTCATTAGAAAAACCGCCAGCATTCCCAGAAATATTCCAAGCACACCACCGATTGCCAGTGAAAGCTTTTTGTTTGGTTTGACTGGAAAATTTGGAACAATTGCCGAATCAACTACAGCTGCATTGCCAACTACAGCTGCTTCCTCAATTTTTGCTTCTTCAAGTTTCTCAAGAAATAAGGTATAGAGATTCTCTTTAATTGTTACTTTCCTTTCTAACTCAAGTAAACGTTGTTCTATTCTAGGTAGCGTTGATAGTTGATCTTCATAATCTTTTCTCAATTTATTAACTGCCTCTTTTTGAGCTTCTAAAACATATACTTTTGATTCACTGCTTATAATATTTGTAAGAATATCACGGTAAACCGGATTCAATGTTTGGCTTTCACCTGTAAGTATAAAATCCTGCGTTTGCTCTTTTATTAAATTTTCCGTTTCCATGATTTCAGTCTTTTTTGCTACAACCTTTGGATCTGATTCTGAATACTGTTGTCGAAGTGAGGCTAACTCTATTCTCAAATCAACCAATTTACTTTTTAGCTGTGAAAGGATGGGATTTCTACTAAGCGTCTCAGAGGTTTTGATCCATTTTTGTTTTACCTCTTCTGCCTCTGAAGAGTCAAACTCATCAAGTAATTTTTCATAGGACTCCTTTTCAGCAAGTGTTTCTTCAAGCTGGACCTGTAATGTATTATACTGTTCATCATATTTAGTAAGCATCTGTAAAACCCATCTTGCCTGTTCCTGCAATACATATATTCCTGTTTCTTCTTTATATTCTCTTAGAGATTCTGTTGCCTCATTTAGTTCTTTCTCAAGAGTTGGAATCTGCGATTCAATGAAACTCTTTCTCATTGCAATATCTCTTCTGGCAAGCTCAGCCAATTTATCATTGTATACTTTTGCAAGTATGTTTGCAATATTTTTTGCTAGAACAGCATCCTCATGCTGTACTGAGATACGAACTATCGCAGTATCCTTGACTGGCGAAACAGTAATAATGTTTCTAAGAGTTCTCACTAATGAAGACCTGATATCTTCCATTGTTTTGCCTTTTCTAAGCAAATCATCTAGTGTATCCTGTTCAATCATCTTATCGATCAAATCTAACTGGTCAACTACTTTTTCAAGATTGCTTCTACTTTTGATTAGTTCTATCTCCGTAGAAATATTCTGAGAAGAGTAGCCACCAGAAACACTTTCTATAAATATAGAATTTATTGAAGCCTGTGAGCTTCCTTCAACTTTCATGGTTACCGACGCTTCATAGATTGGTGTCGCGAAAAGCAAATACACCCCCGTTATAACTACAACAGCAATTACAACTATAAGGAAGATTTTCCAGCGTTTTCTAAACATTCGGAGAATGTCTTCCAGTGTTAATTCTCTGTAATCCTGTGAGTTTTCCTCCATTACAATACCCCCAAACTTTTATATTGCTAATTCCTCATTCATAAAGGTTCTGTATTTTTGATTGGCAGTGTTAATTAATTTTCTGTTATCTTTGAATGCATGTTTATCGCTTCCAGTAAAATCCATCCAGTAATAACGCTCTAGCATATTTAGTATCTTCTTTTCCTTTGGTGAAGGATCAACAATAGTATTCCAGTTGACCTGAAATAAAACGCCCATATTTTTAAGTTTTCTCAAGAAATCTGTTGGCTCAAATATTACCTTAAATAATCCCGATCTTCTTCTTCTGAAAAGATAATCATATCTTTCGATATGAGCCAGTATAATTCTATAACCTCTTTTCTGCAGTTCAGATAATTCTTTTTCTGCAGCCACCGGAAACATATTTGTTGGAAATTCAACTAACAAATAACCACTGTTTCCAAGGGCAATAATGTCTTTTTTCGAAACCTCAGGAACAATATAAACCTCAGATCCCATTTCAAGAACCATATCTTCATCAATTTCTTTTTTTAGCATCTTAAACCGTTCATTAAACAGTTCCGGTTTTGACCTGATAATAGGAGAATGTATATGAGGTGTAAGGAAAATCTTATGTATACCATTTTCCTTCATCTCCTTAATTATTTCTACACTCTCTTCTAGACTATTGCTACCATCATCCACACCAGGTAAAAGATGGCAGTGCATATCCACGCCAACCAGATTCCTTTTCAACAGTTAATCACTCACCATTGATATTTACACCTATATTAATACCCGAGCTCACAACTCCAAGTACATCACCTAAAAAGCTTACAATTTCCTTGATGTTTACATACAGGGTTTGAGGAACATAAACAACAAAATTTGGTTCGAGATAGATATTAGTATCTACTTTTGACTTTAAAAGAGGTTTTACAGATAGATCAACTGTAGTAAAATCTGGTGTTTTTTCAGTATAGTCTCCCTTAAATACTAAAGTATTGGAGCTCTTTGCATCAGCTGTAAAACCACCTGCGCTCAAAATTGCTTCGATTACCGTCATTTCTGGCAAATAATCGATGGCACCTGGATTTTTCACGGCGCCAAAGACATATACTTTCAAAGGTGCAGACCTCACATAAATTGTTGACCCGGGAACTATTTTCTTAGAAAGAATTTCCATATTTTCAGAAGAGAAACTGTTGTATGTAACTTCATTACTGGCGTTGATTATTGAAATCCACGCTCCTGAGGTAGTCTTTAAACCCCCAGCTTCTGATAGCAACTCTGAAACTGTTTTCGTTCTCCCAAAAGACATTGGTGAGAATAGACCGGGGTTGTTAACATCTCCTAGAATGGCTATCCTCTCCTCATTAGATGATACAACATATATAAAACTATCTTTATTTAATCTAATCTGCTCATTAGACTGAAGTACGTCAGGGGAATATTCTTTAACGATATCATTATCACTAAATACCTTGATAGCCTTGGCATTTTCAAGAAGGCCGCCAGCTTTTGAAATAACGTTTCCCAGAGTAGGTATTTCCCTTGACTGGAAAATATACGTTCCAGGATTTTTAACTTCACCAAGAACAGAGACATTGATCTCTTTTACTGGTCTTACAAATACAATATCTCCATTGCCAAGGATTATTTCTTTGGACATGAATTCATCAACATCATAATTATCCGTTGTGCCATCACTACTTTTTACAGTTATTTTATTGACAGCACGTTCATTAACAATGCCCCCTGCTTTACCTAGCACATGCATAGGAGAAGTCTTTTCTTCAACAGAGAAAGTTAACAGTCCAGGTGATCTGACACTACCAAGTACCGTGATTTTCTTAATTCCTTTGTTGACTATCACAGTAGAACCAGGTTCTATTGTGATTGTTTTTCCCTGCATTATGTCAGAAATTTCATATTCATTAATAACACTGTCAGGACCCACTGTTTTCACAATATTTCCTGCTGATTTAAGTGGATCCCCAGCCTTAGCCAGAGCAGCTGATAAAGTTAACCGTTCAAATCTATTAAAATTAACTATCCCAGGTCTGCCAACCTCACCGGTGACATATACGAAACTCTCTTCCTGCCTTGGCACATAGAGTATCATCCCATCTTTCAAATCGATATCTTTTACGGAAACAAGATTCATCCAGTTGTATTCAGCTTCTGATCCAGAAATCTTCACAAACTCACCGGCTTTATCTGTTAATCCTCCAGATTTAGCAATTGCTTTCAGGATGGTTGGTTCTTCATCTTTTTCAAAGGCAACAACCTTGGGATTATTTACTTCACCCAGTACACTTACCCTTATGGGCTCATATTCAGGAACAAAAACCATAGTTTCATCTTCCAGTACAGGATTTATCTCAAGCCCGTTATAAATCCTTTCAAGATTTATTTGTTTCATCATTCCTTCTGATGTTATTATCTTGACCTGTTTTTTAAGTGCTTCAGGTAAGGTCCCGTTGCTATCGGATATAGCTTCAAGCAACGTAGGATTATTACCTGATGGGAATAATTTAACTCCAGGTGATGCAACAGCACCAAGTACATAGATTTTAGATTTCGTATCAGGACAAATAACTACTGTCCCCGGCTCAAGTTCACGATCTTTCTCCCTTAATGCACTGAATTTGATAGTAGTCCTCTTTCCATTAGGCAAAAGGAGTTCAATTGACTCATTAGAGGAAAAGGTTAATAAATCAACTTTGGCAAGTGCGTTTCTAAGTGTTAGTCGCTCATCGGGTCCAAAGTTTATTCTACCACCACTTTCAGGTGTAATCATGTATATATATTTTCCCTCAGCACTTTTAGCGTAAATCAGCATTTCATCACTAATTGAAATCTCAATGTTTTCGTTAATAATGTCATATAACTGTACGGTGGTCTTCTCATTTTCTTTTGTAATCTCAAGTACACCACTTGCGTTTCCTAAAAGCCCGCCAGCTTTACTTAGCGCATTAATTACAGAGTGTTCTTCATTCTGTTCAAAATAAACTGGCCCTGGTTTTTGAACAGCTCCAAGTACATTAATTTTGGTTCTTAATTCGGGAACGATCAAAATAGTTCCGGGAACCAATTCTTTATCAGTTTTCTCCAGACTGCTTACCTTAACTTCGTTCCTGGCTCCATTAGGTCTTTGAATGGTAATGTTTCTTTCAGAATCAAAGTTAAGTAAGTTGTAGCGTGCAAGAGTGTTCTTCAATGTCATATTTTCATCAGGCTCGAAGGTAACCTTACCTCCAATTTCTGGTGAAACCATATAGATGTATTTTTCTCCTGCCCTGGGTACATATATTGTCGTTCCATCAAGTAATTCAATATCATCTTTTTTGGTAATAAGCTCTTTCAAATTGGTTGTAGATGAATCTCCGCTCACGTTATTTATGAGTAATACCTCAGTTTCATCGGCTTCAATCTTTGTTCCTCCAGCACGAGATATAGCAGTTAACAACGTTGGAGTTGTATTAGTGAATGAAATAGTTCCTGGCCGATTCACCTGACCCAATACGTGAAGTTCTGAATAAGCATCAGGATATTTAACAATTGATCCATTTTCAAGCTTGATATCGTCTTCCTTTAGTTCTTTGCCTGAAATCATCAATTTATTGTTTTCTGAATCGACTATCGTTATAATTGAAGAATCTCTAACATCAAGAAGATTGAGTTTTGCCAGAGTATTTCTCAGAGTTAACCTTTCACCTTTACTGAAGTTTACCTTTCCTCCCTCACTGCCTGCCATTACATAAACAAAGCGATCAGGAAGTTCTGGCACAAAAATAACCGATCTATCATCAAACCCAAGATCTTCAATAATGTCTTTATCTGGCAGGTTGTTGACTTCAAATTCTCCACTTTTTTTCTCACTGGTTACATGTAATACGCTATCTGCATTATCCTGTAATCCTCCAGCTAAACTCAGTAATTTCGCAAAGGTAATATTTTGATTAGAATCAATTTCCACCAGACCAGGGGATTTAACAGCTCCGGTAACATAAAACGTTTTGAAAACATTCGGGTAGATAATTACAGAACCAGGTTCAAGTAATACATCATCTTCAATTATTTTTCCCAGTTCTGCTCTGATTTTTGTATCATCAGGCATTAATACCTCTACAATTTCTTTCGATTCGGGAAACAAAAGGTTACGTTTAGACAGGGCATTTCTTAAAGAAAGCTTCTCATCCTTTGAAAATTCTATCCTGCCACCTTCATTTCTTGAAATTAGATAAACAAAACGCTCCTGCATGCGTGATACGAAAACAACATCACCAGGACTCAGTCTAAATTGAGACTCAGCTGCTTCATCGGGATCAAAACTATGGGTTTTTCCGTCTGAAACTACTTCAACTTCTCCAGATGTATCATTCAATCCACCTGCTTTTGCAAGCGCAATTCCTAATTCAGGCGATTCAAAGTCTTCAAAATTTATTGTACCTGGATCTTTTACTTCTCCTAACATGTAAATGAATCGGCTTGTTAATGGTAACTGGACAATGACCCCAGAATTCAAGGCAATGTCTTCTTCAATTAAACCCTGTGAATCAACTACTTGCTTGCCAGAAGCTTTTCTTACTACTATCTCGAAATTCATCTCGGGATCATATTTACCAGCTTTTATTAATACATTCTTCAATGTTAACTTTTCGTCAAGACTGAAATCCATTCTTGTTGTTTCTTCAGGTGAAACAAGATACACGTATTTCTCTTCCTGTCTTGGTATGATTACCGTGTCACCTGATTTTAATTCTGGATCTTTGACTCTCCCTGCAAACAATTCATCAATATTAACAGTGTTCTGAGTATTATTATCACTAATGATTATTGCCTCTCCTGAGTGATTTTGCGTTAAACCATCACAATTACCGATCGCTTTCATTAGTGTTAATCCTTTTTTGAATAAAACCACTCCAGGATTAACCAGTTCGCCAAGTACACGAATAGATTTATTTGAAAGGTCTCCTGCTATTACACTGGATCCTTCTTCTAGCAAAGGATCAGGTATATTACCTTCAAATATTCTATTTAAATCGTAATTACGTCTCTGTACTGAACCGTTCTTCCTTGTCAATACGGCAATTTCTTCAAGATCAGCTGTTTCCTTCAATCCTCCAGCTTCAGCAATTACCTGTGTTAGTGTAATACCTTCGTAGTATCTGATTACTCTTGGATTATTGAATTCACCAATAACTCTTATCGATTTCTCGTAAGCACTTGGGATAAAAAGGGTTGAACCAGCATTCAAAAGATGATCAGCATTCTCACCCATGCTCTCCACGCCGGAAAGGTCTATGGAAATCTTTTCATTGTTCTCTTTTATGACAAATGCGTTCGCCGTATCTGCATAATCAGTTAGACCACCCGCTTCAGAAAGTAACCTTGATATAGTTACATTTTCGCGCTCAAGTCTAAATGAACCGGGATGATTCACTTCACCCAGAACTGAAAAAATGAAAGGGGCATATTCCATAATTGATACCGTTAGCTGCGGTTTGCTTGCCAGAACTTCTGAATACTTTTCAGCCAGAAGTAATTCCAGCTCCGAAAGGCTTTTGCCCTCTGCATAAACCTGACCAATAGGTGATACTGAAATATTTCCATCAGGTCCCACAAATGCTTCACTGCTCAACTCACTTCGACCATATATGCTTATTGTTAAGACATCACCACTTCTTATCGCATATGAAGAAAAAACTGTAACAGAGCAAACCAGCAAAACAAAAGCCATTAGTAACAATTTTAAGCGCATAAAACCCCTCCTAACCCAAATTTGTTAAGTGGTTATACAATCAATAGAAATTTTTCAAAACATCTGCACATCTTCCGCAGATGTCTTTATATTGCTCGTCTTTTCCTACATCAGTAGAGTACTTCCAGCATCTTTCGCATTTTTCCCCTTCAGCTTTCTTAACTACAACATCAACGGTTTGACCTTTATGAATGTTGTCTGCTTCTATTTTACTATCAATTTCTACCTGAGAAACAATAAAGAAATCTTCCAAAATCTGTTTGTATAATTCTTCAAAAGTTCCTCTGTGCCTTTATTTTCAGGTCTCAAGATTACTCTTGCGTCAAGAGAATTG
>JAYEJL010000103.1:0-2231 GCA_034660555.1 Thermotogota bacterium
GAAGATAAACTGCCCACAAATGCAAGAGAGTATATAAATGAACTAAAGGACCTTGAGTTCATTGAAGAAAACAAGAACATCATATTGCTTGGTAACTCCGGAACGGGAAAGACACATCTGGCAACAGTGAGCTGAACAAGTTGCTGGAAACACTGAGAAAGATAGATTTACTCATACGTGGCGAAAGGGGTTACATCTTCAACCCCTGAATTCAGTAAATGGAACGGAATATCTCATGATGACAAAATTACTGTAGCAAAAATAGACAGACATTTTGTCCACTGTCACTTAGTTATTTTCACTGAAAGAGTTACCGTTTAGAACATTCTGGTATTAGAACATAACCATTTGCCTACATGCTTGAATCTTATTTCTCAAATGATGTTTTCTACCTCGCAGACGAGTATTCCATACTAATATAAAAACGGGCAAATTCTGCCCGTCAATATAACTATAACTGTTAATAGTGGTATAGTTCATTTACACGGATTATACTCTGCAAGAATGAATTTTGGTTCATTAAACTCAATTTCAATTGATACATATTCTTCATGTACTTCATTTGAAAAAGTAACATCATTCACTTTCCATAGTGCAAAAGTCAGTTCATCTCCTGAATGCTCTGTAACTGTTTCATATGGTACTTTTAAAGTAACTATATCTCCATGTTCGTACCAATGGTATTCGGGATAATAAATATTTGGGTTGCTGTTATCAACAACAGCTAAATGTGGGAATTTTTCGGTTTTCAAAAGGTATTCAGTATAATATTCAATTGTATATTGGCCAGCCGTTTTAGAGTCGAATAATCTTGTATTACTGGCAATATTATCACTCCAACCTAAAAATGTAAGGCTTGCATCATCTTGAGACCCGAAATCTCTAATATCGTAAAAATTCTGTTCATTTATGAGATTTAACATGAGAGTTGGAGAAGCAGTAATTTCGATAGAATCTCCAGAATTCACCGAGGTAGAGTAAGGTGTCATAACCTCTTTGCCATTAACCAAAATTGGTACTTCACTAAGTGGTGTGCTGTCGATAGTTACCAAAGTATTCTTAAAATGAGCAATTAAATTCCTATCTTCTGTCGCATTAAATGATAAAGATGTTTCCGTACTTATAACACTATTATTTTCATACCAGGCATCAAAACGCCAATTTTCATTTGGTGTTGCGACTAAGGTAACATCAGATCCGAATTCATAGGATCCATCGCCTGTAACTGTTCCACCTTCAGTAGGACTGGCTGACGTTGTAATTTCGATCTTAGGAAGTTTGAAAGTTGCAGTGGCGGTTATGTCTTCGTTAATTTCAATTTCAGTTGTGGTAGCTTCGGTAGCTTCACCAGTACTCAATTTCCAGCCTCTGAACTCATAATCACCTGTTGGAGTTGCTGTAAGTGTTTCGGTCCATGGTTCTTCTTTATCTTCTCCATAAACTCCAGTAGCGGGTTCTGTTTCACCTTCACCAATTTTATCAATGGTTAAGATGTACGTCTTTTTATTAAAGTTCGCAATCAGATGTTTATCTTCAGTGGCAGTAAATGTATATGTAGTATTTGTGGATAATACTGTATCATCTTTTGAATCAGTCCAGGAACTAAAATCATAACGTTCGTTTGGAGTTGCAACAACTGTCACTTCCTGTCCATGCTCAAAAGTTCCACCGCCTGAAACAACTCCTCCATCTTCTGGTGAGGCAGATAACATAATATCATATTCTTTCAGTTCAAATGTAGCTGTGGCAATTACATCATTATCTAAATAGAACCTAGCAGCATCATTTTCGATAATGTTATAGTTTTTATCTATATCCCAATTTCCAAATATATAATTGGGATCAATGCTTATTGGTGTGAGAGTAACAGTAGCAGCTTCATGTGAAATAGTAGTTGATTCTTTTGTTGAGATGGTTTCATCATTTATTTCTATGAATACTTTTCCCTCACCTATAAGATTCAGATTTAAATTATTTTTTTCTGTAGTATCATAAATAAAACTGAAAGTATCGCTTGTCGCTTTAGCAGAATGTTCATCTTCTGATACAATGAACCAATAATAAGTATCTTCTTGATCAAGACTGTCTATTTCGTAAACTTCTTCCGTAAGATTTGACTGTTCTTGTTTTATATTACCATTTGTACCAAAATAAACATGAAACTTTAATACATCATTTTCTGGATCTGACGATTCCCATTTAAGTTCAACTGGTATGGTTACTGTTTCTCC
>JAYEJL010000104.1:0-45422 GCA_034660555.1 Thermotogota bacterium
TCCTGAAATAAGAATTATATTGGCGTAAGGCGTAAATTCACCGGATTTTACAAAAACCTTTACTTCTTTTCGCTCCAGACTTCCATTTAAAACCATATCTTTAAATTCGGGATGAGGGATGTTTTCTTCCTCAATTTTGTTACCCTTATTTCTTATTGGTTCAATTATTTCTTTGAATTTCTTGTAGATATCTGGGCTAATTGTTTTTGTTTCATTTGCAATAACAACCTTTTCGATCTCAAGTTCTTCTAGTACGGTTTTTAAAACATCTACAACCCCAGGTATTCCTCTACCAACTGAAACATCAATACATTCAGTCATTTCATGTCTTGGAAATGGAAAACCTCTGTCAGTGATGACTATCATATCACCATGCCCTACTTTAGCAATTGCTTTTGACAGTTCATTGTGAAGTATTCCCTTGGTTTTCATAACTACTCCTCCTTTTAGATTTTTTATTTACTGAAGAGTTTCTGATAATAAGAGTTGTATCTAGCTCCAGTTTTTTAGCCTCCAATTGTTTATTTGCCAATTTATTTTCGATCTTTTCAAGAAGTATATTCATCGCCAGCTGTCCTGCCTCGAATTTTGGTTGATGTACCGTAGTAAGTGCAGGTACAACAAATTGTGAGAAATACACATTATCAAAGCCTGCTATGGCGATATCTTCGGGTATTTTCAGGTTGGCTTCCTTTGCTGCTTCTAACGCGCCCCAGGCCATCATATCGTTACCTGCGAACACAACGGTTGGTCTGGGGTTAAGATTCATAATTCTTAGCATCATTTCGTATCCATCGTTAAATTTGAAAGAACCATAAAAAATGTGATTTCTAGAAGCAGGAATCCCGCTTTCTATTAGTGCTCTGTTAAAACCTTCCATTCTTCTAACGGCGGTCGGTACATTTTTTGGTCCGGCAATACAGGCGAACAAATTATGTCCATTCTTTAAAAAATGTTCAGCTAGTTCAGCAGATCCTTTGAAGTTGTTCGTATAAATTACATCAATCAATGGGTTCGTAAAACTTAAATGTCTGTCCAAAATCACCATAGGTCGGTTGTCTGTAGCTTTGAGCATTTTATTTTCATTCAATCGGGGAGCGACATTGATTATTCCATCAACATGCTGATCGATAAAAGAATGGATTATTGAAAGTTCCCTTGTAGCTTCACCATCGGTATTACATAAAAACATTTGATATCCATTTTGCAGAGCAATACTTTCCACACCGCGGGCAACTTCAGCAAAGTATGGATTAGTTATGTCAGGAATTAGCAAACCCAGTTGAAATGTTCTCTTTAGCTTTAAGCTTCTCGCCAGTTTGCTTGGGCGGTAATTCAGCTCTTCAATGGCTTTTGTTACCCTTTTCTTTAATTTAGGACTAACGTATTTATTACCACTGAGAACATTTGAAACCGTTGCTACAGAAACATTTGCTATCTTTGCTACTTCTTTCATATTCGCCACTGCTGAAACCTCCGCTATAAGTTAAACGATTAGTTAATCGATTAACTACATAATAACATTTTTCGGTTTTTCAGCAAAGAACAATCTAGGCTGACTAACGAAACTTATTAAGAATCAAAACTGATTAAAGGCTTATTTCTTAATGAAACTAAAAAATAGAAATTGTGAGTTTATAATACAAAACAATATAAAAGTTCATTTTGTGATCTCTGGAAGCAATTTTATTTAAGTTTAATGTTACTTTTAAAGAATAAAAGGATGATTGTTATACCGTAGAAAAATTTTATATAAGAAAAGGGGCAAAAAGCCCCTTAACGAATAGCATTGTTGTTTTAGAATACTGGTCCCATTCCGAAGAAAAATGTTCCCCAGTATGGTTTTCCTGATTCGGTTTTCAAGTTATGATACAGGGAGTTATAACCCCATCCTACTCTTACAAGTCCCAACATGGGGACATTGAAGTCAAAACTTATACCAGCATCAAAGAGGTAGTCTGTACCTATTATGTCCGCTATATCTCTTGTTTCTCTATAAAACACTATATCACCAAAAAGTGTGATATCTGCAGGTATTGATTTACTCCAGACTGGTAATCTAAGCTGCAATGAACCTGTGGTTATACCGTGGGCTTTGACTCCTGTAACTTCCTGATATTTTACACGTGTATAGAGATCGGGAACCAATTTATATGATCCATAGATGCTCGACTCTTCAAAAGGGTAGAGTTGTTCCATCTTTAACCGTGCACCGAAAACTGGAGCATTGTCTCCTGATAGAAGAGCCCTCGATCCAAGTTCAATAAACTGCTTGTACTCAATACTTCCACCGATAAAAGTACTGAAATTGCTTTTTGAACTGAACAGACCATGAGAGTATAGATTTAGAGAAAATTCATTACCCTGTGTGGGTCTTTGTTGGTCATCTTTTGTCGAATACAGATAATTAGTTCTTATGAATAGACCATTGAAATTTTTGTCTGTTGGTGTTCCTGACTTGGTAGTTTCTCCCTGTGTCTCAGTTGATATCCTTGAAATATCATTAATGTATTCATAACCAACAGTTGTTCTGAATCTTGAAGCTGGAGAAAATCTGTAAGCAGGAGATATTGAAACCTTTATGTTTGAACGCGTACTTTCCTTTGTGATAGTACTTTGTGCTGATTCTGTCTGAGTTGCGATAAAAGTTCTTTCAGCATTATGTTGATAGGAAGCGTTCGTTCCAAGGTCCCAGTTTGTTCCTGCAATCATTGGTATACTGTAAGAAAAGTTCACATCGTATGTTGGTAGATTGAATGTTGTTTTTGTGCCTTTATCGGTAAAACTGACCTTCTTTGATATTTTTAAAGGGATAAGCGCGTTTATATTTGCTGAGAAATCCTGACCGTATCCGAAGGGATTGATAAAACCCACATCAAGATTGAGCGAAATGCCATCTGACCAGCCTCCACCGCCCATGAATTTCCCATTTTTCTCTTTTTCATCGAGTTCTATTATTATGTCTATTTTGTCATTTTCCACGGGAACAGGGTTCAATGAAACTGATTCATAATATCCTGAAGCATTTAGGAAAGAATATGTGTTTCTGAACTCCTTTAATGACAGTATTTCACCTTCATTGAAAGATATGTTTTTCCATACAAGGTATTCTTGCGTTTTGTGTTGACCCTTGAAATTTACCTCGATTTTATTTACCCTCATTTCCCTAATCACAAAAGTAAGAAAACCCTGTTTTTCATCAATCTTTAGCGAAATCTTCGTGAAGGGATAACCTCTATCAGTATAAAGTTCATAAATGTTCTCCAGAGCCTTGGCCACATCTTCGTTCTTTATCTTAGTGTCTTCATCAAGTTCTGTTGAATCAACGATAAGAAGTTCTGGAACATTTTCATTCCATTCAACAAAAATTGCATTTAGTTTAATGGGTTCGGATATATATTGGACCGGTTTAAAACTCAAAGTAATTAACTTCGCCTGTCCTTTTTCGTCTTCGGGTAGTTTAACTTCGGAAAGTGTACTCATAGCGTTATTCATAGTAAAAGACAGTGCCTGGTAGACATTCTTCAAATCCCACTGACCTTCTTCATTAGCGTAGTAAGTAGAATAAAGTGCTCTTACAGCATTAACAAGTGATTCGTTTGTGGGTATGTAATCTGTTTTCTTTTTGAAAATATTTAAAATATCCGGGGTGTTAACATATTTTTTATAGAGTTTCAGTTCAATTTTCTCTTTGAGAGAATCAGTTATTTCTTCAGATAATGGCGCTTCAATTTCTACATCCCAGAGATAATAAACCGTTATTGTAAATGTAATTTCAATATCTTCAGTTATGTTTCCCGAGATCAATTTGCTTTTATCAACTGAAAGATCCCAGGAAACTTCAAAAAATTGTTCTGCGTATCCTTTGCTCTTTATGGTGTCAAATATGTTTTCTTCAGTTTTAGGAATTTCGTAAATAAGATTTCTAGGATTCATTGGAAAATTGTTTTTTATGGTTAATGAACTAGCAATTAAAGTTTCTTTTTTGATTATTTCTGGACCATCGTAGTTAAAAGAAACACTTACAACTGGATATTCTTTAACATTGATTATTAATTCTCCTTCATCTTTGGTTAAAGAATAATGCACTTCACTAAAATAGCCCGTACTTCTGAGTTTTTCAATGGATGATTCAAGTTTGGTTTCATCAATTTGTTCCCTGGTTGAAATTGACAGTATATCAAGGATGTTTTTATCAGGAATAGTTTCATTACCTTCCACAATGATTTGATTTACTGTTATTGCGGAAAACATTGAAACAACTAACAAAGCAAAAATAAAAAATAAAACAAGCTTTCTAAGCATATTCACTACCTCCCAGTGATTCTTCAGCTGAAACAAGAATATCGTAAAGTAATTTCATTTTTGATGGACTGCTGGTATAATCATCTCCCAATTTTTCCTTCAATTCTATTGAGGAAAAACTGTAGCCATCGTTTCCCAAAACTCTGCTTATGTACCAAGAAGCATTCTCTGACATTGTGAGAATGGCGAAAAGCGCTTGAGCAAGATTACCTGTAGGCTGACAATCGATATTAGACACATAAAAAGTCGCTTCTACACTAGTTCCTATACCCTTTTTAGATTTGATTGCAAATGATCCTCCAGTGTTCTCAGCTGCAAATTTTAGCATTGGCAGTCCAAGACCAAATTTGATCTTTTTGTTTTTTTCTGTATAAAAGGGATCAATAATATCGTCAAGTTTTTCCTCATCTATACCCTTTCCATCATCAATTATCTTTATGTTAAGTGTTTTTTCAGGTTGTTCTTTGATGATTAATTTAATGCTTTTTGCTCCTGATTCAATCGCGTTCTGGCAAATATCAACGATATGATCAGATATTGTTCTTAATCCCAAATTATTTTCACCTTATCCCTTGAGTAATTGTTCTTGATAATATTTTTGAAATTGTTGTAGGTTCTTCTATTGGTATCGATTTTCAATGTTGGTTTAAGCGTCTCAATACTGTGTGCATCGCTGGAGTGTATAACTGGATAATTTTTAACAAAATTATTCTCTGATATGGTTTTTTTAAAGGTTACCTCGATTATGGGTTTTATTTTCATCTCTGGTATAAAGCCCATTTGATATAAAACACCCATCTTTCTTTCTATATGAGCAAATGCTGCAATACCTCCAAACTCATTTATGGATCCAAACACTTCGCTTATATTCAAATTAACAGGTTGACCGAGCCAAATATTTTCTATCTCGTAATATTCATCATTTTCATCTACATATAGCTGATAACCAAATTTCTCTGGATCCACAAGGACCTTCTTCATCTTTTTTTCAAGCCATCTGGAATAATTTTCTGCCAAGTCAACTGAACTGAAATATCCAAGTATATGTACATCTTCCAATGATTGAACTTCAATACCAGGAATGACCTCGATGCCTCTTTTTTTGAGAGCATTTTTAAAAACCCTTACATTACCGCATGAATTATGATCAGTAATTGCTATCCAGTCAATCCCGAGTTCAGATAGTCTTTTTCCAACAGCTCCAGGAACCATAGTAATATCAGCGCATGGAGATAAACATGTATGTATATGAAAATCACAGTCAAAGTATTTTCTATCTGTCACTGATTTCAAAACCCGCATTAAATAAATTAAATATCGTTTGGAATCCATTGTATTTAGACGAAAGTAATGAGATATTGTTCTCTCTTGCTTTAGCTATTGTTTCTTTATCAAATTCAAGGTTATTACACAGTATTATTGCTTTAATATCTCTAATACTCGCCACCGCTATTATATTTACGTGGGACTGTATGGTAACCCAAACAGAGTTATCAGGAGCATTTCCCATGACATCACTTAGCAGGTCTCCTGTATACCCATTGGTAATTTTGACCTCTTTATCGTTGCAATATACTTCTTCTAAATGCGTCTTTTGTATGATTTCTTTAAGCTTCACAGTTCATTCCTCCCCGTTTCGATAAAATATCATTTCTACAACGACACCTTTTCCTGCTTCTGACATAACCACCATTTTGTCAGAATATCTGCGCATATTTGGAAGTCCCATACCTGCTCCGAATCCCAGTTCTCTTATATGATCTGGAGCAGTGGTATAACCTTCTTTGAGTGCAAGTTCGACGTTTTCGATACCTTTTCCATGGTCTTCGATGCGTACTCTTATTACATCTTCATTTATCCAGCAGTAAATGAATCCTTCACTGCTACTGTGAATGACAACATTGACTTCTGCTTCGTACGCTGTTATTGAAATCCTTCTAGCGAGTTTATCATCACCAATTTTTTTACTGAGGAAACTCTTCAATTTTGCAGCTCCCATGCCTGCCATATCTACATCGGTGTAATTAATAAGAAAAGCAAAATCAGCATGACCTTTCTTGACATATTCTCCTGTTATTAAGGATTTTTCCTGGATTTCAATAAACCGCTCAAGCGTTTTTGTTCTTCTTTCGTCATGAACATAGATCATACGAAAACGTTCTAAAATAGATCTTAAAACATCTTTTTTTGTTACTATACCGACAAGTTCTTTTTCTTCAGTTACAACTGGAAATCTTCCGTAAGGATACCTTTCAAATTTTCTAATCACTGATTCAAGATTTTCTTTTGGGGAAAGCGTAACGACCTTTTTTGTCATATGACTTTCAATTTTGTCTTTTATTGTTTTATTTTCTAGTGCTACAATAATATCTTCTATACTAACCAACCCTATAAGTATATTACTATCATCCACAATAGGAACCCCTGAAATCTTTCTAATCCTCATTAATTCCTTTGCCTGCCACATCGTCCGATCTTTTTTCATTTTAAATACATTTTGATTCATTATTTCTGAGACAACTATGTAAGAAAAATATTTTCGCAACTTGTTAATTAATTCATCAAGACTGTTACTAAACAAATCACTATTCCCCCTCAAGTACATCCTTTAGGTTAACTTTGTAGAGCTCTCCGCAGGCCTTATACAATGAAATCTTTGAGTGTATTAAAGGAATATCAAGCTCGTTAGCAAGTAAAACTGTTTTTTCAGGGATGTCTTTCTTTCTTACAATAAGTACAGCTGCTGCACCTATCAGTGAAGCTGTTCTAACAGATTGAGGAGTATTTAACCCTGTGATCAGGAGCATATTTTGTTGTCCAAAAGCCAGTATATCACTCATCATATCAGCAGCACCCACGCTTTCTATTACAACATCTTCAAAGCTTTCGGTATCATTTAAAATTTTGCTTTTTAGCAGTTCAGTGATTTCCTTCAGTTTCATTTTTTTCATCCCTCCTGTTAAGAATATCGCCCCTGTATTCGTGGGTTAAAAATGCGCTGTATACATTTGGATATTGTTTTTCAAATATTTTTGCTATTGCGATAGCATATTTCTGAATTTCGTATTGAGCGTGAGAATCAGCTCTAAGGTTTAAAAAATTCATGAGACTACGACAATTTATCGTCCAGTAGCATTCTGTGTACATAGAGGTAGGTAATACAATTCTGGCTAATTCTTTTGCTACACCCATTGACAATAATTTTTGATACTTTTCGTAAATGTGATCCAGTTCTTCTCTGATTATGTCTATCGCATTTTTGTTCATTTCTTCGTCATCCGTTTTTACTGACCCCTGTTTATTCTCACTTTCAGGGACTCTTATTCTCTCGGGAATATACCATTCTGTTTTGAATTTCGTGTATCTTCCACTTCTTTCGTTTATTGAAGCAATTCTGTGTCTTACCAGTTGTCTCATTACAAATATGGGCAATTTTAGGTGAAATTTAAATACTATATGTTCAAAGGGGGTATGATGTTTATGTTCCATTAGATAATTTAGAAGTTTTATATCCCGCTTTTTCGTTGTTAGGCCTTTTCCAAAACTTACTCTTGCTGACTGTACGGGAGAAAAATCGTTTCCCATAGTTTCTACCAGACGTACAAATCCTTTGTCGAGTACATTAAATTCCACTTAAAAAAACCTCCTATCTAAAACAGTCCAGAATTGCTAAAATAATATTATTAGTCTTCATCTCTTTTTAGAGCTTCATTCTCTTCTTTGGTTCTTTTTCGTTTGAAAAAGTATTCAAGTAAAATAAGTCCAACAATGACTATTGCTGCTATGGGTATTAATCGTTTAAAAATCACAGATAGAACCAACTTTCTTCGTAAACGATTAAGGGTTTCTTTTACATCATTCCTGTATTCTTCCATTTTGCTCATTTCCAGGTAATACCGTGCTAATATTTTTTTGTTGTCTACATCTGATTCAAGGTAGGCAAAACCTATATGAACCAATGCATCTGTATTATTTGGATTGTTTTCAAGTGACTTTTGATAATAATGTAATGCCGAATCAATATTACCTTCCTTCTCTGCTATTTGTCCCAGAGCATCGTAAGCTTTACTGGCAAAGTTTTTTGGTATTTCAGAGAGTTTTGTATCTTTTAATTTTAGTTCAGCTGTCCCATATTCCCCAATTATGTAATAAGAAAAACCCAGAAAGAATTTACTGAGCTCATCAGGGTTGTCGAGTCTTCTAAAATCTTCTATTACCTTTTCATATTCTCCCAGTCTATATTCGCCATTGATTAACTCATTCATAATATCTGATCCAAGATCAAGTTCTAGAGCTTTTTTTCTATATTCCATGAAAATCTCAGGATTTCTGAAACTCGATGTTGAATGATATTCAAATAACACATAGTATATATAATAAGCTTTTGGGAAGTATTCTTCTAGATATTGTGCAAGTTTTAAAACTTTTTTTGCTGATTGGGGGTCTTTTGTTTCTTGCCAGTCATTAAAGAAAATCCTCAATGCTAAAGCATCCGAAAAAATCCCAGGATTATTTTCGCTAATTTTCTTTAATGTTGCAACTGTAGAGGTAGATACAAGTGTATTTGCTACATCGAGTGAAAATGACAAATCTTCAGGCAATACATCAACGCTGATTAATTCCAAGTATTCGTAAAATTTATTTTTATTTATTCTTGAATAAGTTTCAACATATTTTAAAGCTTCAAAAACTGCAGCAACTGCATTTTCAAAGTTACCTTCGATATGTGAGTCAAGAGTTTCAAGGTAATTCTTTGATAATAAATCATTAGCTCTCTTCTTTAGTGCTTTTTCAGTATCGTTCTGTGAAAAACCAAAAACTGCAATTAATAAGATAAGTATCAGTATAATTAACTTTTTCATATCCAGTTCCTCTTTCCCATTTCTATCCATAAAAAGTCAGTATCTAAAGATATACTGTCATTTAATACAATGAACAACTGTGGTTTTTCATCAATAGTTACAGCAATTCCTATTCCTGCAGCTGCGTGGGTCTTTTTGATTGTAAAATATTCGAAATCAGCTGAAACAAACTCTGGAAAAATTTTGACCTTTTTTTCAAAAACGGTAACCTTTTTAGCCTTCTCTGTGTGAAGCTCTCTACCTCTATCCCAGTCATATATTCGGTAGGTCGCATCTGAAGCCTGCTGTATCTCAATAAGTTTTGATGCCGGCCCCAGTGTATGAACTAATCCAGGTTCAATGAAAACAAGGTCTCCTTTATTTGTTTTGATGATCTCAAGATTATCCATGTTGATTTTTTCGAAATTTGTAGGTGTAGTTCTAAATCCTGCTGCAATTTTTCCTTCTGTTAAAAAGTACCAGCATTCAGTTTTTCCCCAGGGTTCTTGTTCAAATTTTCTAGCACTGGTATCGTCAGGATGAACTTGTAAAGATAACCATTCTTTTGCTGAAATGAGTTTGATGAGTAAAGGGAATCTTGGTATTTTAAAATTTGCAAATCTGTCTTTGATATCATCCGGATATAATTGTGAACCATTACTATCATTAAGTAATGTTCGCATTCCCTGAAAGTCAGAAAGAAGCCATACCTCACCAATTGGCTGTTTACTATTATAGTTGTATAATTCATTCAAATCGCTATCTCCCCAGGGTCTGGGTGAGAAAATCGGTTGTGATGTAAAAATCATAGCTAAACCTCCGAAAGGAATTTTTTCATATGAAACAGTGCTTTTTCAGATTGCATTTTTCGTTTCTCCCATTTATTCATTTTCTTATTTATAGGTGGCAGCAAGCCGAAATTCGCATAATAAGGGTTTAATGGTACACGTGCCTTTTCTGTCACATGTTCAATTAACGAGCCCAACATGGTTTTATCTGGTAATTTAACCATTCTTTTATTTTTGATCAATCTTAGTATATTAAATGAAACGAATGTTCCGCTACCTATTGATTCAACATAACCTTCCACACCGGTAATCTGTCCAGAAAAAAACAGATTGGGATATGCTTTGGATTGAAGATACGAATTCAGAATTACTGGAGAATTCAAATATGTGTTTCTATGCATTACTCCATATCGTACAAACTCAGCCTCATTTAGTGCTGGAATTTTTTGGAATACCCTTTTCTGTTCGCTCCACTTCAATCTGGTTTGACAACCAACTAAATTATATAATGTATTGCTCTTATTTTCACTTCTCAACTGCACAACAGCATATGGTTCTCTACCGGTTCTAGGGTCTTCTAGGCCAACAGGTTTCATGGGGCCATATCTCAGAGCATCTTTACCCTTTCTGGCGATTTCTTCTATGGGCTGACACCTTTCAAAAAGCAGTTTATCAGAAAAATTTTCTATTAGGGCCCGTTCAGCTGTTATCAATTTTTCAACAAAATCTTCATAGTCAGCCTTTTCCAAAGGACAATTTATATAATCACCGGTTCCTACTTCATAACGGTCAGCTATAAACGCACGTTGCATATCGATAGAATTAGAAGATACTATTGGGGCAACAGCATCAAAGAAAAATAGATTTTCTCCAAATAATTCTGATAACCAGATCTCTAGACTTTCTGATGTGACCGGTCCAGTGGCGATTATCCAGATATTATTTATGTCCGAAAGATCTATGGTGCTTATTTCATCATTGATTAACTCAATGTAATTTGATAAATGAACCTTTTTGGTAATATCTCTGGAAAAGTTATTTCGATCTACAGCGAAGGCTTTTCCTGCTGGAATTTTGTTTTTTTCTGCAATTTCAAGAAGAGTAGAATTCATGAGCTTTAACTCTGCTTTTAACAATCCCGAAGCGTTGGAAAGCAGTTCGGATTTAAGTGAGTTACTGCATACAAGTTCTCCAAGATTTCCTGTTTTGTGTACTTCTGTCATTTTTTTTGGGCGCATTTCGTATAGTTTTATCTTAATTTTGTATTTTGCCAGTGTTAATGCAATTTCTGAGCCTGCAAGTCCTCCGCCAACAATATTTATTTTCATATATTTATTATTCCCTTTCTTGTTCTAATATATCTAAAAAGCATCTCCTGATAATAACCGGCATATGGACTAAAGCTTCGTATCCCAAAATTCATTACCTTTTTTGTGGAACCGGTAATATTATAAAGCTTATCCATTATTCTTTTTACCCAGATATCAACAGGAAATGCATTCAATTCTCCATATCCAAAAAGTGCAACACAACTGGCAACCTTAAAGCCAATGCCTCTGTACTGCATCAAGGTTTCTAGTTTTTCTTTCAGGCTTAACTCCTTAAGTTTGAAGAAGTAGTCCTCTGATTCGATTTTTCTAAAAAATTCGTATAACCATGATGATCTGAAAGCAAGCTTCAAACTTCTAAAATCATTAACAGATAATTGTTTCAACTGTTTTAAAGTTGGAAAGGTATAGAATGCTTCATCGTTAATCATCACTCGATTTTCCGGAAAAAAAGCAGAGAGATTGTCTGAGATTCTTTTGATATTTGGAATGCTGTTTCTCGTCGAAATCACGTATTGAACTATCATTTCAAAAGGATCCTGCCTTAATATTCTCAGCCCATAGGATTCTTTGAAGGCGTCCATAGATACATTTCTGGCATATTCATTAAGAAATTTTAGCTTTCCAGCCAAAGAGTTTGTTATACTGAGTAAATCGTGATCAACTGAAAAATAGTGTTTTATTCCACTTATCAAGTTCCTTCCAAGAAGGGTTTTAGAAGAGGACCATACCTTCAGTATATTACCATTTTGTGCAATAAAAAGCACCGTATTTCTTACTACACCTTTCCAGTAGCCATTGGTTTTTTCCCATCTGAAAGTCTGGCCACAATCTAGCGTTGTGTCAAGATTAAAAGGAACATTAAGCTTCAGTTCAATTTCATACATCTTTTATAAGAAATGTGGGAAGTTGGGTTAGAAGTTTAAAGAATGTATCCTGGGTTATCTCCCCCACGACAAATAATCCATAACGATTATCTTCAATATCAATTGGTATTACTGTTAAGACAACAAGCCCTTGTGTTTTTGAGCTGCGTGTACCGGTATTCATTGCAAGTGTAAGAGAGAGCTCAGGAATTTCATAAGGCAAACTACTTCCAAGAGTCTCTCCTTTTTTGTTAATAAGTCGAATTTCAATACCAATGGATTCCCCTAAATTTTCAAGCTTTTTTGCGAGTTTTCTGATTTTTTCTTCGTTCATAATTAAGTTCATTCTCCCTTCTGATTTTGCAATTATAACCAGAACATTTCAGCCAGCTGGATTCGTTATTGAAATTCTCGATAAAATCATCGTCAACTATCAAACTGGATGGTTTAATCAGTGAAACTAGCTGCTTTAACTTTTCAAGGTCATTAGATATGCATTCTCTCAATTCATCTATGTGTAAATCGCGCGATCTATTCTCCCACAGTTTTTTTGCTTCTGGATAAAATTTTAACAGGTTTAAAAGGTCATTTTCATCCTTTTCAATCTCTCTAATTCTTTGATTGACGAGTCCATACACACAACCACAGTAATCCTGAAAATAGGAATCACTAAGTAACTTTCTAGCCTTTACAAGTGTATTACCACGTCTGAAGTTCTCACCAACAAAACCGAGTGAAAATGTTTCTGATATATCATTTCCTATCTCAATGATTTTCTCCTGGTTTTTCCTTGGGCTAACCAAAAGTGTAGTTGAAAAGGCGTCATAATTCTTCAATTTTGCCAGCTGGGCGGTTTTTAATAATCTCAGCCTTATGCAGAACTCGCAACGGCTTCCCCCTTCATCCTCACTGGCAAACCTGGTGAATACCTTTTTAAATGGATAGGGATTGTAATCTCCCATTATTGGTAATGTTTCATACATTTTCGTTGTATTTGCGAAGGCATTTAATCTTTTGACATATTCTTCATAGGGAAAGATATTTGGATTATAGAAATATGGTGTAATTTCAAAATCATAATTGTTTTTCTTGAAATATTCCATAGTTGCTACATAATCAGGAGCACAACAAACATGCAAAAGCACTTTCTTTAAAATGTTATCAACTCCTTGATTGATTCATAGGTTTTTTCTCCGATGCCTTTTACATTCATAATTTCTTCCCTGCTGGAAAATTGGCCAACCTGATCTCGATATTCCACTATTCTTTTAGCTAGGACATCACCTATTCCAGGTAATCTTTTTAGCTCAGATACTCCAGCCGTATTGATGTTTATTTTTGTATGGCTTGATTTTCTTAGCGCTTTGTTTGTTTCGGTTTCTTCTACATAAATGAGGTCTTTAATGTTATTTAGTGTAGCGTCACCAATTCCTTTTACCTTTGTCAAATCATCAATGTGTATAAAAGGTCCACTGTTTTGCCTGTAATCAATAATTGCCTGTGACTTTTCAGGGCCTATACCTGGTAATGTTTGTAGTTGGTCGGTGGTAGCCATATTTATATCAATTAACTCGTTTTTTATTTTACTTTTAATCTCTGTATTGTCAATATAACATACAACAAATTCTCGAATGTTATTAAGTGTTGCTTCTCCAATGCCTTTGACATTAGTAAGTTCCTGGATGTCACTAAAAAAATCATTTTCTTCTCGATATTCAACAATTGCATTTGCTTTGGTTGGACCAATACCGGGAAGTAAAACCAATGTGTCTACTGAAGCGCTGTTGATATCTATTGGGTACACTTCTTTACCTGAAAGACTTTTATCAAGATCGTTACTATTGGGCTGGGGTTCACCACCTATTAAGAATACCACCAATCCTACCAAGAGTACTGCGATTGCAGTCCCGGCGATCTGTAATTCTTTAGGAGACAAACGTTTCATTGGATTTTTCTTATATACCTTCCTTCAATATTCCATCCAGTGATCTCTTCGATTCTACCAACATTTAATTTATTTGATTGTTCACTGGCTAATAACTGGTCGGGATAAATCCCCAAAATAGCTCCATAATAAATTCTTCCTTCAGAAGTTTCCCAGCGGTAAATTAGGGCAGGATAACCATTTTCTCGCAGTTCAGAAATCTCTCCGGATATACCACTGTATGAAGAATGAGTGACCAGTTGGATTCCGTATGCAACTTTGGATGAAAACAGCCCTTCTAAAGGATTTTCTTTTGTCAACAAAACACCATAGAAATCATCAGATATCTTTGTGATAAAATAATTTCCTTCCCCTAATTCCGTACATAGTTTAAACGCAGTCCTCCTATTAATAGCTGAGTAATTAAAATCTGTTCCGCTTACAAAGTATTCAAGCGATTCATCAATGAGTTTACTGTAATTGAATGTTTGAAATGCAAATATATTTGAATCATTTTGTTCCTCGGTTTCCTTTATTGTAGGGATTTCCTTTGTATTGAACTCATTTATGGTTGTTGTTTGAAAATCATTATTATTTTTGTTTATAGCAGTTTCTTCATTTCGCATTCTTATTTCTTCGAGCATTAATTTGTATCTTTCGTTTTCAATTTTTAGTTTGTATGTGTAACCACCAACAATAAAAAGAATGGTTATCAAAGCAACAACAAATATGGAAAAAGTTTTTGTTGAACTATTTATGTTCATCTAAAAAACTCCAGTCCTTTTCCGTATTTTCTAAATATTCTTAAAAGCTCGTCTACGCTGATTATTTCTTTAAACGGTTTGTTTTTATACATGGTAGATATTACAATACTGTCGTTTTGATATAACTCCTCAGTTATTGAACTCATATCCAATCGCCTTGGCCAACTTTTGTCCCATACCAGGTTTAAAGCGCCTAGAAGCATTTTGTAATCTTCATCTTCAAAACAACCGTAAATCACAGCAAGCCAGGCTTCCAGTACAGTTGAAAAAATCAATGATGTTTGATAACTGAAGGTTAATCTGAAGGCGTTCTGAATTATATTTGAAAAGCTTTTTCCCTGAATTTCCAGACCGGATTCCAGGGTTTCTGAAAAATTAGTTATTGCAGACCATACAAGGTCTTCCCATTCATTGAGTGAGATATTTTTTGATTTTTTTAACAGGTTTACCAAATACTTGAACATTCTCTGATCCTTTGTATGCGAAATGAGAATTATTGGTAAAAACTCAGTTACACCCTGTTTTTTCAATCTTTTGTAGCTAAGTTCTGGATCTATGGTAATTTTGTCAGGTACACCTGTTACTGCCAACAGATCTTTTTTGTATTCAAAGTTTATGGCAAATTTCGATTTAACCGGCAAAAATGTTTGGGCCAATGTAGTACTTGGAAATAAATAAATGTGCTTTATATAATCATGGGTAAAACCTGCAAAACTTCCCAGATCGATTATAGAGCCACCACCTACAACAGTTAGCGTTTTTTGACCTGAAATCTTTATCATATGATAAATTTCAAAAACCTTGTCTATTGTTTTCGAGTATTCTCCACCTCTGATTTTATGTTCATTGTTTGGTGGTTTAAAATCAGGAATACCGGAATCCCAGATTATTTGAGATTCCGGTATATTCTTTGATGATTCGCAGCCATAATCGATATTTAGACTGAAATCGCGATTATCTTTATAGAGTAACTTTTTCATTATACTTCTTCTTTTGCCACGCTCTTTAGAAGTTTTACTGAGTTTAGGACATCGTCATAATCTACCATTTCATGTGGGGAATGTACATATCTGCAGGGAATGGAAACTGTTCCACTGGGGATACCCGCACCGGTTGTCTGATAACCTTTGGCGTTGGTACCACCAAAGATAAGTATTTCGTATTGATAGGGAATATTGTTCTTTTCTGCGACACTTTTTAGCTTGGATACAACACTGGAAGCGCTGATGGATGCCATATCTTTTATCTTAATTGTTGGCCCACCACCAAGTTTGAATCCCATTCGCTTGAATCCTTTAGGTGTATCTGGACCTGCCGTGACATCGAGAGCTATGGCCATATCAGGTTTGATGTCAAAACCGGCAACGCTGGCTCCTACAAGTCCAACCTCCTCCTGAACTGTGAATGCGAAATAGATATCATCCTTAGGTTTCTCAATCTCTTTTATTGCCTGTATCATTATTGCACAAGCTATTCTGTCATCCATTGCTTTTGAAACTAACCTTTTTCCCAGATCGTAAAATCTTGAATCGTAGGTTCCAAACGTTCCAACTGAAATCTTTTTTTCAGCATCTTCTTTGTTTACAGCACCAATATCAACGTAAAGCAAATCATAGTTGAGTTCTTTTATGTTCTTGCCCGCGTCTTTCATGGTTTCAGATTCTACGCCTACCACTCCTGTAACATCATTTTCAAATCTCAAATGCGATCCAAGCAAGATATATGGTGAAACGCCACCTACACTTTCAACTCTTAAAAATCCTTTATCATCAATGTTGGTTACGACCAATCCGATTTCATCCATATGACCATCGAATAATATTTTTTTGCCCGAGGTTCCTTTTTTCAGTGCAATAACACTACCCAAGTTATCCACTTTATATTCGTCTACGTGGTCTTTAATCTCAGAAATTATTATTTCTCTTATTGAATCTTCTCTTCCACTGGGCGAAGAGATTTCAGTTAGTTTTTTTATGAGTTCTTTCATTTGCTCAACACCTTCCCTTCAGTTATGAGAGTTTGGCCTAGTTTAATTGTATTGTTAAAATCATTTAGGCTCATTACACACATGGGTGAATGAATATACCTTGCTGAAGTAGAAATAACCCCAGCAGGAATACCTCTCAAGGTTCTAGCCAATCTGGCTGCGTCCGTACCGCCTGCTGTTCTACCTTTAAATTGATGAGGAATGTTATGCTTTTTTGCTGCTTCTTTGATAACATCAAATATTTTTCTGTCAGGAACCAGTCCTCTATGGGCATAAGTAAGAACAGGTCCCTGGCCTATTTTGGCTGCCCATCTACTTTCAGCAAGTTCTGGGTTATCACCTGCTGTTGTTCCTTCAAAAACAATAGCTGCATCCGGTTCAATTTGTGAAGCAGCGACTCCGCTTCCTCGAAGTCCCACTTCCTCCTGAACCACCCAAGCAAAAAAAACATCGTAATCAACTGGATTTTCTTGAAGATATTCAATTATTTTTATGAGTACTTCACAACCATTTCTATCATCAAAAGCCTTGCCAATAGCATAATTGCCAATTTCCTTATACTGTGTATCGAAAAAGATGGGATCTCCAACATTGAATTCAGATTTAGCGTCATCTTCTTTTTCATGTCCTGCATATACACAAAGTTTATCGTATTTTGGAGTTTTTAATAATTCTTCTCTTTTTTGTTCATGGATAGCCTTGTATCCAATTATTCCATCCTTTAATTCTTCACCGATTTTAACTTTCTTTCCCATTACGACCCGGGGATCAACTCCGCCTATGTTTGTTATAGCAAGAGTCCCATCCTTATTTATTTTTTTTACCATAAGACCGACTTCATCCATATGGGCCAGAAGCATTAATCGACCTCTGTTACTCTTCTTTCCTTTTTTGTGAGCAATAAGATTTCCTACTTCGTCTTTCCAGTATTCATCAACTATATTCTTTATTTCATTTTCAATAAATTCAGAGATAGGTTCTTCAAATCCAGAAATTCCATATAATTCTGTTAGTTTTTTTAGTCTTTTAAACTTCATTTGTTTCACCTTCTTTTAATGATTCAACGAATGATTCAAGTAAACGAACTGACTCTTCAATGTCTTTAGGATTTATGACCTCGACAGGTGAATGCATATGTTTTTGAGGTATAGAAAGTATTAATGTGGGAACGCCTTTACCGGCTATTTGAACACTATCAGCATCGGTGCCTGATCGTCCCGGTGTATATTCATACTGTACCTGAACGTTTTTCTTCTTCGCAATATTTTTTAAGTTTTTGTAGTATTTCTTATGGACAATAGGTCCACCAACGCCAAGAACAGGTCCCTTTCCCATCGAAATACCTGAATCGTTGCTATCCTGTGTCACATCCATAACAACTGCCAGATCCGGCTGGATGGTTTGCGAAGCAACCTGCGCTCCGAGCCCACCAACTTCTTCTCTTGTTGTGAAAACAAAGTAAAGCTCGGGAACCGAGGAATATTTGTCAAGCTGCTCTGCCAGAAGTATTGATATTACACAACAGGCACGGTCATCTAATGCTTTACCAATAACCTTATCTTTTAGCATATACGATGTTATATCGACTACTGCCAGGTCTCCAGTGGTTACCTTTTCATAGTCAGGATTCATTGAAACGTCAATAAACAAATCATCATAATGAGGAACTTCTTTCCTGGTCTCCTTATTCTGAAGATGAGGGGCAAGCATACCAATTATTCCTGTTCTGGTTTTACCATCGCGGGATTTGATTTTAACTCTTTGTGAAATGAGTATTTTTGGATCAATGCCGCCCATGGTATCAAATCGCGCAAAACCTTTTTCGTCAACTGTTGATATTACAAGAGCGATCTCATCCATATGCGTGAAGAAAGCAATCTTTTTGCCAGTACCCTTTTTATGGGCAATCAGATTTCCTATGTTATCAACGTAGATTTCGTCAACAAAGGGATTGATCTTTTCTTTGATAACATCAATTGCCTCCTCCTCATACCCAACAGGGCCAAATGCATTTGAAAGTCTAATTAGTAAATTTAGTAAATCAGAAGTCTTCAAAACGTTCCCTCCTTTGTTTCAAATCTTACATTTTCATATTCTTCGACAACTATGCGACCTGTCCTTATATGTGCAACAGCAGGCACATCAAAAAAGTCACTTCCCTGTGAAATATTTCCAGCAATCTGTATTAAAGAAGGTTTTAGATCGAGAGCAGCTATTATTGCACCTTCTCCAATAGAGTAACCTGCTCTTAATACTCCACGGGCGCTACCAAAGATAATGATACTACCACCTGCAATGATCTCAGCGCCTGGATTCATATTACCAATAAGGAATACATCATAATTGTGTACTACAATCTGTCCAGAGCGAAGATTTCTTTTTATAACCTGGGCACCTCTAACTTCAGTTACCTTCTCTTTTACTAGATCATACCTCTGTCCGACGTTTACTTCAGTCTGATCCAGATCACCAACGAGAATATCCTTTACGTGTAACCCCATGCTATTGAGTAATGATACAATTTTGACAATATCATCGGGTTTGCTTGTATCCTGTGTGAGCATCAGAGAAATTTCATCACCTTCTGAAAAGAAATCGCTTGCATCACTGAATTTTCGCATTATCTCTTGCTTTAAGGAATCAATAGAGTTGTATGCTTCTATAAGCAGAATCAAACCTTTCTTGGTCATCCTAAAGTCAATGGGCATTGAGATCACTCCCTCCAAAGAAATTCTATCATGAACCGCGAATTTCATCTAAGCTTTGTATTCATAAGTTTGTTAAAAAGTACGAATGGTGCAAAACCTCTTGACCATGATCTTATTTTAGTGTATGATAATTATCAGTGCCTTTTGGCTCCCATCGTCTAGCGGTCTAGGACACTGGCCTTTCAAGCCGGCGGCAGGGGTTCAAATCCCCTTGGGAGCGCCAAAGGGTGGAAGCGTAGCTCAGCGGGAGAGCGCTTGCCTTACAAGCAAGAGGTCACAGGTTCGAACCCTGTCGCTTCCACCAGTTCAGTTGGCGAGGTAGCTCAGCCGGTAGAGCAGCGGACTGAAAATCCGTGTGTCGACAGTTCGATTCTGTCCCTCGCCACCAGCAAAAGAATATCGTTTCCATCCCCAACATAGCCTCGCTTTGCGAGGCTTTTATTATAAGTTTTCATTGAAAATTTCTTGTTTATTGACATTTCGTTTTTTCTTGATCATTTCAACTATGATATAATTCTGAAAAGGTCATATGTTCAAGGTACTAGCTCTTTGAGGAGGATGTTTATGTACGATTTTAAAAAGGTAGAACGTAAATGGATGAGTAAGTACGAGAAAAATGATTATTTTAAGGCGAATTTAGATAAATCAAACAAACCTTTCTACAATTTGATGATGTTTCCTTATCCTTCAGCATCTGGCTTACACATCGGGAATATGTATTCCTTCATTGGGTCAGATGTTTACGGTCGATACATGAAACTCAGGGGTTATGATGTTTATGAGCCAATAGGCTTTGACGCCTTTGGTATTCACAGTGAGAATTATGCATTGAATGTTGGTAAAAATCCCTTTGAGTTGACGCCAAAGAGTATTAAGTATTTCAGAGATGAACAGTTGAAAAAGATAGGTAATATATTTGATTGGTCTAGCGAGGTAATAACCTCATCTCAAGATTATTACAAATGGACTCAATGGATATTTGTTAAATTATTTAAGGCAGGACTTGCAGAAAAAAGGGATTCAACCGTCAACTGGTGCCCATCATGCAAAACTGTTCTGGCAGATGAACAGGTAATTGATGGAAAATGTGAACGCTGTGATACGGAAATACAAAAAAAAGAAATGAGTCAGTGGTTTTTTAAAATAACAAAATATGCTGATAGATTGCTCGATAATCTAGACAAACTTGATTGGACTGAAGTAACGAAAAACATCCAAAAAAGCTGGATAGGGAGATCTGAAGGAGCAACGGTAGTATTCCACGTAAAGGATATGGATCTTGAAATAGAAACCTTTACGACAAGACCTGACACAATTTATGGAGTAACCTATCTGGTGCTTGCTCCCGAGTACAAATATACCAAAGAATTGGTTGCTGAAGACAGAAGAGAAGAATTCATTTCGTTCATTGAACGCGTGAACAAAATGGATGAAGCTGAACGTACATCAATTACACGTTCAAAAAATGGTATGTTTACCGGTAGTTTTGCCATCCATCCGTTGACTGGAGAAAGGCTTCCCATATGGATTGGGGACTATGTACTGGCAGAATATGGTACAGGAGCAGTTATGGCTGTTCCTGCACATGATGAAAGAGACTATGATTTTGCCCAAAAATATGGGCTTGAAATAAAACAGGTCATTGATTGTGATAAAGATGGTCTTCCCCACACAGAAAAAGGAAAAATGATAAACAGTGAAGAATACACCGGCTGGAAAAGTGAAGATTTCATCGAAAAAGTGGACGAAGTCAGTGATTATATGAAAAAGACAGTAAATTACCATTTGCATGATTGGTGTGTTTCAAGGCAGCGTTACTGGGGACCACCTATTCCAATAGTGTATTGCGATAAATGCGGTACCGTTCCTGTTCCTGAAGAGGAACTTCCTGTTGAGTTACCACAGACTGATGATTTCATACCTGATGGGAGCGGTCTGGCGCCTCTTGCTCGAAATGAAGACTTCGTTAACACCACATGTCCCAAATGCGGAGGATCGGCAAAAAGAGAAACTGATGTAAGTGATAATTTTCTTGATTCTGCGTGGTACTTCCTTAGATATGTTTCACCAAATGATATTGAAAAGCCCTTTGATTCAAAGTTGGTGAGAAAATGGTTACCGGTTGATATGTACATCGGAGGCAATGAACATGCAAATCTTCATTTAATGTATTCGAGATTTATCACCATGGCTTTGCATGATCTCGGTTATTTACTATTCGAAGAACCTTTTAAATCTTTTAGAGGCCATGGTTTGATAATAAAAGACGGTCAGAAGATGAGCAAATCAAAGGGAAATACCGTTAATCCAAATGATTATTTTGATACCCATGGTGTTGATGTTTTAAGGACATATTTGATGTTTATGGGTAATTTTTTGGAAGGCGGTGATTTTAGAGATAGCGGTATGGATGCTACCAAGAGATTCCTGAACAGAGTCTGGGATATAGCAAATATGCCTGAAGGAGAGAGTTCAATAAATCTAAAAATTAAAATGGCAGAAACCGTGGACAAAGTCAGTTATTCAATAGAAAATATTAAGTACAACACCGCTGTTGCAGCGATTATGGAGTTTATAAATGAAGCAGTGAAAGAAAAACATATTGAAAAAAAGATCATCCTTGATCTCGCTAAATTACTTTCGCCTTTTGCTCCCTTCATCAGTGAAGAAATAAATGAAATGAAGGGTGGAAAAGGAACAATACTCGATTCCGGTTTTCCTGAGGGATATGAAAAATATAAAGAAATTGCCACTATTGAAGTACCCGTTCAGATAAATGGTAAGATGAGAGGCAAGGTTGAAGTTAACAAAGATGCCGGGCAGGAAAAAATACTTGAAGAAGCAAAGGGCGATAAAAGACTTGCCAGGTACATTGAAGGAAGAAATATTAGAAAGGTTATATACATAAAGGATAAGATAATGAATATAATAGTCAAGTGATAATTAGAAGAGATAAGAAAAAACAGGCGATTAATCGCCTGTTTTTTTATTGAATATTCTTTTTGTTATTCAATAGCTTTGTTCATTGTTTCTATACCAAATCTTGCGATGAAAAAGGCTGTTATTAACATAATAAGCATGATGGTGAGCGTAATTGTAGTTATTCCAAACACATTTCCCATTGCCATCAAACTGGCAGTAAAATAGGGAGCAATTATTCCTGAAACACGGGCCATTACTCCTGATGTTCCATTTGCGCTTGATCTCATTTCAGTAGGATACAATTCTGGAGTGTATGCGTAAACAAGTCCCCATGCTCCCATATTGAATATTGACATCACAACAGCAAAAGTGAATAGAAGAGATTGGGTATTTACAAAGAGAAGTAAGAGAATGGCAATACCAGTACCTGAAAAGAAAAAGATACCTGTTTTCTTTCTGCCAATTTTATCAATGAAATATGTGGCTAACAGATAGCCGGGTAGCTGCATTAAAAGCATAAAAAATGTATACCATGAAGCTGATACAGCTGTGAGCCCTTTTGCTTCAAATAGTTTGGGTGCCCAGGTGAAAATCCCGTAATAAGAAAAGCTAACACTAAACCAAGCGAGCCATATCATTATTGTTCTTGACAGATATTTGCCTTTCATTAACTGAAGCAAAGGTATTTTTTTTGGTTCATGCATTTCAATATTTTCTTCAATTTTATTATCCAGGACTTTTTCAAGTGCTTTTTTACCACCTTTAATATAGGCAAATTTAGGACTTTCAGGAAGCATAAATGCAATGAAAAGTAAAATCAGACTGTAACCTGCAAGCACGAAATAGGATGGCCTCCATCCAATTGAATCAACAGTTAATACAGAAAACAATCCTATCATAATACTACCTACTGCCCAGCTTGATTCAAGTAGTGTAAGGTATCTCCCCCGGTTTTTAATAGGGCTGAACTCTGACAAATATGCATTGACAACAGGTAGTAACCCACCAAAACCTATGCCAGAAAAAAATCTGAAGATCGCAAAATGTGTTGCGTTGGCAGACATACCACTAAAAAATGTAAAAAAGATTGCATTTAACAAAAAAATGATATTTGTAATCTTTCTTCCAATATTGTCAGAAAGTGTACCAGAAGTTAAAGCACCAACTAACATACCCATAAATACAGAACTTGCCAGTATCCCCTGCATCTCTGATCCACCAGGGAGATCTTTGATTATCGATGGTAAAGTAAGAGAAAGAATCATAACACCTGCAGCAACAGCCATCCATTGTAATGACGTTAGTAACAGTAGTCGTCTTTGTTGTTTTTTGGTAAGATATTTACCTATAACATTGTCAATTATCACGGAATCACCCCTTTATGCTTTTTCGATGTTACTTAACTAAAAAACCTGATTCATTAAGTTTATTTAGAATACGGTTAAAATGTTTTTCATCATCCACTTCAATTGTATGTATATGTATTCCATCAGTTGATAATTTAAGTAGCGGGAGAGCGTTGCTCCCTTTCAAGCGGGCTAAGAAGCGTGAAACGTCCTCTTCCGTAGAAACATCTATTTTACCCTTTAACTCACCATAAACCGGGTGTTCAACAATTACATCAAGAACTCTACCCTTATTACTAACTATAAGCCTGAGTTCTTCCCCTATCCTTTCTGGTCCATGACTTACCACTATCATTTTTCTTATTTTTTTACGTGTGTAATAGATGTATCCTCTGGAGGTTGAACTTATTTCATAACCTCTGGTTCTTAACAGACTGATATCTTTCACGATCATCTGACGACTCACATTTAATTTTTCAGTGAGCTTGTTTCCGCTTATCGGTGTATTGTTGATTGAAAGAATATCGATTATTTTTTGTAGGCGCTGTTCTCTGCTCATGTCATCACCTGCTATATACTGTCAATGAACTGCTACCTTTATAACATTGTTTTTTTATACTGTCAATATACTGCTACCATTATAACCTTGTTTTTTTAATAGTTAGTTTTTTATTCGATTACATCAAATGTATAATGTTTATAGGAGAGTGAAAATATGGGGAAAATTACGGTAAGTATTGTTGGTGCTGGTAACAGAGGTTATGAAGCATACGGGAGCCTTTTAAATCAAAAGGAAGACGCTGAGATTATAGCAGTAGCTGAACCAGATGAAGAAAAACGTATACGTTTTGCAAATGCTTATGGAATTGATCGCGAAATGTGTTTCAAAGATTGGAAGGCGCTTTTGGAAAAAGGTAGAGTAAGTGATGGCATAATTATTGCCACTCCTGATCGATTACATGTAGAACCTTTGATAGAGTTTGCAAAACAGGATTACAGAATACTTTTAGAAAAACCAATTGCGCAGTCAACCAATGATTTACTCAAGATACTCGAATGTAAGGAAACGTCTGGTAAAGTTGTCGTGGCTCATGTATTGCGTTACACTCCCTTTTACAAAACAGTGAAATCATTGATTGATGATGGGAAAATCGGTAAGTTAATTGGAATAGAGCAGACTGAGAAGATTGGTTATTTTCATTTTGCGCACAGTTTTGTCAGAGGTAACTGGAGAAATGAGAAGGAATCCGGACCAGCGATTCTAACAAAAAGTTGCCATGACTCAGATATTCTTCACTGGTTGACTGGAAGATCGTGCAAAAAGGTTATTTCGAAAGGCAAGTTGTTTTATTTTAATGAAGAAAACAAACCAGAGGGTGCTTCGGATAGATGTCTGGATTGTCCTGTTGAAAAATTCTGTCCGTATTCTGCTGTTAAGATATATCTTCAGGACAATACACAATGGCCAGTATCGGTTATTTCAACTGATAGTTCGCTTGAAGCTAGAAGAGAAGCAATAAAGTATGGACCCTATGGAAGATGCGTTTTCAGTTCTGATAATGACGTGGTTGATCATCAAACAGTTTTCTTCATTTTTGACAATAACATTATTGCCAATTTTACAATGACTGCGTTCACAGGTAAAATTACTCGTACATTAAACATTCACGGTTCCCATGGAGAAATAATAGGAGATCTTGAAACAGGCGCTGTTGAACTTAGTGTATTTGGAAAGGGCAGAACGCATTATCCGATTGAAAAAATCTATGGTGGACATAGCGGTGGGGATTATGGATTGATAGATGCGTTTGTTTCATGGTTAAAAGGAGATAGAAATTTGATGTCTACATCTCTTGAAAATTCTGTTCACAGCCACATGATGTCATTTGCCGCAGAGCACTCAAGAAAACTGGGAGGAGCAGCTGTTTCTCCAGAATATTTTGTCAATCTAAAAAATTCAAACCTATAAGACACATAAAACACAGTTTTGATGTCTGCCCTGTATATTATTCAAATAATGAACAAAATATATTATAATTGTTAACATAGGAGGCGTTGCTATGAAAACAGTGCAGCTTACAGAAAAACGAATTGATAATTATCTAAAGTTCATGGACCGGGAAAAGAGAGAAGAATTATTTGACTTAATTGATAAGATTAAAGGTATGAGAGTACTCCATGTCAATGCTACAGCCTTTGGTGGAGGAGTGGCTGAAATTCTCCACACTTTGGTTCCTTTGATGAAAGATGCCGGGATCGATGTTGAATGGAAAGTAATGGAAGCAGAGAAACAGTTTTACGAATTTACAAAAAGAATGCACAATGCCCTTCAGGGAAAGGAAGATATTATAGATGAAAATGATAAAGCTAACTTTATCGAAACAGCTAAAAGAAACGCTTCTGATTTAGGCGATAAAGAATATGATATAGTAATTATCCATGATCCCCAACCTTTCGCTTTGCCGGAGTTTCACAATTTTGGAAAAGCAAAGGTTATATGGAGATGCCATATTGACACATCAACACCAAACAAGCAATTTCTGGATTTTTTAAAGCAATTCGTTCCAAAATATGCATGTTCGATTTTTACATTAGAATCTTATGCTGGAGAATTTGGTTTTCCCGAAATAAGAGAAATTGCACCTTCTATTGATCCTCTAAGTGATAAAAACAGAGACCTAACCGATGAAGAATTAAAACGAGCATGCATTAAACTTAAAGTAGATGCTAAGAAACCTTTGATCACTCAAGTTTCGAGATTTGATCCCTGGAAAGATCCTCTTGGTGTTGTTGATGTGTACAGAGAATTGAAGAAATCCTATAATGAACTTCAATTATTGATGATAGGCTCAATGGCCTCTGATGATCCTGAAGGATGGCAGATTTATGAAGACATTTTGAGATATGTTGGCAGAGATTACGATGTGGGTGTGTATACAAATTTCCATGATGTTGGGAATATCGAAGTTAATGCTGCACAGAGGGTGAGTGATGTAGTGCTTCAAAAATCTTTAAGAGAAGGATTTGCACTCACTATCAGTGAAGCTCTGTGGAAAGGGACACCTGTTGTTGGAGGAAATGTCGGTGGTATTCCTTTGCAGATAAAAAATAACCACAATGGCTATTTGATTAGCAGTACTGAAGAAGCGGTTGAAGCAACAAGAAAAATCCTTTCCGATGATAATTTAAAAAGAAAATTGGGAGAAAATGGGAAGGAAATAGTACGCAAAAAGTTCCTTATAACAAGGCAGTTGGCAGATTATCTTAAGTTATTCAGAGATTTTGCTTAATTAACTCTTTAATACACTTCTTACATATTTTCTGAGTGCCAGAAAGGCAGCTCCCCTCTCCCATATATCCGGCAGAGTGATTTGATTTATTTCGGGGTTAAGCTTCCAATAACTGGCACTCAGATATTGATTTATACCCTTTTTGATTTTAAGGAATATCCATTCGTTTACCACACCTTCTCCGCCAATCCATATTATATCCGGGCGAAGTAAAAGAGAAAGACTTGAAACATGATATGACAGTCTATCCAGTATTTCACTGTATTTTTTGTCAATAGAATTATGTTTTGCCGATTCGCGGATTTCATTCAGTCTATCTTTAAAATGCTCAAAATTACGTACAAAATCATTTATGGTTTTTGCTCTGTCTTTTACAAGACAGTATTCGGAGGCTACCGTTTCAAGGCAACCAGTTCCACCGCAATAACACTTTTCACCATTGTAGTCAACTCTGCTGTGACCGAATTCTAGTGCAGATTTTCCATCACTTCCAAGGAGTATGTCAACACTATCGTAATAGGAAGCTCCTATACCTATTCCGAAGGTTATTGTTAATGAAGATTCCTCAATTCTCCCTGTTTTCACCAGTTGACCGACGTTTAAAGCATCCACATCATTGCATAGTACAACTTCGCAGTTGTGCTCTTTAATTATTTCTTCGAGATTGCTTTCATTGGTGCCAAGAATCGGGGACGTAGTGATTGAACAATTATTAATATCTACAGTTCCAGATATTGCTATCCCCATAGATAGAGGTTTATATTTCTTTACAAGTTCTATCATCACATTTCTTATTTTTTCCAGATTTTTTATGAACGGATATTCCAGTGCTATGGTAAATTCCTTAATCTTTTTGAGTGAAAAGGTAAAGATACTGATCTTTACAGATTCTCTTCCAATTTTTACACCAAAAAAATTGCCATAGTTATCATTCAGTGAAATATAGTGTCTGGGTCTTCCACGTCCAGAAACTTCTCTTTCAATTTTAACCATGTTATGCTTGTTAAGTTCTCCCGCCAGGTAAGTCAACGTTGAGTTACGTATGTTTAGTGTCTTTACTATAGCTTTTCTAGGTGTGCGCCTCCTAACCAGAAGTAATTCAAGCAACTTTGTTAGATTGTCCCAGCGAACTTCTTCAATTCTCATAAACTATCGCTTCCTGAAAAATTATTTTATGGTCCAGCCTACCATTCCTCTCACATAGTAACGTTGTAGAAGGATATATATCATGATCGGAACAATCATAACCGTAATTGAGGCTGCTGATAATAATCCCCAGTCGACCTGATACTGTCCCCTCATAAGAGGAATTCTTTGCGTAGCCAAGAGTTTACTTGGAGAATAAATAAGTATCAATGCCAGGAAAAAGTCACTCCAGACCCATGTGAATTGGAGTGCAGCAGCTGAGGCTATAGCGGGAAATGCATTTGGCAGAACAACTCTGAAAAATATCTGGGAATCCGAAGCCCCATCTATTTTTGCTGCTTCTTCCATGGTTACTGGTAACGTTTTGAAATAGTTTCTCATGAAAAACGTCGTCCATGGAATTCCCCATGCTGTGTGAACCAGTATCAGGCCCCAAAAACTGTCAACAAGTCCCAGGCTACTCATTATTTGGAATATTGGCACAGCTATCATTTGTTGGGGCAGGGCCAATGTCATTACCACAGTTATAATGAACGTTTTCCTGAAAGGGAATCGATACCTAGCGATTCCGTAACCAGCCATTGTAGCCAGTATAAGGGGAATAATAGTTGCTGGAAATGCTATATATAATGAATTAATCATCCCCTGTAAAAGAGGAGATGATTCATGAAACAGTGCACCTGTAAAATTTGAAAAAGTTGGGTTGAACTCTTCAAATTGCCACCAGCCATTTATCACTTCGCTGTAAGGTCTGATAGCAGTCATAAATATTCCGGCTATCGGTAGAATCCATACAAGTGCAATTATCCATCCCAGTGAGTTTTTCAATATATTACCAGCAAGTCTTTTTTTCCTCATTGGACATTCTCCTCTCCGGCTGATCTTATGAGTGGTATGGCTGCAAATATGGTTAAACCAGTAATGAGAACTGCAACCACTGCAGCCTTACTGAAATCCCAGGCTCTAAAACCATAAAGATACATTTGTAAAGCAAGAACATTGGAGGAACCTCCAGGACCTCCCATTGTAGCCACGTATACGATATCAAATATTTTGAGTTCCCAGAGAAGAGTCATGGTTACAACAACTACTGTTATGGGTTTTAGCATTGGTATTGTTATACTAAAAAATATTCTCAGTTTTGACGCTCCATCGATTTCAGCGGCTTCATAGTAGGTTTTTGGAATTGTTTCCAATCCAGCTGAATATATGATCATACTGAATCCGGTCCATAACCAGACCGAACCAAAAATCAAAGCCAGTAGGGAGGTTTCGGGGTAAGCGGTCCATGTTTGTGTAGGAAATCCGAAAGTCTTTAAAAACAGATTCACTATACCTATATTGCCATCGAACATGAAACGTATCATTATACCCCCAACAACCAGAGGCATAACCATACCGAGAAATATTACTGATTTTATTATTGCTCCACCTTTAACATCTCTGAGTAATGCAGCGAGGAATAAACCAAGAAATGTGGTAAGTGGCAAATGTATGGCAATCCATAAAGCATTATGTACGAGGGTTCCAAAGGGGAATTGACCCTGTTGAATGTTTTTGAAATTAATTATATCTCCACTGGCAAAAACACTTTGATAATTTTGAAGAGTTAACTCTCCTTCGGGACCTACAAAACTCATGAATAGCGTGCTAAAGGTGGGATAAAGAACAAAAACAGCCAGTAAAAACAATGCGGGTAAAACGAACACAACAAAATTTCTGATGTGGGCTTTTCTTAATTCCATTTAATCTCCCCCCTTCAATTAAAACGGGACCACAAGGGTCCCGCTAATATCAATAATTTTTTCTATTATGGCATGTTCGACTGAAGCGATTCGAGAACAGAATCCAATCTTCCAGGTCTAACCCAAAGAAGCTTCAACTGATCCCAGAAAGTTGCCTGCCACATACCACCAATAGAATCATCAAGATCGTTAACTGTTGCTTTTCCTTCAAGAAGCTCAGCTATTTCCTTGTCAACCGGTGGATAGGCATCTAGTGATACTCCGTTAGCTGATGCAATATGTCCGCCCTGTTCTACCTGAGCTGTTTGTCCTTCAGGTCCGGCTAAGAATTCAATTAGCTGTTTTGCTGCATCAACGTTTTTTGAGTATTTTGGTATGAAGGCGTAATCGAGTGCGAATACAACAGCTTCGTTGCCAGGAAGCGCCAGTACGCCTAAATCTGAAGGATCATCGACCATACCAGTTAGCCACTGACCCATAAAGTAAAGACCATACTGTCCTTGCCACCACTGTTCTAAAACAGTAGTCCATTCAACTGGTTCACCAAAATATCCTTCTGATAATAGACTAGCCAGCTTGTTCATAGGTTTCTTTGCTGTTTCGCCTGTCCAATTAACGTTACCAGCGATGAGGTCTTTTTGCAGTTCAGCGCCACCATAGGTTAGAATGAAATGCTCAGTAACGTCAGATAATGGCCAACCAACTCCATTACCGCTTGCAATAGGAGCAGTTATCCCTTCGATTCCTGAAATTTCTTCAAGAAGTGCGACAAATTCATCCCACGTTTCTGGTTCTGTTAAACTATGTTCTTCAAAGAAAGATTTTCTGTACCAGAAACCAGGTTTAACCTTTCCAGTGTAAGGTATTCCAATAATTTCACCATCTACTGTTACATTATCCAGTGCTCCAGGTCTGAAATTTTCAGGCTTGATTAAGTCTGAAAGATTCACAATATGTTCGGGATTACTCTTCATAAAAGAAGTCCACATAAAGATTACGTCACCTGGTGTTCTCTTGGTAGAAAACTGTGCAGGCAATAGATTTGCAAGGTCTTCAGCTCTGTAAATTTGATACTGAACTTTAATACCTGTCTGTTCTTCAAATTTTTCAAGAACAGGCGTAAAAGCATCTTTTTCTGCTCCAGACCATGGACCAATAACCGTTATTTGCTGGCCCATAAAGATCGTGGCAGCAAAAATAAATACTACAAGTAGTAATTTTTTCATAAAATCACCCCTTTTCTTAGAGTCATTTTAACTATACAACATTTATGCTATTAAATTCAAAGTGTGAAAAAAGACATTAATACTTATTAATTACGTTTATGTATAATGAGAGGTAATTATGAAACTAAATCATTGTTTAGCTTCAAATAATGCTTACAAAATTTGTTTTACTGGGTCATGGTTGATTTACACTCTTTGTGATAAGTCATTTGAGTAATTTCACCTTGATGATTTGTTGTGGTCATTGAATTTGATCTGGGTTATAATAATTTAGTTAAGAATTGCGCTAATGGAGGTTTTTTATGCTTAAGCGCGTCTTTTTTTTACTGTTGATTTGTTTATTTTTTTTGTTGCCCAAAGGAATCAATTCAAGTACACTGGAACTGATTGAACTGGGAGATAAAAGGAATTACCAAAGAAATATTGAGACAGTATTTGTTACTTCTCCAGCAGCACTTCCAGATTACTATGCACTCAGGAGTGGACTTGATAACCTTAGAACATATGGATTAAATGTGATTGTTGGTGAAAGTTGCAATGCTTACTTATCAGCAAGGGAAAAGGCCATTGAATTAATGCAAGCCTTTAAAGATCCTGAAATTGATTTAATTCTTACTTCCAGGGGTGGTTTTGGTTCCTTCGAGCTGTTGGATTATCTCGACTGGGAAACAATAAGAAATAATCCAAAACCGCTTGTCGGCTACAGCGACATAACCGCTTTGCTTCTTGCGTTGCATTTTAAAAGTGGATTAATTACATATCACGGTCCGATGGCATCTGTTGAATTGGATGACGATGCTGGTTTGATAGGACAGATGCTTTCTGTTGTGAAAGGTAGTAAAGTGATTGAGTTTGATTATCCATCTGAGGCTATAGTACCAGGAGATATGTTAGGAAAGCTTATCGTGGGCAATCTTTCACTTTTTAAAACTCTTCAGGGGACTGAATACATCGGTTCATTAAAAAATTGCATTCTTGTACTCGAAGATATTGGCGAAACCTTGCATTCGTTTGAAAGAATGTTGTGGAACATCGCTCATCTTGATGAATACAGTGAATTAAGAGGAGTCGTGTTTGCTGGATTTAGTAACATAAGAAATGGAGATTTAAGTGAACTCAAAAAAACAATAAGAACCTATTTCGCTTCTTCAGATATACCTGTGTGGTTGGGATTACCCGTGTATCACGATAGTTTGGATAGAATTACTCTCCCGGTTGGTAGCTGGGTAAAAATGGAACTCGATGAGGGCAGGATAACCATCATCGAGTCATATAAGTAACAAAATACATACATGCTAGAAAAGTTAATTACTCATCATAAATGATTATTGAAAATACCTTTTTGACGCGTCGAGTAATGCTATTGCTCCATCAGCTGCTGCAGTGACTATCTGTCTAACTTCCTTTTCTCTTACATCACCAATTGCGTAAATGCCTTCGATATTGGTTTCACAGTGATCATTTGTTATTATATAACCGTAATCGTTCAGTTCAACTTTTTCCTTAAGAAATTTTGTGTTTGGATTCATACCGATAAAAACAAATGCACCGTCAACATCAAGTTCGGATTCTTCATCAGTTTTAACATTCTTGAGTATAAGCTTATCTAATTTATCATTACCCTTTGCCTCTTTTACTACGGTGTTATAAATAAAATCAGTGATTCCCGTTTCCTTAATTCGCTTTTGCAACATTTTGTCTGCTGTTAAATCGGGTAAATTCTGAACAACAGTAATTTTCTTTACTATTTTTGCCAGATAAAGTGCTTCATCAAGAGCGCTATTTCCGCCACCAACGACAGCAATGTGTTTATTTCTAAAAAAGTGGCCATCACAGGTAGCACAATACGAAATTCCTTTTCCAGAAAACTTTTCTTCTCCAGGGACACCAAGCTTTTTTGGGTTTGAGCCAGTTGCAATTATTAAAACGTGAGCCTTTGTTTCTTTGCCATTGTCAAGTATGACTGTTTTCATCTTGCCTGGTTTTATATCAACCACTTCAGCATTTGTGATCTTCACATTATGATCTTGCGCATGTTCAGCCATTTTTTCGGATAGATCAACACCCGATATTGAGGAAAATCCTGGCCAATTTTCAACTTTGTCGGTATTATTCATCTGGCCACCTTCAAGTGCCTTTTCAATCACAAGAGGTTCAAGACCAGCCTGAACTGCATAAATACTGGCTGTAATGCCACCAGGTCCACCGCCAATAATTGCCACATCGTATTCATTTTTAAAGTCTGTAGTTTTTTTTGCACTACTGACATCAAAAAACGCCATAGCAAAAACCTCCTAAACAGCTTTTAGAACTTCATTAACAAACTGTTCTTCAGGATATGCACCTACAAATTCAACGCTGTCATTTATCACAATATGAGGGACCGAACTAACACCATGTTTCACTGATAGTTCTTTGAATTCGTTGGCTTCTATCATGGAAGCTGTTATTCTGTCGTTGAGCATAGCGATATTATGAGCAGTTATTACTGCTTTCGGACAGTAAGGACAGGTAGGAGTAATGAACACTTTTATATCAATATCCTTATCTATCCCTGTTATCTTTTTCTGTGACTCTTCAGAAATACTAGATAACGCACCTTTTGAGAAACTCACTATATCCTGAAGTAATGTACCAAATTCATGACCTGAAGGTATACCGTAGAACCTTACACCTTTGTCCTTTCCTTCGGGAGTCAGAAGTACTATTGCCGGTGCATCGTTTATGTGATAGTTTTTTGCAACCTCGGAGTCGATATTGTGCTTTTCAAAAGTGACCTTCTCTCCAACCTCCGTCAATTCGTTTAGAAGAGAAACAACTGTATCGCAGAATTCGCAATCTTTATCTTTAACAAACAACAACAGCTTTACTTCACCATCCATATTTCCCAATATTTCTACTACCTGCTTTCTTACGTCTTTGTTTAGTAATTGTTCTGCCACAAAAAAATACCTCCTTATTTATACCTACTAGGGGTATAATAACATACATTTATGCGGGGAATTTTGAATTATTCTTTACAATATATTTTTTTGTCCCGTTTATTATGCAGAGGACAACCAGAAGTCCTATAAAGAACACTGTTATCGTGCTGTAACAGTCGGTGGAAATGATTGACGTTAATTCATGGAACACATCTGCAATGGTTGAAATTAGAATGAATGTTGTTAAAGACTGAACAAAAAACAGTTTACTTTCTGAAAACAGCAGGTTTTTCAGATATTCATTCCTTGTGAAGCCCATTGATAAATAAATAATTCTAAAAGAAACATCAAAGCTCATTATCCTAAGATTGAGGTCCCTTAGAAAATAAAGATAACCTATAAACAACAATATAATGAAAAGTAGTATCTTGCTATGTTCAAAAAAATGATAGGCTACAAATATAGATAGGGCAACTGCAGGAAGGTTTAGTAGATTAAACCATATAGGACTTTTTTTTTCGAACTGGTATGTTATTAATACAGTAATAAGAGAAAGGACAAATGTACTTACTGAAATCATAATGTGAGATATAATTACTGTAAAGAATTCACATTGTTGCACAACAAAAACCCCGACTATTCTTCTTCTTTATTTTCTTTGTTCTCTTTAAATAGTTCCGCTATGGATGCCACACTACTCAACAAACTTGAAGATTCAAAGGGTAAAAAGATTTTACTGGCTTTTCCATCAGCAATATCCTTCAATGCGTCGAGATATCTTATTGCTATAAGGTCGTTTGTTGGATTACCTTCATGTATGCCTTTGAATACCTTCATAATAGCAGCAGCTTGACCTTCAGCTTCAGCAGTAAGTTTGTATTTGTTTGCGTCAGCTACTCTCTTTATAGCCTCAGCTTCACCTTCAGCCTTTAAGATTGCTGATCTCTTATCACCTTCAGCTCTGGTAATCTCTGATTGACGATATCCTTCAGCCTCCAAAATAACTGCTCTTTTTGTTCGTTCAGCCTTCATCTGTTTGGACATGGCTTCCATGATGTCCTGTGGCGGGTCAATTTTCTTTATTTCAACACGTGTTACCTTAACTCCCCATTTGTCTGTAGCGTCGTCAAGAACTTCTCTCAACTTAACGTTTATACGTTCTCTTGAGGTTAATGTTTGATCCAGTTCGATTTCACCGATTACATTTCTCAGGTTTGTCTGTGCCAGTTTAATTGCAGCATTTTCAAAATTCGATACATTATAAACAACACGATAGGCATCGGTAACTTCATAGTAAATAACAGCGTCCACTGTAACCACTACGTTATCCGTGGTGATTACTTCCTGAGGTGGAACATCTATTACCATTTCTCTAAGGTCTACTTTAACTATTTTTTCGATGAACGGTATAATGAAATTCAGTCCGGGTCCAGCCTCACGTTTGAAACTTCCAAGTCTTTCAACCAGACCTTTCTGGAATGGTCTGACTATTTTGATCCCGGAAGCTGCAATAATAAGTACAATTATTGCAAATATTATCCAAAGTATCATGGTTATTCCTCCTCTCTTATAGACCTCTCATTATTTTCAGTGGGAGTTACATACACTATAGTACCTCTAACATGGTCAATCTTTACGTATTTATCTTTTTCAATAACAGGATATTTTTCCTCTTCAACTGGTTTTGCTCTCCAATCTTCTCCAGCGGCTCTTACTAATCCAGTGCCTTTATTCGTGTTTATCTCTGCTATTACTCGAGCTCTAGTACCTTTTAGTTCGTCAACGTAAATTTTTCTTGGAGATACTCCAGAGAGTTTTTTAGCAATAGGGCGGGTGAAAAGAACCAGCAGAGCACTTGTAATAGCGAAGACAGAAACCTGCCATCCCAGACTAAAATCGAAAATTGCAAGTAAACCTGCAGTGAAAGATCCAATAGAGAACCAGAGAAAGAAGAATGTTGGGGTTACAATTTCTACTACCAGAAGTACGACTGCAAATATCATCCAGCCGATATACTCCATAATCTACCTCCTAAACAGGTAAATCAAAGTGTGAATATTTTTTGAGGATGTACTGTATACACTTCTACATCAGAATCTTTCATTCGTTCGCCAATGTATTTCCTCCACTTTGGCCACTTACCAATGTACCTGCTAGATATATGATACAATATTAGTCTCTTCAAAGCTTCTACTTTTGAAACATTTTCTATTACTTCATCCAGTGATGAGTGATTCTCGCCTCGTCTATCTTCTGTTTTCAAAAAAGTACATTCATGCAAGAGAGTTTCCGAGTCTTCTATAATACTCAACGGTAAAGCAAAAGTGTCCCCGCTTATTGTGATGATATTCTTATTATATGTATAAGTAACCTCTTCTTTACCCATCTTTTTTGATATTCTGGCAATTTCTTTAGAACTTTTATTTTTATACTTTTCTTTAAGTTTATGTCTTTCTTCAACAATATTATAACCCAGACTGATCTCTCCAGGGGTATGCTTCACTTTAAAAGGTATAACTGTTCTTTTAAAGTTTCCTGCATATCGCAAAAAAACTATTTCCCCTTCTTCTACCGGATTCAATAAAATATCGTATTTGAGATAGGGGTTCATTTGTTTAATAAATTGAATATATGACTCAATTGCACGGTTATTTTTAGGGTACGTTATTCGCAAAGGTTTTGTTTTATCTCCCATTGCGTTATTTCTGGTATTGATTATGCCCCACAAACCGGAAATATGATCGATATGACCGTGAGTGAGGAAAATATCCTTTATGGCATATACTTTATTACCCATATTTGTTGAAATACCTTCTCCTGTATCAAAGAGAAGGCGTTCTGGTCTGTAATATATCCACGTTGAATAAAGTGCTTTTGAGAAAATCTTGAATTCCAAGCTCAGTCTTCCTCTATTCCTTCGACGGTAAGCTTTATGGTACCCTTCACATTTCCGGGTAATTCTATTTCAATTTCATGATCTCCTGTTTCACGAATATTTTCGGGAAGGTTTATGTACTTCTTTTCAAGTTTGGTTCCAGTGTCTTCTTCAATTTTATCTGCAATATCAGCAGAAGTGACTGACCCAAAGAGCTTTCCACTACTACCGGATTTTACTTTTATTGTAAAGTGTCTGGATGAGACTTTTTTTAATAATTCTTCGCTCTTTTCGCGTATACGTTCTTCTTTCATTTCATGATGTTCTTTTTTGGTTTTTAATTTGGCCATTTCGCTTTTTGTAGCTTCCACTGCCAGACCTTTAGGAATTAAATAATTTCTTCCGTATCCGTCAGCTACCTCTTTAACCTCACCTTCAGTTCCAAGCTTAGGAACATCCTTTTTTAAGATGATTTTCATAGTATATACCTCCATTTACTATACTAAATAATTAGTGAATTGTTTCAAGAAAAAACAAGGAGGCTCTCTGAGCCTCCCCTTCGCATTACTCCTTCACGTAGGGAAGAAGTGCCATATGTCTTGCTCTTTTTATGGCAATTTTCACCATTCTCTGATGTTTTGAACAATTTCCTGTAATTCTTTTTGGTATTATCTTGCCCTTTTCTGTCATGAAATCTCTAAGAAGAGTTGTATTTTTATAGTCAATGTAGCTAATATCTATTGAACAAAATCTACAACGTTTGTTTGACTTTCTTCTTTTTCTACGTTCTCTCATTTAAATCCTCCTCATTACTTATTTGTTTAAAAAGGTGGTTGATCATCGCTTTTGTCGTTTTGTTCACTGCCGAAAAATGTGATATCTTCACTTGGATCAATATCATTATCTTCATCGGTTGTTTCTTCAACATCTTTATTAAATGTTGAAGAGTCGGTCACTCCAGCCTGTGATTTAGTTTCCATAAATCTGATGGTGTTTGCAAGTACCTCTGTGGTACTTCTTTTGTCACCATCCTGGGTTGTCCACTTTCTGATTTGTAACGAACCTTCAACAAGTATTAATCTTCCTTTGACCAGATAATTGCCCACAAATTCAGCAGTCCTACCAAAGGTTACAACTCTAATAAAATCTGTATTATCGTTATCATTCATACCTGAACGAGTTGGACGGTCAACAGCGATTGTAAATACTGATACCTGGGTACCACTTGTTGTAAACCTTATATCGGGGTCTCTTACCAATCTACCAACAAGAATAATTTTGTTATAGCTGATTGACATCGTCTCATTCCTCCGATTTTTTTGATTCTTTAGTTACCGATTCCTCTGGACTGCTTTCAGGAGTTTCTTCCTTTTCCACTGGTTCTTCTGCTGCTTCATCAACCTTCTCTTCATCTTCTTCTTTCAACATTTCCTTTGGTAAACCACTTTTCTCCAGATCTTCTCTTCTGAAGGTTTGCCAGCGGAAGACCTCGGGTGTTATTTTGTAGAATTTTTCAAGAATATCGACGTTTTCCGGGTCAGCTTCGAAGATGATAATTGTGTAGTCCCCTTCTGTGAAACCTCTACCAAGACGGTAGGCTAATTTTCTAACGCCCCAGCGATTTAGCTTCCTAACTATACCCTGAACTCTTTCTTCGATCTGTTTCTTGATTTTTTCTGCGACTGCTTCCCTTGCTTCATCTTCGAGATTTGGGTCGATGATGAACATAGTTTCATAAATCCTCTGCTTTTTCATACATTACCTCCTCCCATGGACATATGGCCTTGCCCTCAGGCAAAGCGGGTTTTCCAAACCAAGACTCATTATATCATAATGCTTAAAATTCTGCTTTAGGTTTAGTAGAATATAACACAATTTTGGGTATTCTTATTATATAGTAATTTCTGTTAAAATTTATTAAATGGAGGTGCGAGAGTGAACATCAAAAAAATATATGTAGGAATACACAATAATGAGAAATTGGATGAATTTTTGGATTTTATTGCAAAAAAAGGTGCCGATATTTATATAGATCCGGAACTAATTCCCACAATGGAACATTATGACATAACTTACAGAACTCTGTTGGATAAAAATATGGAAAATACTTCTGAGAGTTATCAACTGAATCTATTGAAAAAAGGAATAATTAACACGTTGATAAGTGAACCTGAGGAATATTTAAAAGATCAAAACAAACCTTTTCCTTTTTTTGATATGCTGATACTGGATCCAAGATCAATAACGGAAGAAAAGAGAAAAAGTCTTAACGAGAAAGAATTAACAAAAGAACTGGACTATTTTTCTATAGCAGTTATGACAGCTGCTGCAAGAAATCATAGAAATGTAGTTACTGTAACCGATCCGCTGGATTACGATGATGTGATGAGTGACATAGAATACTGTGGTGATGTTATTTTGAGAAGAAGAAGAAAGCTTGCGCTGAAGGCGTTATATAAGGTAGCCATTTACAGTTCCCAGATGCATAAAGATTTCTCGCAATATTTTGCGGCTGAGAAATATGATCATTTAACACTTGAATATGTCATGCAGTTGATATCAGATGATGGATTTCAGGAAGAATCTACACTTTACAAACTCGAAGGTGTAACAGGATTGCTTGAGGATGTTCATATAGGAAATCCTACAAAGGGAATCTCAGTGGCTGATTTAAAAAATATTAGATTATTTATGACCCTTTATTATTACACAGATGATATTTCTGCATTCATAGTTGATGGAAAGATATTGGAAACAAGAATAGATAATGAGATAAGGGATATTCCCATAGGGAAGAACACAATGTACGCTTCGACACATATTGATTATTCGACTATAAAAAAACTATTTTCTTTAGGAGTAAATTCTTTTTGCGGTGCGTTTGATAAAGATGCAGTTGGATTTGCCTATCAGAACGATATTTCAATTCTCACAGTCCCGGATAGGGAATCTGTAAGAATATCTTCAATGGAATTATCAGGATTCGAGGAATATGTAGCTAAGAAAATAAGAAAGCCTCTCAATCTCAATTCTTTGAATTTGGACGATAAACTTGCACTGTTACCGGCAATTTTGAATCCACCAATATGTGTTTCATATGCTTCGAAAGAAGAAAGCAAACAGATGATAGTATCTACATATTATGAACTAAAAAAGTCACTACAGGAGTATAAACATAACTATCCCGTAGTAGCATGTAATGTAGACATTGATGATGAACTGGTTAATATACTCATAAAGAGTGATTTTAAAAGAATTTATTTACCTGGAAGGAAAAAGAAGTATTCCCGTAAAATGATCATCTCTTTAAGTGAGTTATTTGAATAGAATTATTTATTGCCGGATGGTTTTTCTAAGTGATGTACTAAGTTGACCTTTGGTAGGTTACATAATATAATTTTAGTAACCATGCTAGGCGGGGAGTTGGCGGTTCCCTTAACCCGAAATCCGCCATACGCGGGGCTGAAGACTTCCTGAGGCAACATCTGGTTGTTTCACGGAGTGCAGGAAGGTGTTGATGGTCGGGTCCCACGCAACAGAAACTTGTGAATCTGGTCAGATCCGGAAGGAAGCAGCCATAAGCAAGTATTTCTGTGTGCCGTGGGAGTGCTTGGCCTGAGCTGGAATGCACCACCGGAGCAGTCAATGTTGTCAAGGGGAGGTGCATGGTTTTTTCTATTTTAAAGAGTTTTTAAAGATTGTAGAGATCAATTTATAACAAAAAATGTTTACATAAAACACTTGCTGTTTAATATACAGAAAAAAATATTGTTATTCTAATAGTACCAAAAAAATCAGTTTGTATTTCTGTTATGCTCTATAACCTTTATTATTAGAAGGTTACAGAGCTATTAGATAATCTATAGTGTTCGTTATTTCTTATAAAAATCAACCTAAATCTTATGCATACCGGTGTTAAGAGATGTAGATAGTTGAAATGATAGCCCATAAAGTGTTAGAATATTGGAGACATCATGATTTCAATAGTAGGGGGTGCTCATGTGAACAAAAAAGAACTTGTGGCTGAAATTGCTGATAAGGCAGATGTAACAAAGAAACTAGCCGGTGAGGTACTTGACAATTTTATTGAAACTGTTGAAGAGCAGCTTTCAAAAGGTGAAGAGGTTAAACTTGTCGGGTTTGGCACATTCGAGGTTGCTATGAGAAAACCAAGAAAAGGTGTTAACCCGAGAACAAAAGAACCAATTAAGATTCCCGGTGGTAAAGTACCAAAATTCAGAGCCGGTAAAGAACTTAAGGAAAAAGTGAAGTAAAGGTAAAGTCGATTTTTAAAGAAGCGGTGGATTATTAACGTCCACCGCTTTGTTTTTTTATCCAGTCAAGGATATTGTTTAGCGCTCTTCTGTCTTTAACAATTTTATAAAGTTCTTCTTCACTGGCATTCTTTATTTCTGAAATACTTCCGAAAGCTTTCAATAATCGTTTCTTCCTTTTGGGTCCAATTCCAGGAACATCGTCAAGCTTTGAACGTCTCAAACGCTTCTCTCTCAACACTCTATGATAATGAACGGCAAATCTATGAGCTTCGTTTCGAACGGCTATCAAAAGCCTTTTAACAGGATTATCATCGGGAAGTGTTACCTTTCCTCTTTGATCGGGAAAAACAATTTCCTCATTTTCTTTTGCTATCCCTACTATTTCACAGTCAAGATCTAGATAATCAAGAGCCTTTTTTGCAGCGACCAGTTGAGGCTTACCACCATCTATAAATAATAGATCAGGAAGTCTGTGTTTGGAATAGCGACGTCTTATTACTGTTTCGATTGCCTGAAAATCATTGGGTTTTTCAAGCTGGGTTATTCTGTAACGTCTATAACTATCTTTATAAGGTTTTCCCTTATCAAAAACTACTACAGAAGCCACAGTATATTGCCCCTGTGTGTGAGAAATATCTATGCCATCAATTGATTCGGGTATCTTTCTTAATCCTAGCAGTTCCTTAGCCTGTTTTATTGTTTTGATTGCGTTTAAACGAAATCCAATCTCATCTTCAATATTTTCATATGCTACTGAAATTAAGCGTTTTTCTCTTTCGTTACGGGGAGGACCTATATATTCAAACTGATCTTTAAATTCTTTACGATTTTGTCCAGTCAATGAATCCGTTATTATCGTTTCAGGAATCTCCTTTTTTCTGGAAAAATAAAACTGTGTAATAAAATCCTGTATTTGTTCACCGGGAAATTCAAAACTCAATTTTCCCAGTAGCATACCACCTCTAATTCGTAAAACTGCAATATAACCACTTGAGTGAGTTATTATGTCAGCATTATAATCCTGTGGAACATCTACAGTTTGTTTGTCATAAAGTTCATCGAACAAAGCAAGCACATCTCTTATTTCTTTCGCTTCTTCAAATTGAAGAAGATCTGAAAGTCTGTACATACGATTTTCGAGTTTTTCTCTAACATTTGATGTTTCTCCATTCAGGAAACCGCGCAGTTCACTGAGTTCTTTTTGGTATTTTTTATGTGTAATTTTTCCGGTGCACGGAGCGGAACACATCTTCAGGTGGTAAAGGAAGCACTCTCTTTTTATTTTTGACAGATCATAAGTACATGTTCTTATTTTGAATATTCGTTGAAGGAGTTCAATTAGTTTGCGTACCAGTTTTACATTTGTGTAAGGACCGAAATATTCCCCATTATTTGAGCTTTTCAATCTTGTTATTGTGATATTGGGAAATTCATCATTTGATATTCTTATATATGGATAATGATGAGAATCAGTTAGCAATACATTGTATTTTGGTTTGTGCTTATAAATCAAATTTGCCTCAAGGAACATTGCCTCTCTTTCAGATGGCACAACAATAAAATCAATAGTTTTCGTAGCGAGATAGATTTCTTTAATTTTGTCATTTCTTGATAAATTTGATTGTCTAAAGTATGAAGATACGCGGCTTCGAAGTCTTTTTGCTTTTCCAATATATATGATTTCATCTAGATTATCTTTAAATATGTACACCCCGGGCTTTTGTGGAAGAGCTTTGATTCTGTCTCTAATTTCTTTTTGAGTCATTTTCCATCAACTTTTCACAAATAATATCGTTTTCCTTACAATTTACTAAACCAATAGATTTCCACACTTCTTCTCCAATGGGGTTGTCAATACCTCCAAGAAAATTTGCTAATTGAAGGTGGAGGCATTTTACTGTAAGGTACTTCTTTGTACCTCCTATACCTCTGGAAATTAGATCCTCTTTTATCCAGCAAGGAGCTTTTTCAGGCAACAGAGCTTTTCTCATTTCCTTTGTTGCTTCATGAGCTAACAAAAATCTTTTTTTCATTTCCGGTTCCTTTCGAAGCCTTTTCTCGAAATATTTGATCATCCCTTTTTCTTCCAACCTGGAAACACTTTTGCGCAACAGGGGACAGGTTAGCCAAAAGATTGTGGGGAAAGGTCTGTTATTTTTAAGGGGGTAGCTCCTAATAACCTGTGGAAAATCCCATAAGCATCTCTTTATTGTAACAAAATTATTGTCAATTATTCTTTCCAGCTGGAGCTCAATTATTTTCTTTTCAGAGCAAAACCTATCCATTCACCTTTCTCCTTCGATTTTATTATACGGTAAGGCGTATCTTTATTTGTGAACAGCTTCTTTTGACTCTTTAGAATTCCAGAAATGACGAAAATACTGCTTTCAGTCATAATCTTTGATACATTTTTATAAAAACTGAGCAGTGGATCAACAATCATATTAGATGCTATGAGATTGAAGGGTTTGTTTGGGTTAACACCACTTAAAAAATCTGAGTAGGCGATATCGATCTTCACATTATTTATCCAGGCTGTTTCTCTGCATTTTGAAAGAGAGTTTTCATCATTGTCTACCGCTAAAACGTAACCAGCTCCCAGTTTCATTGCAAGCACAGAAAGTATTCCTGTACCTGTCCCAATGTCAAGAAATCTGTCATTTTTCTTTAGATATTTGTTAATAAGCTCAGCACAAATTCTAGTTGTTTCATGTAAACCAGTACCAAAACTTAATCCGGGTATAATGCCAATTTTCTTTGCAGAATCAATTTTTCTTAGTTTTTGTAAAGGTATAACCTTCATACCATCAAAAATCTCGAAGGGTTTTAAGCTTTCTCTCCAGCTTTTTGTCCAGGCTTTGTTATTTTCTATTTCAAGAAACCTAAGAGGTCTGTTGGCCAGAAATGCGGGTATTTTCTCACCTTTTTTAACATAAATATGAGCGGCCCATCTATTGTTTGAACCATACTGAAAATAGATGTCATTAAATCCCTCAAAGTGACATTTCTCCTGGAGTAAATCAATTTCATTTTCATAAACTTCAAATGTGAAATGAAGATAATTTTTTCTCATAGATTCACCTGAATATATTATACAGTGATAATAAACATTGATGTAAAGAACCTTTTTTGGTGCTAGTGTTAGAATAATATAAAGGAATATGGAGGTGAGCTAATTGAATCGAGATTATATAAACTTAGGCGTTAAGGAAATCAGGAAACTATACCCAAAGGAACAAAAAGATGTTTACAATTTTTATTTGAAGAGGATTAAGGAACATAACAGCAAACTTAATGCCTTTGTTAGTGTTAACGAAGATATTGACAGTTTTGGTATTCCAATTGCTATTAAAGACAATATTAATGTCAAAGGAATGAAAACTACTTGTGCAAGTAAAATCCTTGAAGGTTACTACTCACCTTATGATGCCACGGTTGTTAAGAAATTAAAAAAGCACAACTTTACCATACTTGGCAAGACAAATCTTGATGAATTCGCTATGGGTTCTTCTACAGAATTTTCAATATTTGGTCCTACTAAAAATCCATGGGATATAGAGAGAATGACAGGTGGTAGCAGTGGAGGAAGTGCAGCTGCTGTTGCTTCAGGTACAGCACCTTTTGCTCTTGGAAGTGACACTGGCGGTTCTGTTCGACAGCCAGCCAGTTTGTGTGGTGTAGTAGGTTTTAAACCTACATACGGACTTGTATCCAGATATGGGCTGGTCGCATTTTCTTCATCTATGGATCAAATAGGACCCATTACAAGATCTGTTGATGATGCTTTTGAAATCTTCAAAATGATTGCCAGTAAAGATTTACTTGATTCTACTACTGTTAAGATAGATAGAAATTATCCAGAATCATTTGATGAATTAGAACTCAGCGATTACAGTTTTTGTATTCCCGAAGAGTTCATGAATGCACCAAACCTTGAAGATGATGTAAAAGAAGATTTTCTTGAAATGGTTGAAAATCTTAAAAATAAAGGTGCCAATGTAGAATTCGTTAGCATTCCTTTGATTGATTATGTTGTAGCGACATATTACTTAATTGCTCCCGGAGAGGCAAGCTCGAATTTATCACGATATGACGGTATTAAATATGGAAATAGACAATCTGGTGAAGATGTGAGTGAAATAATAAACCAAAGCAGAGAT